>WQYW01000170.1 GCA_009781045.1 Alphaproteobacteria bacterium
GCCGGACCGGCGGTGTCCTTGTACGGATCGCCGACGGTGTCGCCGGTCACAGCCGACTTGTGGGCCTCGGAACCCTTGCCGCCGAAATTACCGTCTTCGATATATTTCTTGGCATTGTCCCAGGCACCACCGCCCGAGGTCATGGAGATGGCGACAAACAGCCCGGTGACAATGACACCGAGCAGCATGGCACCGACCGCGGAGAAGGCCGCCGACTTGCCGACCACGCCGCCACCGGCGATCAGATAGATCACGTAATAGACCACGATCGGCGACAGCACCGGCAAGAGCGAGGGGATGATCATTTCCTTGATCGCGGCCCGGGTCAGAAGGTCCACCGCCTTGCCATAATCCGGCTTCTCGGTGCCCTGCATGATACCGGGCTTCTCACGGAACTGGCGCCGCACTTCCTCGACGATGGCGCCTGCGGCACGGCCCACTGCGGTCATCCCGAGCGCGCCGAACAGATAGGGCAGAAGACCACCGAACAGCAGGCCGACCACGACATAGGGATTGGTCAGCGTGAAGTCGGGATTGACGCCCGCGAAGTAGGCGTTGCCCTTGCCGATGAAGAACTGCAGGTCCTGGTTATAGGCGGCAAACAGCACCAGGGCACCGAGACCGGCGGAACCAATGGCATAGCCCTTGGTCACGGCCTTGGTGGTGTTGCCGACGGCGTCGAGCGCGTCGGTCGATTTGCGCACTTCCTTGGGCAGACCGGCCATTTCGGCAATGCCGCCGGCATTGTCGGTGACCGGACCGAAAGCGTCGAGCGCCACGATCATGCCCGCCAGCGACAGCATGGTCGCGGTGGCGATCGCGATCCCGAACAGACCGGCCAGCTTATAGGTGATCAGGATGCCGGCAATGATGACCATCGCGGGCAGCGCGGTGGCTTCCATCGAGATCGCCAGACCCTGGATGACGTTGGTGCCGTGCCCCGTGACCGAGGCCTTGGCGATCGACTTCACCGGGCGGAAATTGGTGCCGGTGTAATATTCGGTGATCCAGATGATCAATGCGGTGACGAAGAGGCCGACAACGCCGCATTCGAACAGCGCCAGACCGGTATATTCGACGCCGTCAATCGGCCCGAAGCCGATCAGCTGATGGACCACGACGGCAATGCCGGCCAGTGACAGCACGCCGGTGGCGATCAGGCCCTTGTAAAGCGCGCCCATGATCGACTGGCTGGAGCCGAGCTTGACGAAGAAGGTGCCGATGATCGAGGTGATGATGCAGATGCCGCCGATGGCGAGCGGCAGCGACATCATTTCGAGCAGCACCTTGGAGTTGGCAAAGAAGATCGCCGCCAGCACCATGGTGGCAACCGCGGTCACCGCATAGGTCTCGAACAGGTCGGCGGCCATACCGGCGCAGTCGCCGACATTGTCACCGACGTTGTCGGCGATGGTTGCCGGATTGCGCGGATCATCTTCGGGAATGCCGGCCTCAACCTTGCCGACGAGATCGCCGCCGACGTCGGCACCCTTGGTGAAGATGCCGCCGCCGAGACGGGCAAAGATCGAAATCAGCGAGGCGCCGAAGCCGAGAGCCACCATGGCATCGACCACGATACGGTCATTGGGGGCGTGCCCCAGCATCCTGGTCAGGACAATGAAGTAGAGGGTGACGCCGAGCAGCGCCAGACCGGCCACCAGAAGACCCGTGATGGCGCCGGCCTTGAAGGCCAGTTCAAGACCGCCGGCCAGCGAAGTGGTCGCGGCCTGCGCGGTGCGCACATTGGCGCGGACCGACACATTCATGCCGATGAAGCCGGCGGCACCCGACAGGATGGCGCCGATGGCAAAGCCGACAGCGACCGGAATGCCGAGGAACCAGGCCAGCAGCAGCACGATGACGACACCGACCGCGCCGATGGTCATATACTGGCGATGCAGATAGGCCTGCGCGCCCTCACTGACCGCAGCTGCAATTTCCTGCATGCGCGCATTGCCCGCATCGGCCTTGAGCACGGACGAGGTCGCCCATGCCGCATAAACGATAGAGAGTGCCCCGCAGAGCACAACCAGCCATAATGTCATTTGAATTTCGCCTCAGATTTCTGTGTCTCCACACCCCCTGAGCCTGCAGGCGCAGGTGGCATGAAAAACGAACAAGCCGTCCCCCGCAGGACGGCCGAAACTGCAGGCAACCTTGCCAAAATCATAATGCTGGCGCAACGCCAGATGCGGGAATTCAGGCATATATTTCGGCATTTCGGGGCGGATTTCGCCTAATTGTCTAGAAGTGGCTGAAGGCGGCACGGGTGAAGACCATTTCCCGCCCCGTGCCATCATCAAAGCGGCAGGCCCCTCCCGCTCGCGCATCAATTACACGGCCGATTTCGGTGAGCGCGATGCCGGCATCCTGCGCCGCCGCGATCAGGGCATCACGGCCGGCCTCACCCACAGTGCACAGGATCTCATAGTCATCGCCCCCCGACAGCAGGGTGGCGAGCGCGACGTTGCCGCTGGCCACCCTTGCGGCTGCCGCCGCCGACAGCGGCACCCGGCAGGCATCGATCGAGGCGGCGACTCCCGAAGCTCGGCACAGTCTGGCGGCATCCCCCGCCAGCCCGTCGGAGACATCCATGGCGGCACTGGCGTAGCGGCGCAGCGCGCTGGCGAGCGCCATGCGCGGCTGCGGCAGCCGGTAGCGGTCGATCAGGAAGGCGGCCTCCGCCTCGGCGACGTCGGCTGCTTTCGCCCCCGATTTGAGCAGCGCGAGGCCCAGTGTGGCGTCCCCGATGGTGCCGCTGACCAGGACGCAGTCACCGAGCCGCGCCGTGCTCCGCCGCAGCATGGTGTTTTCCGGCACCCGGCCGAAGGCGGTGATCGACACCATCTGCGGCCCCGGCGTGGCCACCGTGTCGCCCCCCAGCAGTGGACAGCAGAAGCGATCGGCGTCCGCGCCGAGTGCATCCGCAAAGGGCCGCAACCAGGCATCGCTGGCGCTTGTGAGCGCCAGCGTCAGCACGAAGCCGGCAGGCCGGGCACCCTTGGCGGCGAGATCGGAAATATTGACCCGCAATGCCTTGCAGGCAATGCTGGCGGGCGGGTCGCTCTCAAGATAATGCACCCCCTCGACCACGGCATCGGTGGTGACAACGATGTCTTCGCCCTCATGGCGCAGGATGGCGGCATCATCAATCAGGGCAAAGGCGCCGGGATCGTGCGCCAGCGGCCTGAAATAACGCGCGATCAGGTCATCCTCGCCACTCAAAGCAGGCTCCAGCGGGGTGTCCGCCATCATCTCTCAACCACTTCAGCGACCGAATTCCGCACCGCGAAAGCGACGGCCGATAAGATCAAGCACCGCATTGACCATACCGGTTTCCTCGCGTTCGACAAAGGCGTTGGCGACATCGACATATTCGGAGACCACAACGCGCCCGGGCACATCCCTGCGGTGCTGCATCTCGTAGACACCGGCACGCAGCACCGCGCGCAGGATGGCATCGATGCGTTTCAGGGGCCAGCCGCTGGCGAGCGCCTCGTCGATCAGCGGGTCGAGCTTCTTCTGATCCCGCACCACACCGGAGACGATATCGCGGAAGAACGCCATTTCCGCCGGCAGATATTTCTCGCCCTCGACCTCGCCACCGAGCCAGTGGCTTTCGAACTCGGCAAAAACGTCGTTGATACCGGCTCCGGCGATGTCCATCTGATAGAGCGCCTGCACTGCGGCCAGCCGCGCTGCACCACGCCGGTTGGCCTTCCTCTCCCCTTCGGGTGCCTGCTTCCTGCCGTTATCCGCCATGATTCCCGCACCCCTCAGGCGGTTGCGGCATCCTGCCGCAACCGCCTTTGCCTTTCGTTTCAGCTGACATGCTTGAGGTTGCGCTTGACGCGCAACATCGCAAGTGCCGTGCGCGCCGCCGCACCGCCCTTGTTCATGTGGTTCACCCAGGCCCGCTCCAGCGCCTGCTCTTTGGTGTTGACGGTGAGAATGCCGTTGCCGAGCGGAAGTTTCCGCGCCACCGCAAGATCCATCAGACCCCGGGCTGATTCCATCGACACCACCTCGAAATGCAGGGTCTCGCCCCGGATCACACAGCCCAGCGCGACCACCATGTCATAGGGAATGCGGTCGCGGGACGCGGCATCAATGGCGATGGCAATGGCAGCCGGAATTTCCAGTGCTCCCGGCACTGTGACCACGTCATGGCCCACCCCTGCCGCCTTCAGCTCGGCCAGTGCACCTTCCAGCAGCGCATCCTGGATATCATCATAGAAGCGTCCCTCAACAATCAGCGCACGGGCGTTGGAAACATCGCTCTGGACGATCGGCTCGCTTGAGTCGGTCTGGTCTTTCACGGGGGCAGCTGGTTCGTCGGTCATCGCCATCTCCATTGGACTTTCATCAGAACCAGTCACGATCGCCCTCGCCTCCCCCAAAAGGCGCGCTTTGCTCTTCCAGGGAGATCCCGCCCCTTCAGGTCTGCCGGCCCGACACCCCCGATTTAAACGCCGGGGTTGTGTCCTGGATCGGCGCAACCTGCAGGATAGGTACCAGCCCTAAAAGCGTGTCAAAGTGGCTGTCCGTGTCTGTCCTGACAAATAAGTCGCGTTTGTAGTCGCGCATCCCGGCCAAGCCAAGCGGGAATACGCCAGAACGCTGGCAATCAGCTCAATTCGGTCAATCTGGCGGCATAACGGGCCATCAGGTCGACCTCGACATTTATTTCATTCCCGCTCTGCCATTGACCGATCGTGGTCACATCCAGCGTGTGCGGGATGATCAGCACCGAAAACGAGACATCATCAACCTCATTGACCGTCAGCGACACGCCATCCAGGGCCACCGATCCCTTGGCGGCGATGAAGCGGGCCAGGGCGCGCGTGGTCCGGAGGGTGAAGCGGGCCATCGCCGGCAGGTCCTGCCGCGCGGCGATGGTGGCGAGCCCGTCGACATGGCCGGTGACGATATGACCGCCGAGTTCGTCGCCGATTTTCAGGGCACGCTCCAGATTGAGCCGCCGGCCCACCGTCCAGTCCTTTGCCGTGGTCAACCCCAGGGTCTCGGCCGCGGCATCGACCTCGAACCAGGAACGCATGCCGTTGCGCCCTTTGCCGACCACGGTGAGGCAGACGCCGTTGCAGGCGATCGAGGCGCCGTCCACAATCGTGGCGGGGTCATAGCCGCAATGGATGCGCAGACGGTGCAGCTGTCCCGGCACGGTCGGCGTCAGGGCGGCGATCTCGCCGCGATCGGTGATGATTCCAGTGAACATCAGGCACGCCCGTAAATGGTGAGACTGTCCCTGCCCAGCGTCTCACGATGAAGAACCGAAAACTCCGACGCCTGCGTGAGCGCCGACAGGGGCAGACCTTCCAGCGCATCCACGCCGTCACTGCCGATCGTCACGGAGCCGCGAAACAGCCAGAATTCATCGACCAGTCCGGCGGCGACAAAGGATGACGCCACCCGCGCCCCCCCCTCGACCATAAGCCGGGTGATGCCCTTTTCCGCCAGCAGGCGCAACACTGCCGCCAGATCCGCGCGCTCCGGCGTCAGAATCTCGGCACCCTGAGCCGCCAGCGCAGCGGCCCGGTCGCAAACGGCAAAGTCGTCCGGGGCATTGCGGTCCGGCGCGGCAGCGCCCACCAGCCAGAGCGGGCGCGCTGGCAGCATCGACAGGAGCTGGCAGGATCGCGGCAGGCGCAGATGGCGATCGAGCACCACCGGGATCGGCGACCGCTCCTCCATGCCGGGCAAACGGCAGGTGAGAAGGGGATCGTCCGCCAGTACGGTGCCGATGCCGACCAGGATGGCATCGCTTTGGGCGCGCAGGAGATGGACGCGCTGGCGCCCGCCAAAACCGGTGATCGCGACCGCACTGCGTCCTCTGCCGCCGATCCTGTCGTCGGCAGAGACGGCAAGTTTCAGCACCACATGGGGACGCTTGTTGCGGAAACGGCGGAAATGACCGTCATGGTCGTGCGCCGCCTCCCCCCCGCAGAGACCGACCGCGACCTCGATGCCCGCACTCCTGATCCGCTCATGGCCGCGCCCGGCGACATCCGGATTGGCATCCTCGATCGCCGACACCACGCGCGTAATTCCAGCGGCGATCACCGCATCGGCACAGGGCGGCGAGCGGCCGTGATGGGAGCAGGGTTCGAGTGTGACGTAAAGCGTGGCGCCACGCGCCGCCGCCCCGGCCCGGCGCAAAGCCTCGACCTCGGCATGGGGCCGGCCCCCCTTCTGGGTCCAGCCCCGGCCGACGATGACCCCGTCTCTGACAATGACGGCGCCGACCGCGGGATTGGGCCAGGTCAGGCCCCGGCCACGACGGCCCAGCGCCAGCGCCAGTTCCATGAAGCGCCGATCCGCGCCTTCCTGGGCCGATTGCGAAGCACAACTCATTTGCGCGGCGTGCGTCCGTCGTCTTCGCCGCTCAACTCCCCAAGCACGGCCTCGAAATCCTTGGCCTCGCGGAAATTGCGGTAGACCGAGGCAAAGCGCACATAGGCTACGTCATCAAGGGTGCGCAGATGCTCCATCACGGTCTCGCCGATGACCTCGGAGGAAATCTCCGATTCGCCCGCGCTCTCAAGTTCGCGCACGATCGCCGAAACCAGCTTTTCCACCCGCTCGGGCTCGACCTGGCGCTTGCGCAAGGCGATCTGGACCGAGCGCATCAGCTTGTCGCGATCGAACGGCACGCGGCGACCGTTGCGCTTGATCACCGTCAATTCGCGCAGCTGCACCCGCTCAAAGGTGGTGAAGCGGAAATTGCAGGCCACGCACAGACGGCGGCGGCGGATCACCGAGGAATCCTCGGTCGGCCGCGAGTCCTTGACCTGGGTGTCGAGGCTATTGCAGTTGGGACAGCGCATGCGACCTTGGACCTCTGGTGTTGGACCTTTGAAGAGCCGGGCGGAAAGACACCCGTCGCCTGCGGGAATGGAGGTGCCGGATTTTGCGACAGCGCGGCCCCGTTCGCAGGCGATTCGTCCCTGACGGCTCCTAGCGATAGATCGGGAAGCGATCCGTCAGAGCCCTGATCCTGTCCCTGATCGCGACCTCGACCAGAGGCGCCTTGCCGTCACCGGACCGGGCGATGGCGTCGAGCACCTCCGCGATCATGGAAGCAACATCGGTGAACTCGGCCTGGCCGAAACCGCGGCTGGTCGCCGCCGGCGTGCCAAGCCTGAGGCCCGATGTCACGAAGGGGGTCTCGGGATCAAAAGGGATGCCGTTCTTGTTGCAGGTGATGCCGGCGCGGACCAGGGCCTTTTCTGAAACATTGCCCTTGAGCCCCTTGCGGCGCAGATCGACCAGCATGAGGTGGTTGTCGGTGCCGCCGGAGACGATATCGAGCCCGTGACCGGCAAGAGCAGCCGAGAGCGCCCTGGCATTGTCCACCACATTGCGGGCATAGACCCTGAAGTCCGGCCGCAGCGCTTCCCCCAAGGCCACCGCCTTGGCGGCGATGACATGCATCAGCGGACCGCCCTGCAGCCCCGGGAAGATCGCCGAGTTGAATTTCCGGGTCAGGCTTTCATCATTCCACAGCATCAGGCCGCCGCGCGGACCACGCAGCGATTTATGCGTCGTGGTGGTGGTGACATGGGCAAAGGGCACCGGCGAGACATGGGCCTCGCCCGCCACCAGGCCCGCGAAATGCGCCATATCGACCATCAGGTAGGCGCCGACCGAATCGGCAATTTCACGGAAACGCCGGAAATCCCAGATCCGCGAATAGGCCGAGCCGCCGGCGATGATCAGTTTCGGCCGCACCTCCTCGGCCTGGCGCGCCAGCGCATCCATGTCGATGATCTGGTCCTCGCGCCGCACCGTATAATGCACGGCCTTGAACCACTTGCCGGACATGTTGACCGCCGAGCCATGGGTGAGATGGCCGCCAGCGGCCAGATCAAGCCCCATGAAAGTGTCGCCCGGCTGCAGCAGGGCCAGAAATACCGCCTGGTTCATCTGGCTGCCCGAATTGGGCTGCACATTGGCAAAACGCGCCCCGAACAGCTTTTTGGCCCGCTCGATGGCCAGGGTTTCGGCGACATCGACCCATTCGCAGCCGCCATAATAGCGCGCCCCGGGATAGCCCTCGGCATATTTATTGGTCATCACCGAGCCCTGCGCCTCAAGCACGGCGCGGCTGACGATGTTTTCCGAGGCGATCAGCTCGACTTCATGGCGCTGGCGGCCGAGTTCGCCGGCGATGGCGGCGGCAATTTCCGGGTCGGCCTCGGCCAGGGATGCCGAGAAGAAGGTGTCAGAGGCGTTCGATGTCATCGGCGAAAAATCTCCACCGCGAGGCGTTTCGATCCTTAAGAAATCGTAAAGCCGCGGTCGGTCAGGTCGAGAGTCGAAGGAGTGCTGCCCCATACCACAACCTGCCGCCCCGGCCAAGCACCCGCCGCAGCGGCGCAGCGGCGCAGCGCCCTGGCCGACCCAAAAAACCGCCGGCCCTCAACCCGTGCGTGCGGATCGCGTTGCCCTGCCCTCACAAGGGCCGATCCCGCTCTGTTGCAAAGCCGAACGGTCCCGTCTCGCGGCATCGCCGACTGCGGCCCCATCTTCAAGCGACACGGATTTGACCGCACGGCATCCGGCGCCCTCACCGCAATCCCGGCCTGCGCGCCTTCTCCCGCTGGAATCGCTCGATCCAGGCCGCCCGACCAGTCGCTGACATCCGCGACCACCTCCCCGGCCTCCCCGGCCTCCCCGGTCCTGGGCCTGACCACAGTCTCGGTGCCCAACCGCCCAGGAGCGGGCGAAGGCGAAGGTTCCGAGGCTCGTGAGGGGGCAAGACCACAGAGGGAGCATGGGAAAATCCTGGCGGTCGCATTTAGAACTGCTTCTGCCATCACAGGATATTGTCTCTATTGTCCAAATTGGACATTTTGTCTCAAAGGAGATTTCTTGATGAAATCAATCCCATCCACCGAACTGTAGCAGAACACAGGCGACGTCCTTGCCGCAGCGGACCGTGAGCCGGTTGCCGTTACCCGTCACCAGAAAACCCGCACCATTCTCATGGACGTTCAAACCTTCGAACGAAAATTTCCAGAAGATCCGCGCCGTTGCTACACTGCGGCTGAGGCGCCAGCCGAGCACCTTGCGCTGCTGGAACAGGCCCTAAGGGAGATGAAGAGCAAGAACGGAAACGGCAACAGCCATGTCTGATCCTCCAATCCGGCGCGACATCGCGCTTCCATTTCTGGTCCCGCACGGATCGCACAGACCCATTCACAATATCGGGACGAGGCTCCGGCTGCCGACAACCACGCCCGTCCTCATTGTCTGAAGGTCCGGCACAACCAATATCTGTGCCTGCCCGACCAGACCGTATCGTTGGTTCCTCCCCTTTGCAGCCCGGGTTTCACAACAGACAACGCCAGCCGACGAATCTGGAGGCGAAGAATGCTTTTTCGAAGCGGCAGAACGCTCCCCGCCTTCGTCATCATCTCCTGAGCACCGATCAGGGCGCTCAAATCAGCTCGTCAGCGCTGACATACTACATTCGGCCGGCCCGATACGACGAAAGAAGTCCCGCATCTTGCCTGGAAAAATTCGTGAATCCATACGAATCCCTTCCCCGGACGGCCACCGTTCCCCCTCCATCCGCAACACAGGCCAGTACCCTCCGGATCAGGACCTACGGCAACGTCGAAATACTCCTTCAGATCGGGACGGGTGTAGCGAAAAGGCCTCGACGCGTCGCGCTGAATGCCAACAGGGTGGCCAATCCGGCTCCGACAGATTCCTGCGCCTGAGAACGACACCGTTGCATCCGCTGTAATTGACCAGAATTCCGCACAACTCCTCACCACAACGCAGGATATCAACCGCGAAACCCGTCGGTCTGCCCTGAAGACCGAATGAGCGGTGATCGATCTGCCAGCGCCAGATCCGTTTCTCCCCGACTCTCGCCTGCACGACCCTGCTGTGGAAACCCACCATGACAATGCAGAGAATGTCAACACGCAGAAACCGCATTATGATAAGCACTCCATCCCCGCCCCTGGCTGACAGTCCTCAGTCTGCTTATATTGGCACCAGCTGTGCGAGAGCCGACAGCGCTCGTCCGCTCACGATTTTGCGCCGGTCACAACACCTCTTTCGCTTCACTCCGGCAGGATCGTCGTGTTCCCGAAATGCCGTTTCGCGGATGAAGCCCACAGCGAGGCTTCCACTGGTCGCAATTCACGGCCTCTCCAACAGGACGTCATGAATACAAATCTGAACTACTTCGACCCGTTGTCAACCTTCAATATTTCCAGCGCCTCCCGGGCTGGCTGCATCCCCTGGTCGGAGGCCTTGCGAAGCCACAGAAGAGCCTGCTCGTCGTCTCGCGGCACGCCTTGGCCGTTGTGGTACGCTGCGCCGACATTGTACTGCGCTGCGGCGTCGCCCTGCTCGGCCGCTTTCCGGAACCAGGCGACAGCCTGCACCATATCTTGCGCAACGCCCTCTCCGTTATAATAAGCAAGTCCGAGATTATACTGCGCCCTGACATTACCCTGATCGGCCGCCTTGCGATACCAGGAGACGGCCTGATCGGCGTCCTGTGAAACCCCCGTTCCTTTCTGGTACATCGTTCCGAGGTTGTACTGAGCAATTGCGTAGCCCTGATCGGCCGCTTTGCGATACCACGCAACTGCCTGGATGGGATCCTGAGTAACGCCGTTGCCGCGCTCGTACATTACGCCAAGGCTGTGCTGTGCCCCGGCCTCACCCGTATCCGCGGCCTTGCGGGTCCAAATCAGCGCCTGAGCATAGTCCTGGGTGGCCCCCTGGCCCGTCAGATACATCAAGCCGATATTGTACTGTGAAATCGGATGTCCCTGCTCCGCCGCCCTTCGAAACCAGACAAAAGCCTGAGCGATGTCCCGAGAAACACCCCGGCCCGTCAGATAGAGTACGCCGAGAGAGTGCTGGGCTTCAGCCAAGCCCTGGTCGGCGGCCTTGCGATACCACCCCGCCGCCTGAACCGCGTCCTGAATTACGCCCTGGCCATTTGCATAGGCCACTCCGAGTTCGAGATGCGCTCGAGCGAGCCCCTGATCGGCCGCCTTGCGAAGCCACGCGATCGTCTGACCGATATCCTGCGCAACGCCCTGCCCTCTTGCGTACATCACAGCCAGGCTGGTTTGACCTTCCGCATCTCCCTGCTCCGCTGCCTTGCGAAACCAGGAGACGGCTTCGGCGGCGTCCTGCGCAACGCCCTGCCCCTTTTCGTACTTCGACCCAAGACTCGTCTGGGCGACGGCGAGTCCTTGCGCGGCAGCCTTCCCATACCATGTCACAGCCTGACTATAATCCTGTGGTACACCCCACCCCCTTTCGTACAGCACGCCGAGATCCTTTTGAGCCGTCGCCTCTCCCTGCTCGGCCGCCAGACGAAACCAGGCGAGAGCCTGGGCATAGTCCTGGATGACCCCCTGGCCCTTTGCGTACATCTCGCCGAGATTGGTCTGGCCACTGGCGTTCCCCTGTTCGGCTGCGGCGCGATACAATGCGAGAGCCTGATGATTGTCCTGCTGGATCCCCGTTCCGCGCGCATACATCAAACCGAGATTATTCTGTGCCGGGGCGTATCGCTGGTCGGCTGCTTTGCGATAATATGCCACCGCCTGGGCGGCGTCGGGTGCGACGCCACGACCATGGTCATACATCACCCCGAGGTTATACTGCGCTGCGGCAAAACCCTGATCGGCAGCTTTGCGAAACCACGCTATCGCCTGGACATCATCCTGCGCAACGCCGTGTCCCTGTTCGTAACTTACTCCCAGGTTGAATTGAGCGGCCGGCATTTCCTGGTCAGCTGCCTGTCGATAATATGCGACCGCCCGTCCGAGATCCTGCGTGACCCCACGACCATTCTCGTACATCACGCCGAGAAAGTACTGAGCACCAGAATGTCCCTGCACTGCAGCCCCGCGAAACAGCTCGGCCGCCTTGCTATAGTCCTGTGCGACCCCTTGACCGTAGTAGGATTTCCTGCCGAGATCGTACTGAGTTGCCGCATCCCCCCGCTCAACGGACGTTTCCGCACTTTGAGCGGGTGCCGGTACGGCGAAGCCAAGGCAGACGGCAACTGTGAGAAAGCAGGCTTTGTTCATCAAGAGACCCCTGATATTTCTGTCATAGACCCGCGTACTAATCCGTGCATATTTTTGATGACCCCTATTGCATTCCATGTTCTGTTAGTGTATAGTACGTTCTATGAAAATTGATGGTCGCACAATTGGTCGAAAGAAGGCCGAGGAAATCCGCTTCGAAGCGGTTAAGCGGGTA
>WQYW01000171.1 GCA_009781045.1 Alphaproteobacteria bacterium
AATTTGCGTTCGTTTTGCGAGGCTTTTGGGTTTGGAGTGCTGCGACGGAGAAATTTTCTATCGAAAACCGGGCGGTCGCAGAAATTTGCGTCCGTGATCCTAATTTTGGGACAGACACTAGCTGGCGTTCGCTCCCAACCGATCCTCGCCATCGAAGGAGCCTTGAGGCCCGGCACACTCCTTCAGCCTGTCAGCCTCTCGATGCGCCAATTCAAAAGAGGGGCCGACAGGCGAGGCCGGAATCCCGGACGTGGCATGTCCCTCGCACGATCCTCTTTTCGGTCGTGTCCTTTGTTCTGGCATTGGCGTTGCACCAACATCACCGCAATCCGCACCCCGCTCAATGCAGAACTTCCAGAGTTGGCGGAAACGAAGGGCGGGGACAGCCCAAGAGAAGGCTTACGTTGAATACAACGTCGCGACAAAGAACGCTCTTTAGTTTGTGATAATTACCAGGAATCGGTATTGCGTTTTTCCATCGATTGCATCGCCGGCAAGCGGCTCTGAATTGCGCCAGCCACACTGACGGCGACGCCCACGCATCGGCGAAGTCAGTTTTCCTGTACAGTCCGGACCGTGCCGGAAGGGAACCCGAGCGCAAACCGCAACACGTCGCACACCCGTCCTGACCCGCCACCGCTCCGTCTTAAGCAACAGCGCCGTTGCTGCCGCGAATTCGAAATTCCGGTCATCTTCACGGCTCCCGCCGTTGTTGACAGATTCGTGAGCCGCAACCTCCATTACTTGAAACAGCCATGTAGTATTGCATCAACTGCACAAAAATTCACTAACGTCATGCATTCCATCGCGAAAACTGTGTCCGCAGGGGCACGATGAACGGCAAAGCCAGGCCCGGTTTCACCAGGACACTTGGTCCCCCGCCTGGGGGACTTTAAAAGTGGATCAGCTTCTGTTGCGTTTGCACTGGTCGGGAGACGAATATGAATATGAAGAGAAGTCTGCTTCTTGCAGTCATGACGGTTGCCGGCATGTGTTCCGCGCAGGCCGCCGATATGGGCTCTTTCTATTCCAAGGGGCGATCGATTCCTGCCGCGATCTATGACTGGAGCGGTCTCTATGTCGGCCTCAACGGCGGCTATGCCACAGCGGGATCGGGCGGTGCCGACGGCGGCACGTTCGGTGGCCAGGTCGGCTATCGCTGGCAGAATTCCAACTGGGTGCTCGGCGCTGAAGGCCAGGGCAACTGGGTTGATTTCGGCAGCAGAGGGGGGCACGTCAGTGCGTCGATCTGGAATGCGAGTGCTTCCGCTGGCGGTTCCGTCCACGGCAGCAGCGGCCTTGGCATGTTCACGGGACAGCTGGGCTATGCCGCCAGCAATGTCCTGCTCTATGTCAAAGGCGGTGCGGCGGTTGTGAACAGCAAAGCCGACTGGAACCTCGGTGCCTATACCAGTCTCGGCCCTCTGAGCAATTCTGCAAGGCTGTCCGGCAGGACCAGCGCGACGAGCTGGGGTGGAGTGTTCGGTGCAGGCCTTGAATACGGTTTTGCACCGAACTGGTCGGTGGGTGTGGAGTATAACCGCGTCTTCAGCGACAGCGACTACTCCGGAGCGGACATCAACCTGGGGCTCGTGCGCCTGAACTACAGGTTTGGCGGACCGGTGGTGGCGCGCTACTGATTCCCGCGCGTCTGCCAACCGATCGAAAAAACGTGAACAACAGGCCCGGCAACTGTGCCGGGCCTGTTGTCTGTTGTCTGCGCCACAGGCCGGCCAAAGGAACCGCAAAGCGGCGGGTGAAGCCCGTCCCGCCGGGGCTTGTGGATTTGGCTTGAGGCGCGATCGCGCTTCGCTGCACGGCCCCCGCCGATTGGTCGCAGCTTTGCGGCCCGCAGGAACCTCACGACAGCCGACGATCCCGATTTGGTGCGCGTTCAGGCATCGCACAGTACCGAAAGACCCGGTCTCCAGTTTCGGGATGACGGATGGAGCCCGCAGGCCCGGCAATCTTTTTCCGATCTCGAAGCGCGAGGCTGTTTGTGATCCGCCAGGGACCACGTCGGTTGCCAGCAGCGCGCCGACGAGGGTGACAGGCGGCGCAGTTGGGCAAAGCCGGGTCCGGGCCTCCCCGCGCTTCCCGACGATGGCGCCCGGCCGTCGTGCCAGGCGCGAAGCTTAAGGCACCGGAGCAGCTCCGGCACAGGCTGTGAAATAGGGCCGTCTCGCAGAACTCCCTCTCTCATGATAAGAGTCGGCAGGAAATTTCGCGCCGGTTGCGGCGCTCTCTGAAGGGTGACGGTCGTGCTCCGGATTTCCCGCAATCTTGTGATCGACGAGGACGACATCGAGATCGTCTTCGTCCGCGCGTCCGGGCCCGGCGGACAGAATGTCAACAAGGTCTCGACCTCGGCGCAGCTGCGCTTCGACACCCGCAAGCTCAGCCTGCCCGAGGACGCAGAAGCACGCCTCAACCGCCTCGCCGGACAGCGCATGACCAAAGACGGCGTTATTGTCATCCAGGCCCAGCGCTTCCGCACCCAGGAACGCAACCGTGCCGATGCCATAGAGCGCCTGGTTGAACTCCTGACCCAGGCCATGCAGCAACCGACGCCGCGGCGCGCCACACGGCCGACGCTGGCCTCGAAAAAGCGCCGGCTCGAAGGCAAGAAACACCGTGGCGATGTCAAGGCAAGGCGTGGCCGGGGCGGTCTTGACGACTGATGTCGAGCCCCCCGGGCAATCCCCGGCAATCCTCGAAGATGTGGGTGATTGGGACCCGCCGCATGCAATTGCGCTCCGTTGGAGCTGGATTGAGAGCCAAAACCTCCCTGCCGCTACCACAATTTGAGCCAGTGATGCCCGTCCGCCAGCTTTCCGAGCAGATGATCAACCGCATTGCCGCCGGCGAAGTGGTGTCAAGGCCACGGTCAAGGCGCGAAGATGTGGGTGATTGGAACCTGCCGCATGCAAATGAGACCGGTTGCAGCTAGATTAAGGGGCAAAGCCTCCCTACCCCTACCACAATTTGAGCCTGTGATGCCTGTCCGCCAGCTTTCCGAGCAGATGATCAACCGCATCGCCGCCGGCGAAGTGGTGGAGCGGCCCGCCAGCGTGGTCAAGGAGCTGGTTGAGAACGCAATCGATGCCGGGGCCAGCCGGATCGATATTTTCAGCGATGGCGGCGGCCGACGGCGCATTGCCATCACGGACGACGGCAGCGGCATGACTGCGGCCGACCTCGCGCTGGCCGTCGACCGCCATGCCACCTCGAAACTCGACGATGAGGATCTGCTTGCCATCCGCACCCTCGGATTCCGTGGCGAGGCGCTGCCCTCGATCGGTGCGGTGGCGCGGCTCACCATCACCACCCGTCACGCCAGCGAACCCCATGCCTGGACCCTGACCGTGGAGGGCGGCGTCAAGTCGGAGATTGCGCCAGCCGCACTGGCCCGGGGCACCAGGGTCGAGGTCAGCGACCTGTTCTATGCCACCCCGGCGCGCCTGAAGTTTCTCAAGACCGATCGCAGCGAAACCGAAGCCATCCGCGACGTGGTGCGCCGCCTCGCCATGGCACGCGCCGACATCGCCTTCACGCTCGCCGGCGAAGGGCGCCCGCCGGTGACCTGGGCGGCCGCACTGCCCGGCGCCCCCGGGTGCCTGACCCGGCTCGGCGACATCCTCGGGGCCGATTTCCGCAACCATGCCATCGCCGTTCATGCCGGGCGCGAGGGCACCAAAGTCGAGGGCTACGCCGCCGCCCCGGCGCTGACGCGGGCCAATGGACTGAGCCAGTATCTCTTCGTCAACGGCCGCAGCGTGCGCGACCGGCTGGTTCTCGGCGCGGTGCGCGCCGCCTATTCGGACTATCTGCCGCGCGACCGCCACCCGGTGGTGGCGCTGTTCGTCACCGTCAATCCCCGGGAGGTCGACGCCAATGTCCATCCCGCCAAGACCGAGGTCCGCTTCCGCGACAGCGGACTGGTGCGCAGCCTGATCATTCATGCGCTGCGCGAAGGCCTGGTCCGTGAGGGCGGCACCACCGCTGCAAACAGCGGCGGCTCCGCACTCGCCTCGTTCCGCCCCTTCGCCCCGCTGCGCAACAATGGCTGGAGCCGGAGTTCCTCCCCGCTGCCCCCAACCGAGCCCGATGCTCCCGCCTGGACGGTCACCCGATCCGGACAGAGCGCTTTCGACGTCGGCGGCCCGAGCGCCGATACCCGCTCCGCGAGTCCCGACGACGCCGATCGTCCGCTGGGAGCCGCACGCACGCAGATTCACGACACCTATATCGTGTCGCAGACCAGCGACGGTCTCGTCATCATCGACCAGCATGCCGCCCATGAGCGCATCGTCTATGAGCGGCTGAAAGCCTCGCTGGCGAAAAACGGCGTTGCCAGACAACTCCTGCTCATCCCCGAAATCGTCGAGATGGACGAGGCCGCAGTGGAGCGGCTCCTGTTGCGGGCCGCAGAACTCGCCAGGCTCGGTGTGGTGATCGAGTCCTTCGGACCGGGAGCCGTCGCGGTGCGCGAGGCACCGGCACTTCTCGGCAAGGTCGATTCCGCCGGCCTGTTGCGCGATCTCGCCGAACATATGGCGGAATGGGACGAAGCCCTGCCGCTGGAGCGCCGGCTTCTTCATGTCGCCGCCACCATGGCCTGCCATGGCTCGGTGCGCGCCGGGCGCCGGCTCAAGCCCGAAGAGATGAATGCACTGTTGCGCGAAATGGAAGAGACGCCCAATTCGGGGCAGTGCAATCACGGCCGGCCGACCTGGGTTGAACTCAAACTCGCCGATGTCGAAAAACTGTTCGGACGGCGCTGAGGCCACGGCCTCCCCGCAAGCCGATTCGCCCGATAGAACACACCAGCTGTCCGCGCTGATCGCAGCACCACCATGGCCTTAAGGTTCTGCCCCCCGTTTGTTCCCCCTTCCACGACCGACGCAATCTTGATGTATGGCTTCCGTTCGAACCTGCCCCGCAAGGTCAGAATCGCCACTTTACGAACTTGACGAAAAGACGACGGGTCTTTATTTTGACGAGAAAGGAGTGCACCATGCCCATCGTCAAGGAAAAAGCGACACGGCGGCACCGCAACCAGTCCCAGAGACATTCTTCGCCAACGGGCCTCACGGCATTTTTCGCAACGGCGGCGGCATCGCTGTCGGCGAAAAACGCTGCGTTCACCGTGCGCCTGCCACACGCTATCGTAGCGGCCATTTCGGCGGAGCCGGAGAAAGTGAAGCCGTTGCTGGCAGGCTATGGCAAGGCCATGGCGAAAAGCCAGGCAGAGGGCCGGCCGATGAGTTTCCGCGTCGAGGTCTTTCCTACAGGACGGGCTGCAATTTCTGATCTGGAGGAACCGGCAGAACAGATCCCCGATGAACTGGCCGCGGCTCTTGACAGGGCTCGCGAACGCGGAAGAACATATGCCGCAGAGATCCTTGAAACCGACGACATGCTGAGTGCCGACGAGTTTGCCGCACTGTTGGGCACGACCCGGATGACCGTGAATACCAGGCGGAAGAACTGCCAGCTCTTGGGACTCGATGGCGCCAGACGAGGCTTCCGCTTTCCTGCCTGGCAGGTTGACAAGAACGGCAAACCATTTGCGGCGCTCCCACAGCTCTTTGAGCTGCTCGGCGGCGGTCCGTGGTCGGTCTATCGTTTCCTTGTCCAGCCGCACCCGGAACTCGATGGCATGACCGGCCGCGAGGCATTGCGCCGTGGCAAAACAGGGGAGGCTCTGGCGGTTGCTGACAGCATTGCTCGTGGTGATTTTGTCTGAATGACGGGGCTCTATCCTCCATCAGGATTCGCACGCGTCACACTCGAGCTTGCGCATAATCGGCGCTGGAACACGGTTCGGACGAATTTACTTGACTCGTTTCAGGGATCCGTTGGGGTTTGGCAAAAGCCCGTCTCGCTTTGGCGATCCTCGCCGGCGTCAGCCCACCAATCGCTTCGGCGTCATCTACCTTGGAAGCAGTTTGAAGGTCTGCTTCGTCGAAGCCGTTGTGCGCGACCAGGGTGACGGTCGCATAGGCAAACGGATGCTCGATCCAACGGACATCGCTATCCGCAGCTATACAGCGATTGAGATTGCTGCGCCATTGTCGGTAGTTGATCTCCGCGGAGATGGACCTGCCGCGAATGGGAATTCCCAGCGATGTCGCTCGGAGCTCGAAGCAGAGTCTGGCACGCCGTTGGTCAGTGGCCATTCACGAACACCCGAGTCGGCCTGACGGGATCATCTATCCATCGCGACTGAATGGCGAAACCAATGTGGCAGTCTTAAGAACCCGCGCGGCACGAAACTCCGCGTGCTCGCAAGCGGAACACTCCTCTCAAATGCTGCTCTCGCCTCTGTGCTGGATGATTTGAATGTCGGCCTCTGGTAAAATGACTTCCTTGACCTGAAACGGTGAAGTCCCGCGCCGAGGGCCGGCTCAAGCCCGAAGAGATGAATGCGCATCTCGCGCAAGATGGAGCCCCCGAATTCGGGGCAGTGCAATCACGGCCGGCCGACTGACTGACCGAGCTGGGTCGAACTCAGACTTTGCCGATGTCGAGAAACTGTTCGGACGACGAAGACACTCACACGGCCCGGGCAAACACGAACTCAGTGTCATCATAGACCCGCCGCTCCAGTTCCAGAAGCCCCTCCGGCACCACGATCTGTGCGGCCTTCGTCTCCTCGACCACAACCAGCGCCTGTGGCGCCAGCCAGCCGCCGTCGCGCAGCGATGCAAGCGCTTCCACCGCCAGCCCCCTGCCATAGGGGGGATCGAGAAACACGAGCGTGAACGGTTCCAGCGGATGGGCCGGCCCGAGACGTGTGGCATCGCGACGATACACCCTGGTCACGCCACCGAGACGGAGCGCCTCGATATTGTTGCGCAACAGGGCCCGGGCTTCGGCACCATTATCGACAAACAATGCGAAGGCTGCACCCCGCGACAGCGCCTCGATGCCGAGCGCACCGGTACCGGCAAAGAGGTCGAGTACCCGGGCGCCACAGACCGGATCGTCATAGGCGTGGGCCAGGATATTGAACACCGATTCGCGCAAACGGTCCGCGGTAGGGCGGATGTCACGCGAGGACGGTGCCGCCAGACTGCGGCCCCTCAACCGTCCCCCGACGATGCGCAAAATCTCAATCCTCCCGCGGTGTCACATCGCGCTTGCCATGATAGCCGCGCTTCGGGCGCCGCGGCGGACCAAAGCTGCTTCGTGCATCCTCCTCATTGCCGCTGCGCTGAACCACCACCCGCCTGCCCTTGCGGTCGGTGATCGCCTCCTTCCGGACCGGGGCCCTGCTGCGCTTCGCGCCCGCATCCGGATCACGCCGCGGGGCCTCGAAATCGGCACCGGCGCGTGCGATCACCTTGTCGCCGAGCTGTTCGCGTAAGACCCGCGGCTTGACCTCCTCAACCTCACCCTCCCCGAGCTCGCCAAGCTGGAACGGGCCGTAGGAAACCCGGATCAGACGGTTCACCTCGAGACCAAGATGGGCCAGCACATTGCGCACTTCCCGGTTCTTGCCTTCGCGGATGGCAAGCAGCATCCACACATTGGCGCCCTGATTGCGCTCCAGCGTCGCCTCGATCGGACCATAGCGGACCCCATCGACCTCGATACCGGCTTGCAGCTCATCAAGCCGGCTCTGCGTGATTTCACCATGGGCCCGGACCCGGTAGCGCCTGAGCCAGCCGGTATCGGGCAGTTCCAGCACCCGCGCCAGGCCGCCGTCATTGGTGAGCAGCAGCAGGCCCTCGGTGTTGAAGTCGAGCCGCCCGATGCTGATCACGCGCGGCAGGCCTTCGGGCAGATGATCGAACACCGTCGGCCGCCCCTCCGGATCGCTATGGGTCGTCATCCGGCCGCGCGGCTTGTGATAGAGAAACAGCCGCGTGCGCTCGCGCGGCGGCACCACAACGCCGTCCACTGTGATGACGTCGTCGCGGACGACATCGAGCGCCGGCGAATTGAGCGTGCGCCCGTTCACCGTGACCCGCCCCTGCGTGATCATGACCTCGGCGTTGCGGCGCGAGGCAATGCCGGCGCGGGCCAGAACCTTGGCGATGCGCTCACCAGGCTTTTTCTCTTTGGGCTCTTCCGGCCGGGGGCCGGCATCGCGCTCGCGATAGGCGCCGCGACCACCAAATGCCGGGCGGCGATGGGCCTCCTCGCCGTCATCACGGCGCGGGCGATCCCGACCCCACTCCCTGAAGCGGTTCTCGCCGCGATCGTCGCGCCTTTGCGCCCCATCGCGGTCCTCTCTGCGGTCAAAGATCCGGCGTGGTCGTTTGTCGAACTCCCTGTCGCCCCGGCGTTCCGCTCCTGCACGATCAAAGCGCGGCCGGTCGCCATCGGAACGCCGCTGACGTGGGGGCGGCCTGTCCCGGCCCTCACTGCGGCGTTCCTCGCCCCACCCCCGGCTGCGGTCACCTTTCTCAGGACTGCGCCGCCTGTCCCCACCCTCGCCCTTCTCAAAGCTGCGGCGTGGGCGCTGTTCGAACTCCCTGTCGCCCCGGCGCTCCGCTCCCGCCCGGTTAAAGCGCGGCCGCTCGTCGCGATCACGATCGCCGCGCGGCCCCCCATGGCGGTCCCCGCCGCCTTCCCGCCTTCCGACGTGCGAGGCTTCGCCACCACGCTCACGCCACGGCGCTGAATGATCCCTGTCGCGACCGAAACCGGCTCCGCCCCGGCCTTCACTCCGGGCTTCATCGCGCTTCTGGTTAGAACGCGGCCGGTCGGATCTGCGCTCCGTCTCGCCCGCACTCCGCCTGGGGCGACGTTCGCCACCCTCATAATCACGCCGAGGCCGGTCGGAAGACGCTTCATGCGCCCTCGAAGGCCTGGAACGTCCCTCGCCATCCTTGCGTCCAAAACGCTCCCGACGCGGATCGCCGCCGGCCCCATCCCGCTTCTGCCAGCGGCCACCCTTGTCGTCCCGACCTCCTTCCCGACCTGGGCCAGATCGCGGTTTGGCGAAACTCTTCCTCTCGCCGCCTCGGGCACCAGCCGGCCTGGCTCCGTCCCGCTTGGGACCCTCCCGCCGGGGGCCTTCACCTCTGGGACCTGCACCTCTGGGGCCAGCACCTCTGGGGCCTGCCGATTTTCTCGGACCACGGGCGGGACCATCGCGCCGGCCACGGGGTGAATCATTGTCTTTGTTATTGTCGCGGGGCATGATGATTTTACCTTGAGATCAGCCGAGAGCCATCGTGGCCCGCTCTTTGCGAGCCGCATGCTCTGCCAAAACCGGGATCTACCGTTGCTGAAGGCGCTGCTCCTAGCAGGTTTCCTGTCATGATACGAGCCATGTCCGTGCCCTCATTCATGGATCTGGCGCTGATGGCGGCCGCAGAGGCCGGAAAATCGGGTGAAGTCCCGGTTGGGTGCGTCATCGTGCGCAATCAGGAAGTGATTGCAACCGCGGCCAACCGCACCAGGGCCGATCACGACCCCACCGCCCACGCCGAAATCCTCGCTCTTCGCGAGGCCGCGGCAAAAATCGGCAGCGAAAGGCTGATCGACTGCGATCTTTACGTCACATTGGAGCCCTGCACCATGTGTGCCGGCGCGATCTCGCTGGCCCGGATCCGACGCCTCTATTTTGGTGCCACCGACCCCAAAGGCGGGGCAGTGGAATCCGGCGTGCGCTTCTTTGACGCTTTGAGCTGCCATCACCGGCCCGAAATCTATTCTGCGATTGGCGAAAGCGCCGCCGCCCGGCTGCTGCACGAGTTTTTCCAGGAACGGCGCCAATGAGCCCCACGTCTTTCGGTCGCGGGCGATCCTTTGAAACCCCTCGCCGCAGCAAGCCCTTATGCCCCATCAAAGCTCGCCTCCCTGCTAACGGGGCGGCCGGGACTTTATGAAAAATCACAAACCGACCTGCCGCCGGCCTGTTTCGTCCCGCATCCTTAAGATTTTCAGCCTGGCTTTCTCGACCGCTCCGGGTTGGCGGCCGTCGTCGGCCAAGGGCAACGACGGCTTTGGTAAATGGCAGCATGGAAAATCAGGCCAGGGAGCCGCGGTTAACGGAAAGCGCGGAAAGCGGCAGGCTTTTCAAAGCAGACGTCGCGGAACAGGGGCAAAAATGCCGGGAAGGCGGGGCTATCGGCCTGCCTGCTCCGCCTCCACCGCCTGCCAGCCTATATCCCGACGGCAGAAACCGTCGCTCCAGCGCAGCCGATCGACCGCCTGATAGACGCGTGCCTGCGCCTGTCTCGCCGTGTCGCCAAGGGCGCAGATATTGAGCACCCGCCCCCCATTGGCCAGGATCGCACCCTCGCGCGCCATGGTGCCGGCATGGAAGATCTGCACGCCTTCCACGGCAGCCGCCTCCTCCAGTCCCTCGATCCGCGTGCCTTTGACGTATTCGCCCGGATAGCCTTTTGCCGCCATCACCACCGTCAGGGCGGGGCGCGGATCCCAGCTGAGATCAAGATCGCTCAACTGCCCGTCGCAGGCCGCCAGCAACGCCGGCACGATGTCTGACGACATGCGCAGCATCAGGACCTGACACTCCGGATCCCCGAAGCGGACATTGAACTCGAACAGCTTGGGTCCCTGGGTCGTCAACATGATCCCGGCATAGAGGATGCCGCGGAAAGGCGTGCCGCGCCGCTTCATCCCCGCCACTGCGGGCAGGATAATCCGCGACATGATCGCATCCTCAACACCGGCACTCACCAGCGGCGTCGGTGAACAGGCCCCCATGCCGCCGGTGTTGGGACCGATATCGTGGTCATAGGCCCGTTTGTGGTCCTGCGCCGTCGCCAGCGCAACCGCGGTCTCGCCATCGCACAGCGCGAAAAAGCTCATTTCGCGGCCAGGCAGAAATTCCTCGATCACCACCTCGGCACCGGCGGCACCGAAGGCACCATCGAACATCATCGTGACGGCATCGTCCGCCTCGCCTTGGGTCCTGGCGACCACCACTCCCTTCCCTGCCGCCAGACCGTCCGCCTTGACGACAATCGGAGCCCCCTGCGCGCGCACATAGGCTCGCGCATCCTGTGCGTTGCCAAAGCGCTGATAGGCCCCGGTCGGGATGCCGAATTCCATGCACAGCGCTTTGGCAAAACCCTTTGAACTCTCAAGCTGTGCCGCCGCCCGGCTGGGCCCGAATGCCCGGATCCCGGCATTGCTGAGATCGTCGACGATACCCGCAGCCAGCGGCGTTTCGGGGCCGACCACCACCATCTCCACTGCATTCCGTCGACAGAAATCGATAACGGCGCTGTGATCGGCGACATCAAGCGCGATGCATTCGGCATCGCGCGCGATCCCAGCATTGCCGGGCGCGCACCAGAGCCTGGTCACCAGAGGGGAAGCCGCAATTTTCCAGGCGAGAGCGTGTTCGCGACCACCGGAACCAAGGAGAAGGATATGCATGCTTTGCCCCGCAAAGGCCGTAAGGGTGCCACGAATCCGCCACAGCCTCAAGGGCAGGACCGCAAAAAACGGCTTCCCTCGGGCCTCGGCTTGCGGTTCGCCTCGACATCATGCCCGCCTGCCCTCCCGCCTATCACCACTGGCTGACGGGGCGGACACCACCTCGGTGTCTACACCGGGAGCCCACTCGCCTCTTCTTCCTTGTGATCGCCCGCTATCGCGCCTCATCTTTGCCGGAAATCCATGCGGTAACGGCACAAAAGATGCGAGGCTGCGTCTGTCCTTGTATCGCTCCCAACTTCCGACGCCGAACGGACACGACCACGCCCTCCATCGCGGTGATGACAACGCACATCTGTCCGGCACCAACGACTTTGGCGGTCGGCAAAAATCCAAAACGATCGGCTCCGGCGGAAACGCCCTCCTCCTGAACTCAAAATTCCAGGTCGACTGGGCGAACGCCGGCCTCTGTGCGGGGATCAAGGCCGTCCGGTCCCTTGCGGTCCCTTGCGGTCCGAGGAAAGCCAGGATCGCACGCTTGGCATTCTGCCACGCACTGCCTTGCGCCCTTCCACCGCACGACCAGGTCCGTGATCCGGCACCGATCTTCCTCGATCGGGGTCGTCAACGCTGTCCAGGACACCGCAGCGCCACGATTTTCAATTCGCGGCAGCCAACCCAAGTCAGCCCAGCTGCGGGATTGTGGATTGTGCAGCGTAACGACACAGGTGACCATCGCCGTTTACGACATAAGGGCCTTGAAGCTTTCTCTCAAACCGGCACCACCAGAGGCATCCAGGCCGCGCATGCAAGGAAGTTCATCATGATCCTCGTTGCTCTTGACGCCGCGCAAGGTCCCCCGGACTCCAGTA
>WQYW01000172.1 GCA_009781045.1 Alphaproteobacteria bacterium
CAGTTCACCTCCCACTCGGCCCGCTGCTGGTCGACGTCGTCTTCATCAACCCACCTTCTTGCAACCATTCTGGCGTTGGGGGTCTGCCTCTTCACCGCTGGGTAGTGCAGAAAGAGATGGCCAGGCTCATGGGCAATGGTAAACCTGTCCCTTTCAGGCGATGTCATCGCAGGCAGAACGATCGTAAAATCAGCCGCCGACCGAACCACGATCGACTCCGGCGCTTCACCCGTGCCACGTGCATCCCTGTACTCAATGCGCCCCCCCAGACGCAAAACAACAGGCTCAATAGAATCTGGACGAAAGTTAAGCTTGGCCGCTGCCGCCTCAGCAAAATTCCATATGCCCGCTCTGGAGACGCGGATCGGAGCGGGCAACACATCCCCAGGCATGGAAATCTCCCGGCCTGTCGGTTTTGCCGTAGGCCCTTTCAGTTCCCGATCTGTTCCCTGCCATAGAGGATGCGCCGATCCGTGTCACCCAAAATTTTCCATTGGCAGGCTGGCGGTGAGACCCAGTTGCGGACCATCATCTGGGCCGCATCCTGGAAGATGGTCGCTGGGGCAATCGGGACGCAGGCACCGTGGTGATTTCTCCCACCAATGTCGGCGCCACACCCATCCTGCCGCGCCCGGTTGATCCAGGACGATGCCATTTCCGCTCTTCCCGCTCGGACTGTGCCAATCGGCTCGGACGGGAATGGGGGCATGCAGGACAGTCCCCCTGAAAGGGCTGGCTCCACCCTTGCACGAGCCCACTTTGAAGAGCGCTGGCGCCGGTTTCAGCAAAGCCCTTCGGCTTTAAGCCCGATGACGCCATTTCGGCGCATTTCCTTGCCGCCGCCGATTGAAGCGGAAGCGCCCCCACAACCCGCTTGACCATGGCTGACAGCCCGTGTGAAGCCGCTTGACGACACAAGATGGCATTGCATCAATGTAATGAACGCAGGATCCGGGTAATAAGCTTTAGGCCGGTGGTGTTTCCCCCCACCCCGACGCCTCCGCCAATGCGGTGCGAAAGCCCACGGATGAATCTGGACGAGGTCCATGAACTCCTCTCAAGACACTGAAACCAAAACCAAAAAGAGCGATGTCAAAAACCCCGGGAGCGCAGCCAAAGACGCTGGGAAGGAGCCGCCGGTGAGCCCGACGGGGCCGGGACGCTTCATCAACCGCGAGCTTTCCTGGCTCCATTTCAACCGCCGGGTGCTTGAGGAATCGGTAAACGCCAGTCATCCGGTGCTGGAGCGGGTGCGATTTCTGTCGATATCGGCGAATAATCTCGATGAATTCTTCATGGTTCGGGTCGCCGGCATCAGGGCACAGGTGCGCGAGGGCATCACCGAACGCAGCCCCGATGGCCTCACCCCCGCCGAACAGCTGATCCTCATCAACCGCTCGGTGTCGCAGCTCGCCAGCGACCAGCAGGCAATCTGGGCCGATCTGCGCCACATCCTCAGCGACAACGGCATCAACCTGGTCGAAGGCAAGGACGTGACCGCGAGCGAACGGGCCTGGATCGAGGAATATTTCCTCAACAACGTGTTCCCGCTCCTGACGCCGCTGGCGGTCGATCCCGCCCATCCCTTCCCCTTCATCGCCAGCCTCGGCTTCACCATCGCGCTGCAGCTGACCCGGGCCGAAGACGGCCGGCACATGAACGCGCTGATTCGCATGCCGGGGAAGATCGACCGCTTCATCCGCATCCCCTGCAAGGACACCATCCGGCTGATCTCGCTCGAACAGGCCACCGCCCTGTTCATCAACCGCCTGTTCCCCGGTCACAATGTGCGCGGCCAGGGCGCCTTCCGCATCATCCGCGACTCCGAGCTCGAGATCGAGGAAGAGGCCGAGGATCTGGTCCGCGTCTTTGAAACCGCCCTCAAGCGGCGGCGGCGCGGCTCGGTGATCCGGCTTGAGATTGACGCCCGCATGCCCGAGAAACTGCGCCATTTCGTCCAGCACGCACTTTCCGCCGCCGACGACGAGGTGTTTCTGGTCAACGGCGCGCTGGCGATGAACGAATTGTCGCAGCTCACCCGTCTCGACCGCCCCGATCTCGAATTCGCCCCTTACGTGCCACGCCATCCCGAGCGGGTGCGCGATTACGCCGGCGACATCTTCGCCGCCATCCGCCAGAAAGAACTCATCGTCCATCACCCTTACGAATCCTTCGACATCGTGGTCCAGTTCCTGCAACAGGCCGCGCGCGATCCCGACGTCGTCGCCATCAAACAGACGCTGTACCGCACCTCCAACAATTCGCCGATCGTGCGCGCGCTTGCTGAAGCCGCCGAGGCCGGCAAGTCGGTCACCGCGCTGATCGAACTCAAGGCGCGCTTCGACGAGGAGGCCAATATCCGCTGGGCCCGCGACCTCGAACGTGCCGGGGTCCAGGTGGTCTACGGCTTCCTCGAACTCAAAACCCACGCCAAACTGTCGATGGTGGTGCGCCGTGAGAGCGGCAACCTCGTGACCTATGTCCACACCGGAACCGGCAATTATCATCCGGTGACCGCGCGCATCTACACCGACCTGTCCTTCTTCACCTCGGACCCCTCGATCGGCCGCGATGCCGCCCGGGTCTTCAACTTCATCACCGGCTATGCGCCGCCCAACGATCTGGAGAAAATGGCGGTGTCGCCGCTGACGCTGCGCCAGCGCATCATCGACCATATCGCAGGCGAAGCGGCGCACGCCCGCGAGGGGCGCCCCGGCGCGGTGTGGATGAAGATGAACTCGCTGGTCGACCCCGATATCATTGATGCCCTCTATGCGGCTTCCCAGGCCGGGGTCTCAATCGAACTCGTGGTCCGCGGCATCTGCTGCCTGCGCCCCGGCATTGCCGGCCTGTCGGAGAATATCCGCGTCAAGTCGATCATCGGCCGGTTCCTGGAGCACTGCCGGATCTATTGTTTCGGCATGGGCCAGGGCCTGCCCGGGCCCAAGGCGGCGGTCTATATCTCCTCGGCCGACATGATGCCGCGCAATCTCGACCGCCGCGTCGAGGTCCTCTGTCCATTGCAGAATCCGACCGTACATCAGCAGGTTCTCGAGCAGATCATGGTCGCCAATCTCAAGGACACCGAACAGAGCTGGAGCTTGTTGCCGGATGGCTCGTCAACGCGTATGAAGGCCGCCGACGGCGAGGAGCCGTTCAACCTGCATAGCTATTTCATGACCAATCCGAGCCTGTCAGGACGTGGAAAGTCACTCAAGGATTCGTCGCCGCGCCGCCTTACCCGGAGGAACTCGAGCTGAATGGAGACGCAAGCCGTGATCGCACATGAGCACGGCTCACCTGTTGCGGTGATTGATATCGGTTCCAACTCGGTGCGCCTTGTGGTCTACGCCACACTGGCGCGCAATCTGGTTGAGATCTTCAACGAGAAAAACCTGTGCGGCCTCGGCCGCCAGGTCCAGACGTCGGGGCAGCTCGCGGCCGACGCGGTCGAGGAAGCCCTGAGCGCGCTGCGACGCTTTCGCACGCTGTGCCGGGTGATGGAGGTGGCACATATCGAAGCCATCGCCACCGCCGCCTGCCGCGATGCCGCCAATGGTCCCGACTTCATCGCCCAGGCCCGGCAGATCTGCGGCGTCGATGTCGAAGTCCTGTCCGGTCCACGCGAGGCCGAGTTGTCGGCCCGCGGCGTCGCCTCCGGGGTCCATAATCCCGACGGTATCGTCGGCGATCTCGGCGGCGGCTCGCTCGAACTGGTCGATATCAAAGGCTGCCGCATCGCCGAAGGCGTCACCTTGCGCCTCGGCGGCCTGGCGCTCCAGGACCTCGCCTTGAACTCCTTCAAGCGCGCCGAACGCATCGTGCGCGAGGAACTGGCCAAAGTGCCCCAGCTTGAGGCACTCCGCGACCGCAGCTTCTATGCCGTCGGCGGCTCCTGGCGCGCGCTGGCACGGCTTCACATCACCCAGAGCGGATATCCCCTGCAGGTCATCCACGGCTACGCCATTCCCGCTTTTGAGGCCCTGGAATTCGTCCGCGATCTGCGCCGGCAGGCCTCCGCCACAATACTTGCCAATGTCAAACTCGTCACCGAGGCACGGCGGCCCCTGCTCGCCTATGCCGCACTCGTGCTCGAACACATCATCCGCATCGGCCAGCCCTCAAGCGTGATGTTCTCGACCTTCGGCGTGCGCGAGGGCCTCCTCCACGAAAGGCTGGCTCCCGACGAACAGACCCGGGACGGCCTGATCTGCGCGGCAAACGAACTCAGTCAGCAACTGTCGCGCTCGGCGCCCCAGACCCGGGAACTCATGGCCTGGACCGATCGGCTGTTCGATGTCGCCGGGATCGCCGAAACCAGCGACGAACGCCGGCTGCGCCATGTCGCCTGCCTGCTGTCCGACATCGGCTGGCGCGTCCATCCCGACCACCGTGGCGAGCAGACCTTCAACATGATCGCCAATGGCAATTTCGGTGCCATCAGCCATGCCGGGCGCATTTTTGTCGCACTTTGCGCCTTCTATCGCCACACCGGTCTCAGCGACGCCAAGGCGCCACCGCCGGCGCTCAGACAATTATTGTCGCCGGAACTCCTGGAACGCGCCCGCCTGATCGCCGCCGCCTTCCGCCTTGCACAACTGATTTCGGCCTCCCACCCCGGCGTGCTGCCGACCACCGACTTCCGCTGTGACGAGCGCAAGCTCACCCTGGTGCTGGAACCGCGGCTCGGCGAACTCGTCACCGACCGCCTCTCCGGCCGCCTCAAGCAGCTTGCCCGCCAGATCGGCCGTTCGCCCGCCACTTCCCTGAGTTAAGTGTTAAGGTCAAGTCGAGCACGGGGCGCGAGGCTCCCCGCGTGCCCCCCCCGCGCCACTCTCCGCTCCTGCGTCTCTTGTCTCTTCGGCTCGCAACTTTCACAACGCCGCCTGCAAGGAGACCGTTTTCGCCCCCTCCTCCGAGCCTTCCGGATCGCCTCCGAAACGAAACGCCGATCACCCGTTTTGCGATAACTCCAGCCCCAACCCGAAAGCCCCGTCATGGACGTCATCATCTATCACAACCCGAAATGCTCGACCTCGCGCAACACGCTGGCGCTGATCCGCAATGCCGGCGTCGAGCCCCATGTCATCGAGTATCTGAAAACCCCACCAAGCCGGGCCATGCTGGAACAGCTGGTCGCCCGGATGGCGATTCCGGTGCGCGCCCTGCTGCGCGAAAAGGACGCGCTCTTCGCCGAGCTTGGTCTCGGCAATCCAGACCTGACCGACGCCGATCTGCTCGACATGCTCGCAGCCCACCCGGCGCTGATGAACCGTCCCATCGTCGTCAGCCCCAAAGGAGTCAGGCTTTGCCGCCCCCTTGAGGAGGTGATTGATCTCCTGCCGCCGCAAAGGGGCGCCTTCGTCAAGGAGAATGGCGAAGAGATTATCGATCCGAACGGCCGCCGTGTGGCGACGGCGTAACGGCATTTCCGCACAGTCCCTCAATCGCGCCAACCGCGGCTGAGGGATCACCGGGAGAGCGAACCTCGGCTCAAATATCCAGTGTCGATTTCTCGCTCGTCCAGACCACTGGGCGAAGGACGCGCCACGAGAAGCCTTCACAGCGGTGCTCCTGCGCGTTCGATAGCGGCGGCAAGACGTTCCACATGCGTATTCCGTTGATCTGGCGTAAGCTTGTCGAGATTGATCCGCTTCCAGCGCACGGTGGGCAGATCCGCAGCACCTGCGATCCCCAGCAAGGACCAGTCGGGCGCACCGCCTTCACCGACAGACCGCTGCCATCCCCGACGCTCTCAAGTCAGCCCGCACAAACGCCGGCATCAGGAGGAGCCCGGCCCCGTGCCGTCCTGGTTTGAAGCACACGAAGTTCGAAAAGAGGCGGGAGACGCTGGCGCCTTTGTGCGCGGTTTGCGGTTCGACGCCGCCGGCTGCCGGGTTTCAGTGGATTCCCACCCCGATCAGGCGATCAACCAGATCCGAATCCTGCGAAAGCGTGCCCGGAGCGCCGCTCCAGCTCACTCGGCCGCGCTCAAGCACGACCACGCGACTGGCGAAAGCGAGCGCCCGCTCGATCTGCTGTTCCACCAGAAGAATCGTCATCTCCGAACTCGCCGCCAGTGAGGAAAACACCGCCATCAGTTCATCGCAAATCACCGGGGCCAGACCCTCCAGCGGCTCATCGAGCAGCAGGATCTGCGGTTTTCCGAGCAGGGTGCGCGCGATTGACAACATCTGCTGTTCGCCACCGGAGAGCTGGCGGCCGTAATTGCGCCGGCGTTCACGAAGCCGCGGAAACATGGCATAGGCCTCGCTGAGCGCCTCCCTTCCCCTGCCCTTGAGGCCAGCGCGCAGATTCTCTTCAACCGTCAAAGAGGCAAAGATGTCCCGGGTCTGCGGCACATAGCCCAGCCCCAATTGGGCTCGTGCCGCCGGGCGCAAGGCCGCGATCGTGGTGCCACGAATGCGGATGTCGCCGCCATGGCGCGTCGTCAGTCCCATCAGGGTCGCAAGCAGCGTGGTCTTGCCCATGCCATTGCGCCCGATCACCGCGAGACGCTCGCCACACTCGACCGAAAGCGAGATGCCATCGACCACCCGGGTCGAGCCGTAACCAGAACAGAGGTCGCAGATTTCAAGGACGGGCGCGGGCATCGGCATAGCTTCCCAGATAGGCGCGGCGCACCTCGGGGTCGGCCACGACGTCCTGTGGCCGGCCCTGGAAGATCAGCCGCCCTGCCGCCAGCACCAGGACGCGGGAGGCAAATCTGAACACCAGATCCATGTCATGCTCGATCAGCAACACCGCGATATCCGCCGGCAGACGGTTGATGGCTTCCAGAATGCGCGGCGCGTCATCATGCGGCACCCCGGCTGCAGGCTCATCAAGCAGCAGCACTTTGGGCCGTAACGCCAGCGCGATGGCAATCTCCACCAGGCGCTGCTGGCCATAGGCCAGTTCCGATACACTGCAATGGCCGAGATGTTCGAGACCAAGACGGCTGAGAATGTCATGCCATTCGTCGCGCAGGTCGGGCCGCTCGGTGGCACGCGACAACAGAAGCCACGTCTTCGCCTTGCGCTGCATCAGCGCCAGAGCGACATTCTCCGCGACCGTCAGACTGGTGAACAGACGCGTGGTCTGGAACGAACGCACCAGGCCGCGACGGACCCGCTGTGGAATACTGCGTCTTGTGATATCCTCGCCACAAAGCCGGAAGCGGCCATGGCTCGGCCTCAGATCGCCGGTCATCAGATTGACCAGAGTGGTCTTTCCGGCACCGTTCGGTCCGATCAGCGCCACGCGCTCGCCGGACTCAAGCTGAAAGCTCACGTCGCGGGTGACATGGAGGCCGCCGAAGGACAGCGAAACCGCATCGGCTTCAAGCAGGATCGCCATCTCACTTCCCCGCTCGTGCCAGAAAGCCGCGCAATGACAGGATCAGACCGCTCAACCCGCGGGGCGCAAACACCACCGTGAGGATCAGCAGGATTCCGACCAGCAGGATCCAGTTATAGGGATCGTGAGCCGCAACGAGCTGCTTGAACCACATGAAAATCACCGTGCCCAGCACCGCCCCCCACAGCCGCCCGCTGCCGCCGAACACCAGCATCACCAGGGCTTCGCCCGAGAGCGCGAAGCCGACACTGTCGAGGCCGACGACCCGGGTGCTCATGGCACTGAGCGCACCGCCAAGACCAGCCACCGCTCCCGCGATGCCATACATCACCACCAGGCGCGGCCAGATTGCGGCTCCGATCATCCGGGCACGGAGCGGATCGTCCCTGATGCCCCGGCACATCAGACCGAACGGCGAATCGGCCAGGCGCCGGAGCAGCACAAAAGTGATGACGAAAACCCCGACCGAGAGCAGGAAGGCGGTGCGGTCATAGATGTCAAAGGCGAAGATGCCGAACAGCCTGCCAGGCACGAAGTCGGACAGCCCGTCGCTGCCTCCGGTCAGAAACTGCAGTTTTTTCGCCAGAGCCTCGACCAGCTGCCCGATGGCAATCGACAGCACCAGTTGCGGCAATCCCTGGAAGCGCGTGATCAGCGCTCCGGACATCAGGCCGGCCACCGAACCTGCCATCATCCCCACCGCGAGAAGCGCGATCGGATCGGTGAGCCCGCGGGCACAGGCAGCCCCCACCGCATAGGCGGCGATGCCGAATAACGCCGCGTGTCCGAGCGTTGCCACGCCGCAATAGCCGGTGACGAGATCAAGCGACAGCACCAGAAATCCGATACCCACCACCTGTGTCAGCAGCGCCAGGTTGTCCGGGAACAGGAAATAGCCCGCAGCTGCCGCAGCAGCAAAGACGAGTGCCACGCGCAGCTCGCGCACCAAGGGCACCTCACTCAGCCTCGCTGTGCAGTTGGAAAACACGATCCTCATGCCTGCCTGACCCTGGCCAACAGGCCCTGCGGAAAGGCCACCACAATCCCCACCACCGCCAGGTAGAAGAAGAACTCACCATAATCTCCGGGCACATATCGCCCCAGCGTATCGGCAAGGCCAAGCAGCAGAGATGCCGACAAGGCCCCGGCAATCGACCCTGCTCCCCCGACCGAAACCACAACCAGGAACACCACCATATAGCGCTGGCCATAGAAGGGTTCGATCGGCAGGATCTCGGCACCGACCACTCCACCAAAAGCCGCCAGAGCGATCGCCAGCGCGAATGTCGCGGCATAAATGATCTGGGTGCGGATACCGAGCGCATCCGCCATGGCGCTGTTGTCGACCGCAGCCCTCAGCCTTATGCCAAATTCGGTCTTTTCGACCAGAAACCACAGCGCCAGCGCCGTCACCGCCCCGCACAAAATCACGAACACGCGGTGGGTCGGCATCACGCGAAAGCCGAGATCGAGCGGGCCACGGAGCATCATCGGCAACGGAATGGCGCTGAGGGTCGGTCCGAAGACCAGATTGGCGAGCCCGATCAGGAAGAAACAGATGCCGATGGTCATCAGCACCTGCGCCAGGGGATCGGCGTTGCGGTAGATCCGGCGAAACAGCAGACGTTCGAAGGGAAGCGCAACGATCACCGTGCCGGCCACAGCGAGCGCAATCGCAACCGCGTAAGGGAGGTTCAGCGCCGGCAGGCTGAAGACATACGAACCCGTCCCGACACGCACAGCCCTGCCGCTCATCGCGTAGGAGGCGATATACCCACCCAGCATGGCGAATGCGCCATGAGCAAGATTGATCACCCGCATCAGGCCCATCATGATCGACAGACCGATAGATATGGTGAACAGCAGCATGCCATAGGCAAGCGCATCCGACAGAACATTGAGGATGAAGACCGTGTTCATATCGCAAAGCATCCTCCCGCCCGCCACAGGGACGCTGCAGATCCGTCACGGACGGGAGGAAAGCGGCTGCGGGCACGCCTCCTCACCGGATCTCATCCCGGTCCCTGCCGCGAAAACCGCATCGTGGTTGCGGGCCGCGCCCTTCCTATCTGACTATTTGACCAGACCCCAGTCCGGCTGATCGGCATAGACCTCCCCGGTTTCCCGGTTGACATATCTGCCGTCCACCTTCTCCACCACACGGATATAGATGTTCTGGCGGATATGACGGGTCGCCGGATCAATCGACACCGGCCCGCGCGGGCTGACCCAGCTCATGCCTTTGACCGCCTCGACGGCCGTGGCGGGATCACGCCTGCCCTCTGTGGCCTCGATCATTTTATAGATCAAACGGGCGCCGTCATAGGCCGCCACGGAGGTCATCACCACCTGGTCGGGAGGCGCACCGACCTTGCCCAGCAATTCGAGGAAGGCCTTGTTCTCTGCGGAATCGTGTGACAGCGCATAGTGGAAACTGGAGATAACGCCGAGGCTGGCGTCGCCTGCCGCCGGCAGATCCGCTTCCGTGACCAGATCGCCGGTCGCCAGCAGCTTGATCCCGGCCGCCTTGAGACCGTTATCGACATAGGCCTTGAACAGGCCGATGGTCGGTGGCCCTGCCGGCATGAAGCAGAAGATGGCATCCGCTCCCGATGCCTTAATGCGCTGTACGACCGGACTGAAATCGGTGGTGCTCAAAGGCATGCGGATCGTTTCCACGACGCTTCCGCCCTCGGCTTCGAAGGTTTTCCGGAAGGCGGTTTCGGCATCAAGCCCAGGGGCATAATCGCTGACCGCAATCGCCACCTTCTTCACCCCATCCTTGATCGCAGCCCTGGCCGCCGGCACCGTCATCTGCCAGATGGTGAATCCGGTGCGTACGATATAGGGGCTTTTTTCGGTGATCGACGATGTCGCGGCGTTCATCACGATCATCGGGGTCCGGGTTTCCTCCAGGAGCGGCACCGCAGCCAGGGCATCCGGGGTGAAGTAGAATCCGGCGAGATACTGCACCTTGTCCTTGACCAGCAGTTCCTGCGCCAGGCTGCGCGCCCGCGCCGGGTTCGGACTTTCCTCGTCCTTGTAGATGAATTCGACGGTGTGGTTACCGACCCTGTTGCCGTGTTCGGCCACAAAGGCGTCGATGCCATATTTGAAATTCCTGCCGAACAGGGCATAAGGGCCGGACATGGTGCCGATCACCCCGACCTTGATGGTGTCGGCCTGCGCCGCCGCGACAACAAGACCACCGGCCAGCAGGCCTGCAAGAATGCGCGAAAAACGACGCATCCATTTCCTCCTCTGTTTTCACCAGTTAACGGGTTACCTTTTTGATCTGCTGTCTGTGCAGCTTTGACCTTAAAACATCACTCTTCATCATGCGATGTGATGATTGGACCTCCGCATCACCGCCTCGAGCACCCCACCCGCAACGGCCCAAGCCTTGTCGGAGAGTGTGGAACAATGGTCCGGTTTCCCCCGGGAGTCAACGTCACCCAGCTTGAGACCGCTTGAGACCCGCTGGCACCACCATTCCTGAGCGCAACAATCCCTTTCTCACGCCACCGACCGCTGCGTGGAGCGGAATTCCTGCAACCGTTCCAATCCGGTCGCCGACCGCAACCACATCCCCAATGTCACGGCAGGCTTCCAAGGTCCCGCTCACCGGCGCACGGAGGACGCGGGCATGGGTGTGCCCTGCAATATCTCCGGGCACTCCGGTGTTCGGCGCCGAACTGCCCTCGGCGATAACCCGTCCCGGATCATGGCCCCGCCTGGTCTCAATGACGAAGTGCAAAGTCACAGCCGACTTTCGCGCCCTGCTGTGAAGCCGGGACGAGGCGCAATAACGAGCCTCGCATCATCAATTTCCGTTGCAATCTTGTGCTTTGCAATAATCGCATCGATCACCACATCAGGCTTCAGTCCGCCGATCTCCCCCCATCGACTTTGCTGCACCACGGCAATGCGTTCCCTGCGCCAGGCCAGATCGACTTCTTCAAGCTTGCCTGCAGCGACCGCGCCAACGCCCTCGACATCGGCTGCACCTCCCTCCTCCCTCCAGTGCGGTGCAAAAGGACACCAGCCGCCGCACGCATAAGGGCTCATCAGGTTCGCGCATGCAGATGCGCCGCAGATTGGCCTGATCGAGCCTCCAGGCGACAGCGCTGGCCATCTCGCCTGCCCCCGGATCCGAATGACCGGCGAAATCAGCGCCGGGCTGCGGCCCGGCGACGGTCTGGTGCTGACCAATCCCCTCGGCACCGGGATCCTCACCCCCGCGCCTAAGCGCGGCCATCTGGATGCCGGGGCTGCTCCCTGCGATCCGCTCCATGACCACGCTCAATCGCGCCGCCGCTTCCGCCATGGTGAGCTGCGATGTTCATGCCGCCACCGACGTGACGGGTTTCGGCCTGCCTGGACATCCTGGAAACATGCTTCGGGCCTCAAATGCCGCAACTGGACAGAAGCCTGGGGCCCATCTCGCATTTGATCGCATTCCGGTCCTGCCCAATGTCGAGGCCTGCCTCGCCCACGGCCTCTGTCCCGCAGGCACACGACGCAACCTCGACGATGCCGCCCCCGACGCTGTCTTCGATCCGGCGCGGCGCGAGGCCGAGCAGCTGCTGCTCGCCGACGCCCCGACCTCGGGCGGGCTGACCATCGCGGTGGCGCAAAACTCTTTTCCGCAGGGGTGCGATTAAAACCTCGGGGGACCTCATGCGGCCATTTTCGTCTCCCAGTACTGTGACCAGTCGTCATTGAACCGGCAGATCCTCAATGCAGCCATGAGTTCTGCATTCCTGACCAGCCA
>WQYW01000173.1 GCA_009781045.1 Alphaproteobacteria bacterium
CGGTTAGGCGTGGATTGCGTAAGCTACAAATGAGGCCAGATTCCGTCCGCGCATTTTTCAGGCATAAGGATTGTAAGTACGCCGCAGCTTAAGGTCATCAATATTATGCACGGATTAGTATGGGCACGCGACATTGGAATGCCGTTCAGGGTTTCACAGTCCGGATCGCAGATGCTGGCGATGATGAGAGGTGGCCAGCGCCAGGGCGAGGTGGCGAGAATCCTTTCTGCGGCCCTTCTGTCGGAAAAGGATGGCGACAGGCGGGCGACGTCGCACTGCCAGTTGGTGGCGTGGCGCTGGAGAATGGTGTGGTCGAAGGGGATGAACAGCGTCTTTGGCGGGCAGAGAGCCATGTATTCGATGGTGAAGCGCAGATAATGGGTGAGATAGGTCGCCCGCAGGGCGATATTCTGAGTGCAGCGGAGCAGGATGGTGCGGTAGTGGTCGAGAAGCGCTGCATCGGGAGGCAGGAGTGGATTGCCTGTCCGGGGGGAGGCTTGGAGTGGCGCGTGCGTCAGTCCGGGGATTTCTGCGCCTTCAATGGTGCTGCAGGTTCCTGCGTCCAGGGCGAGCCGGACCAGTGTCTCCTGTTCGTGGTAGTTGACCACCAGGTTCTGCGCATCGACCTTGTCGATATGCGCCAGAGTCAGGAATTTCGTCAGCCCGTCCCGGTCACGGAAGGTGAGCGCGGAGACGACGCCGGCAAGGTGTGCCGGATCCCGGGTGGGAAACGCCGCTCCCGTCTGCCGCGCCGTGGCCATCCGTGGCAGCAGCCCGGCTGCTTCCTCATAGAGAGCGCTGAGCGCGGCGGCCAGGATGCCGACCGCCCGGGGTTGTACCTTGGTCACGAGGGGGCCTGCAAGGGTACGGTTTTCCCGCTGCCTCTGACGGTGCTGTCGCGGTGGGCGCGCTCCATTTTCGTGCAGCCGACCATGGCGAGCTGGAGTACGAACAGGGCCGTTTCGGGTTTCTGCTTCCACTCATCGGCAAGATCGTCGTCATCGAGGTTTGCCAGTTTTGCGTCGTGCAGCGTCCGGGCCTCGAGGAGGCTGCGGAAGGAGGCATAGCGGTCCTGGCTGAAGACCCGGACCATATGCCGGGACTGGCAGGCGCAGAACTTCAGGGACAGCGCGCGGGCACCGGAGCCGGTGCCGCTCCCGTCCATCTCTGCCGGCAGCCCGACCTCCCTGGACTGGGTGAGACAGGCTTCGAATGCCGCTTTTTGCGGTGCCGACATGCGCTGCTGAATGACAATGTCGTTGATCGTTGCCTGTTTCTCCGAGCTGTCATGGAGGCCTTTCCAGGCCAGCACGGGAACGACAAGGAGGATGGCAAGGGCCTTCAAATTCAATTTCGTTGCTCGAATTGTGCTATGAAACGCCTGCTATTTGCGCATCGGAGCGTTGCCGGCAGGTAAAGCAGCGCCGTAGCTGAGAGTGCGGCAGGTGGGGGTGGTTGAGGGATGGTTTCCCTGGTCTGCGCAGAAAACGGGCCGTCCGTTCAGCTTGCGTTGAGGATTTGGATCGCCGGGTGTGAAGCGCTGCTTTTTGAAAACGCGTGGGGGGCAGAGGGCGCATGGGCGAGTGCGCGCGCCCCGAGCCTTTGAAGGCGGCCCGCTTTGAGCCTCGTTCCGGCGCGGGTTGAGCGGCCTTCACGCGAGGTGGACAGGCCAGGGCTCTCTTCCGTGCTCCCTTGCGCCTGAGAGATGTGGCGCAAGGCGTGGGCGAGCGCGTCTTGCGCATGCGGCCAGGGCAGGGAGCGCGGGCCGCAGGATGTCGGACGTCCCCAACGTGCAGGGAGATTGCCGCTATCGCAGGATGGCTGCGCCGGGGCGCCGCAGGCGTGCCAGAAGGGGAGCCTGTGCTGGCGCCGACAATCCGTCCCTGGCTTTGCGAAAGTCGGAAGGGAAGTCGGCAGAACCCGGTGGGGCTTAAGGGGGGCGCATGGTGTTGCCCCTGGCGTCAGCCCGGTGCCGGGGCCAGGACTGGCCTGCCGATTTTTGATGCCAGCGGACGGAAAGGGGAGCAGCCTTCATTGATGAAGGGAGCAGGCCGGCCGAAAGGGGCGCGTCAGCCCGCAGCGGCAGCGGCCCCAGGGTCACGGCCAGGTCACCCCCGGCTCCCCCCCAAATCACCCCCAAATCACTTCCAATATTGCTCATGGTCGCGACAAAAGCTAACGATTGCCAGCCAGTGCTGTTCTCGGCGCGTCCGGTTTTGATTGCAGTGGGGCGCAGTTTTTTTTCGATTTTCTGCATCAGGGAGTGATGGACGGCGATGGCCCTCGGAACGCTTCTCATTGCCGTTCTCGTCCTGCCCTTCATCGGCAGCTGCGCTGCGGTGCTGCTGCGGGTCAACGCCCGCAACAGCGAAGCCTGGCTTGCCAGCGCGGTCGCGCTTGTCGGCCTCGCTCTGGTCGCTGCAACCTATCCGGGTGTGGCCAATGGCGGGGTGATCCGCCTGCAGCTGGAATGGGTCCCGGAACTGGGGCTCAATTTCACCCTGCGGATGGACGGTTTCGCCTGGGTTTTTGCCGCCCTGATCACCGGCATCGGTTTTCTGGTCGTGCTCTATGCCCGCTATTACATGTCGCCCAGCGATCCCGTGCCGCGTTTCTTTTCCTTCCTGCTGGCCTTCATGGGCTCGATGCTCGGGGTGGTGCTTTCCGGCAATCTGATCCAGATGGTCTTCTTCTGGGAATTGACCAGCCTGTTCTCCTTTCTGCTGATCGGCTACTGGCATCATAATGCGGCGGCCCGGGATGGCGCCCGCATGGCGCTGACAGTGACCGCGGCCGGCGGCCTGTGCCTGTTCGCCGGCGTTCTGGTGATCGGCCATATCGTCGGCAGCTATGAGCTGGACAGGGTGCTGACCTCGGCGGCGCGGATCCGTGCCCATCCGCTCTATGTGCCGGCGCTGGTCCTGGTCCTGCTCGGCGCCTTCACCAAGAGCGCCCAGTTTCCGTTCCATTTCTGGCTGCCGCATGCCATGGCGGCACCGACTCCGGTGTCGGCCTATCTGCATTCGGCGACCATGGTCAAAGCCGGGGTGTTTCTGCTGGTGCGATTGTGGCCGGCGCTCGGCGGGTCGGATGCCTGGCTGTGGCTGGTGGGGGGAGCAGGCCTCACCACCTTCATCGTCGGCGGTTTTCTCGCCCTGTTCCAGCAGGACCTCAAAGGTCTGCTGGCCTATTCGACCATCAGCCATCTCGGGCTGATCACCCTGCTGACCGGGCTCGATACGCCCTTCGGCCAGATCGCCGCCATCTTCCACATCATGAACCACGCCACTTTCAAGGCGTCCCTGTTCATGGCGGCAGGCATCATCGACCACGAAACCGGCACCCGCGACATCAGGCGTCTCAGCGGTCTGTGGGTCTTCATGCCGCTGACGGCGACTTTGGCCATGGTGGCAGCGGCGGCGATGGCCGGGGTGCCGCTGCTCAACGGATTCCTCTCCAAGGAGATGTTCTTCGCCGAGACCATGGAGATCCATGACAACTCGGTTCTGGACCAGGCGCTGCCCTATATCGTCACCGTCGCCAGCATGCTGACGGTGGCCTATTCGCTGCGCTTCATCCGCGACGTGTTCTTCGGCCCGCCGCCGAAGGATCTCACCACCGTGCCCCACGAGCCGGCGTTCCTGATGCGGCTTCCGGCCCTGCTGCTGGTGTTGACCTGTCTTGTCATCGGGATGGTACCGACCTGGACCGTCGCACCGATCCTCGGCACTGCGGCGCGATCGGTGCTCGGCACCGCACTGCCGGAATATGATCTGGCGGTCTGGCATGGTCTGACCCCCGAATTCATGATGAGCCTTCTGGCGATGGCGGGGGGTATTCTGGTCTATGTCCTGCTGCGCCGGACCATGCCGAACCGGGACACGCCGCCACTGGTCGGGCGCATCAGCGGCAAAAAGATTTTCGACTGGACCCTGGTGACTCTGTCGTGGCGGATGGCGCGCTGGCTCGAGGCCCGGCTGGGCACGCACCAGATCCAGGCACAGTTGCGGATTGTGGCGCTGGTGGCTCTGCTGGCGGCAGTGCTGCCGCTTTATGCCCGTGGCTTTCCTTTTCCGGTGCTGCCAGAGGGGCGCAGCGATCTCGGCTTTGCGCTGTTGTGGCTGGTCGGCATTGCCTGCGCGCTCGGTGCTGCCTGGCAGGCCAAGTTTCATCGCCTCGCCGCCCTGATCCTGCTCGGCGGGGCCGGTCTGGTTGCAAGTCTGAGCTTTGTCTTCCTGTCGGCACCGGATCTGGCGCTGACCCAGCTGGTGGTGGAGACCGTGACCACGGTGCTGCTGCTGCTGGGTCTGCGCTGGCTGCCAAAACGGATTGGAAAACTTGGCGGGGCGGGGGAGGGCGAGGGGGTGCGCGTGCGCTGGAATCGCGCCCGCGATTTCGTCATTGCGCTGGTCATCGGCAGCGGTCTGGCGATGGTGGCGCTGGCGGTCATGAGTCGTCCCGCCCCGGAAAGCATTTCGCGCTATTTCGTCGAAAACGCCTATGCCAGGGCTGGCGGCACCAACATCGTCAACGTCATCCTGGTGGACTTCCGCGGCTTCGATACGCTCGGCGAAATCACCGTGCTGGGGGTGGTGGCGCTGACGGTCTATGCCCTGCTGCGTCGTTTCCGCCCGGCACCCGACAGTATTCCGGTGCCGGAACAGCAGCGCGCCCAGGACATTCTTGATGATGCCCATCCGTCACGTCGCATCGGCGATACCATCAAGGATGCGATGGCGGTTCCGGCGCTGATGATGGGATTGCTGTTCCCGGTGATAACCGTGGTGGCGGTGTTCCTGCTGCTGCGAGGCCATGATCTCAGCGGCGGCGGCTTCGTCGCCGGCATCACCATGGCGGTGGCCTTCATTCTGCAATATATGGCGCGTGGCACGGTCTGGGTGGAAACGCGCCTCTACGTCATGCCGGTGCGCTGGATCGGTTCCGGCCTGCTGCTGGCGGCCGCGACCGGGATTGCCGCCTGGATGTTCGCACGCCCCCTTCTGACCTCGTATTTCGCCTATGTGGACGTGGCTGTGATCGGGCGTATCCCGGTGGCGAGTGCTCTGCTGTTCGACATCGGTGTCTTCCTGCTTGTGGTGGGAGCCACCGTTCTGATGCTGATCGCGATCGCGCATCAATCCTTGCGCAGCCACCGCGTTCCTTCCTCCGCAATCGATCATTGAGGCAACGTGAATGGAGATGGTCCTGGCTCTGGGGATTGGCGTATTTGCGGGTTGTGGCGTGTGGCTGATTCTGCGCCCACGCACGTTTCAGGTCATCATCGGCCTGTCGCTGTTGTCCTATGCCGTCAATCTCTTCATCGTTGCCATGGGAAGGGTGCATGAGCGTGCCCCGATCCTGGCGAGCACGTCGGCCAATGATCCGGCGCATTATGTCGATCCCCTGCCGCAGGCCCTGGTTCTGACCGCGATCGTGATCGGCTTCGCCACCACGGCACTGTTCCTGGTGGTGCTGCTGGCATCCCGCGGCCTGACCGGGACCGACCATGTTGACGGGCGGGGGCCGGAGTCGTGAGCGCGCTCGACAACCTCGTCATTCTGCCGGTGGTGGTGCCGCTGGTTGCGGGCGCCGGCATGCTGCTTCTGGCCGGCGACCGGCAGCGCAGGCTGATTGCCGCCATCAATCTCGCCTCCGTCCTCCTCCTCCTGGGCATCGCTGTTGCGCTGGTCATTCTCGCCGGCAAAAGCGACGCTACCATCAACCAGGTCTATCGCCTCGGCAACTGGCCGGCACCCTTCGGCATCGTGCTGGTGCTGGACCGGCTGAGCGCGGTCATGGTGCTGCTGTCCGCCATCCTCGGTCTGGCGGCGCTGGTATTCGCGCTCGGGCGCTGGCATCGTGCCGGCGCGCATTTTCATGCCCTGTTTCAGTTCCTCCTGATGGGACTGAACGGGGCCTTTCTCACCGGCGACCTTTTCAACCTGTTCGTCTTCTTCGAGCTTCTGCTCGCCGCCTCCTACGGTCTGGTGCTTCACGGCTCAGGTCTGGCGCGGGTGAGTTCGGGCCTGCACTATATTGTGGTCAATCTGGTGGCATCGCTCCTGTTTCTGATCGGCGCCAGTCTGATCTATGGAGTCACCGGAACGCTCAATATGGCCGATCTGGCGCTGCGCATTGCCGCCAGTCCTGCGGAAAGCCGCGGCCTGCTGGAGGCGGGGGCGGCGGTGCTCGGGATCGCTTTCCTGCTCAAAGCCGGGATGTGGCCGCTGTGCTTCTGGCTGCCTTCGACCTACGCCGCCGCCAGTCCACCGGTGGCTTCGGTATTTGCGATCATGACCAAGGTCGGGGTCTATGTCGTGCTGCGCCTGTCGCTGCTCTTTTTTGGCAGCGGGGCCTCGGCGGGCTTCGGTGACAGCGTGCTGCTGTACGGAGGTCTGGCCACCGTTCTGTTCGGCACCATCGGCACCCTGGCGTCACAGGACATGGCGCGTCTTGCCGGATTTTCCGTGCTGGTGTCTTCGGGAACCCTGCTGTCGGCGGTCGGGATGGGACAGGTCGGGGTCACGGCCGCAGCGCTGTTCTATCTGGTCAGTTCGACGCTGGGCATCGGCGCCTTCTTCCTCCTCATTGAACTGGTCGAGCGCGGGCGTGAACCCGGAGCCGACATGATCGCGGTTACGCGGGAGGCCTATGGCGGCGGGGAGGACGAGGGCGAGGAAGAGGTCGGACTGGCGATTCCCGCCAGCATGGGGCTGATCTGGCTCACCTTCATCGGCTGCACCCTGGTCATTGCCGGGCTGCCGCCGCTGTCGGGCTTCATCGCCAAATTCGCTCTGCTTGCCGCCGTGTTTCAGGGGGCGGGGAGCGGGATCGGGCCGGCATCCTGGCTGTTCATCGGGGTGCTGATCCTGTCGGGCCTCACCACCTTCGTGGCGATGACAAGGGCCGGCATCAACGCGCTGTGGGCGGCGCCCAGTCCGGTTGTGCCCCGGGTGCGGGTGATCGAGATGGCGCCGGTGGTGCTGCTCCTGGTCATCTGTGCGGTGCAGACCGTGCAGGCGGGGCCGGTGATGCGCCTGATGCAGGCGACCGCCCAGTCACTGCACGCGCCAGCCGCCTATGTCCGCGGCGTCATGGGCCAGGAAAGCGGCAGATAAAGCGGGACCGATAAGGGGGCCCTTCAGCACGCAGGCCTGTCGGCATCGTCGGGGGGCTGGCTGGTATCGCGGAAGCGCGCGGCGCGCACCAGGATGGTCAGCGTTACCGGCGTGGTCACCGTCACGAAAATGACGATCAGGATCTCGTGGACCAGGGGCCGGCCATGGATCGCGGAAAAATAGATCATCGAGGCCAGTGCAACAGCGAAGGTTCCGATTGTGGTGCCCAGCGTTGGCGCATGAACGCGCTCGTAGAAACTGCCGAGCCGCAGCAATCCCAGCGCTCCGACGAAGGTGATGGCTGCACCTGCGACCAGCAGGAGCGAGGTCGCCGCCACCACCCAGAATGGCAGTTCTCCGCCGCCAGTCATTCGATGACCTCGCCCCGCAGCAGAAATTTCGCCAGTGCCACGGTGCTGACAAAGCCCAGCAGCGCGATCGCCAGCGCCGCCTCAAAATAGAGCGTGCTGCTGGTCTGGATGCCGAAGGTGAGCAGCAGCAGCATGGCGCTGACATAAAGGGCGTCGAAGCCGAGGACGCGGTCCTGCGCCCGCGGCCCTCGCAGCATGCGCCAGACCGCACAGCCCATCGCTCCGCCCAGGAAGATCTGGGTGATCATCAGTGCGCCTGTCAGCACAGCCGGGGTGGGCGCGTTCATGGTCAGGCCGCCTGTTCTGTGGCGGCGGCGGGCGATGTGAAAATCTCCAGCAGATGGCGTTCATAGCGTCCCTTGATGGTTTCGACCCAGGCCGCCTCATCAATGAGGTCGAGAACGTGCATGGTCAGTACGCCTTCGCTGCCATCGAAGTTCACCCACAGCGTGCCCGGCGTGGCGGTGATGATGCCGGCAAGGCAGGCCAGCCCGTAGGGGTCGCGCAGGTCAAGGGAGATATTTACGAAACCGGAGGTGCGGTGCCCTGCTCCGATGCCCAGAATGATGCGGGCAACCGCGATATTTGAGCGGATGATATCGGCGATGACGAGACCAGCCAGTCGGACAGCCACTGCCGGTCGGCGGATGCGGGCCTGCGGCAGTTGCAGGCGGGTGAGGATCCGGCCTCCAGTCAGCGCCACGGCGCAGCCGATGAGGATCTGGCCGGGACTGAGAGATTGATTGAGCAGCATCCACAACAGCAGAAGACTGGCGCTCACCAACGGAAAAGGCAGCACAGACTTCATCGGTTCTCCCTGCCGCAAGGTGGCGTCGGCGGCGTCAAGGACTATCATCGCCCGGATGCGGCGTCCACGCCATTGAGGGAGATTTGAGAGGGCGTGGGGTGAGAGGCGGGGACAGGCATGGAACCTGGCCGCCATGCGCGCACGAAGCGGCGCAGGCTTTGCGGAGGGGGGCGCGGAAACGGTGGGCTGGACAGGCCAGGGTCGGCGTCAGGCACATTGAACCTGGCGTTTTCGTTCGCCTGCCGCCTCAAGCCTGAAAGACCCTCATGTCTTGAAGAGCTGCCGTGGCGCGGGCGCAGCCCGCGTGCGGGCCGATGGCGCGGGGAGCCGGCGATCCGCTCTCGTAAGCCGCCAGATCCCTGCTCGCGCCGTGCCAGGGATCGCAAGCCGGGCTGCTGGCAAGGCAGGCTAATGCGACATCAGGGTCGGCACGGTCATGCTCTCGAGCATGGCGCGGGTGACGCCGCCAAGGAAGTTTTCCTGCAGCCGGGAATGGCCGTAGCCGCCCATCACCAGAAGATCGAGATTCTCGTCGGCAGCGAGCGACAGCAGCGCCGGCTGGATATCGGACCGTGCCGCAGTCAGTGCAATCGACCTCGCCTGGGTGCCGACACGGGCAAAATGGCGGGCAAGATGGTCTGCCGCAGCGTGCCCCTCATCGGCGTGGTTGACGGTGATGATGGCGACCGATTCCGCCCGCGACAGCAGCGGACGGGCGTCGTGGAAGGCGCGGGCAGCGATTCGGCTGCCGTCCCAGCACAGGCCGACACGCCGGGCATCAAGGGTGCCGCGGAAAATATGGGGTACGAACAGGACCGGACCGCCGGAATGGAACAGGATCTCGGCCGGGATGCGGTTGTCGTGGGTGTTCTCTTCCGAATCGGGTTGCAGCACCACGCTGAGATCAAAAAGTCGCGATGTTCCGGTGATGGCCTTCTCGGCTTCGCCAGGGGAGGCCAGGATCGACTCGCAGCTATACGAAATTCCTGCCTTTTTCGCCTCTTCCTCAAAGCCCGCGAGCGCGGCGCCGGTGCGCTCGGCAGCACGCTCGCGCCCGGATTCGGAAATGCCGATGATATGGGCGGCGCTGGAGACATATCCGATGGATATGGCGGTGAGACAGGCGTTGAATCGGGCGGCAAGGGAGACGGAGCCGTCGATGATCGGACCTGTTGCCCGCTCACTGGGAATGTGGACGAGAATGTCTTTGAACACGTGCCGCTCCTTTGGCGCTCCTTTGCCGCTCCGTTACTGCCCAGGTCGGACACGGCGGATCTCACTCGGCTCGAAATCCGGGAAAAATTGGTGTCGTTCAACCCGGGTGGTCACCTGATTGCCACGAATCCCCTCCATCATCAAAGGCGGCCAGGCCTCCCTGACATCAAAAAGGGGCACAGCCAGTCGCTGCAGAAATGGAACGTGGGCTGAAACCAGCCGACGGACAGCGGGAGATAGCCGGTTTCGCCGGCTTTCCGCAACTCGGGGCGCGCGGGTTCCGGCGCCAATAGCGGCCAGGGGAAGTGATGTTCTTCCCTGGAGGTGTTTAAAAAAAACATGTTGCTCATCCTGGGGTGCGGGGGCAACTGGAGCAAAATTTTTCCAAAAACCAGATTGCGGATCCTGTCAGGGGGATCTGCCGGAAAGGGGGGAGGCGTGAAGACCGCAATCACCACATTGTTCGGTATCGAGCATCCGATCATCCAGGGCGGAATGCATTTTGTCGGCTTTGCCGAACTGGCTGCGGCGGTTGCCAATGCCGGGGGGCTTGGCGTCATCACCGCGCTGACCCAGCCGTCGCCGGAACTGCTGGCCAGGGAAATCGCGCGTTGTCGCGACATGACCGACAAGCCCTTCGGCGTCAATCTCACCTTTCTGCCGGCCTTTGTCGCGCCACCCTATCGGGAATATATTGCCGCCATCGTGGAGGGCGGCGTCAAGGCCGTCGAGACCGCGGGGCGCAGCCCTGAAGCCTATATGTCTGTGCTGAAGGCCAATGGGATCAAGGTGATTCACAAATGCACCTCGGTTCGCCACGCCCTCAAGGCCGAGCGCATCGGTTGTGACGCGGTCAGCGTCGATGGGTTTGAATGCGCCGGGCATCCGGGTGAGGACGACATCCCCAACATGATCCTGCTGCCGCGGGCAGCCGAGGAGCTGAAGATCCCCTTTGTCGCTTCCGGCGGCATGGCCGATGGACGCAGCCTGGTTGCCGCCCTGGCTCTGGGGGCGGCCGGCATCAATATGGGCACCCGCTTCCTTGCCACAGTGGATGCGCCTGTCGACCAGAAGGTCAAGGATGCCATCCTTGCTGCATCGGAACTCGACACCAGACTGATCATGCGCCCCCTGCGCAACACCGAGCGGGTGCTCAATAATGCCGCGGTCGAACAGGTGCTGACGATCGAGCGGGAAAAGGCAGCAGGGCTTGCCATCGCTGACATCGCCGGGCTGGTGGCGGGTGCCTATCCCAGGGTCATGAAAAAGGGCGAGGTCAATGCCGGGCCGTGGAGCTGTGGCATGGTGGCGGGCCTGATCCACGACATCCCGACCGTGAAGGAACTGATCGCACGGATCATGCGTGAGGCGGAAGAAATCATCCGCGATCGCCTGGCCGGGCTCCTGGGGTGAGGCAGCGGGGCGGATCGTCCAGTCGGGCCGGAGGACCAGGGCCGCTGCTGGAGAGAATTCGAAACTGGCCCCCGCCGGTGAGGTTTCGGACCCGTATCTGTTGCCTTGCGGCAACAGTACTCTCGGAGGTTGCGCCCGGGATGTCGATTGGTCATAACCACGCTGCCGCAATGCCCGGGAGAAAGCGGGTGCCACGAGGGGGGATCGCGCCGATCCGGCTTCTGCTTGTTTCAAAACGGAATTAAATCAAAATAAACCGCCCCGCTGTGTGCCCATTGGTTAATTGGAAGTCGCCGACATCGTCGAACGAGGTACTTCCTGTTTCTGTTCCACCATCATGTGGTGGAACATCACAGAATTATGACGACGGAATGTGTGCACGTTGTGACAGTTCAGCAGGCCCACGCTGCCGCGCCTGCCACAATCGAAAAGTTGTTTGACGCGCGACAATGAATTCGGGGGGGCTGTAAGCAGGATACGGTCTCTAGGAGGACATCGTGGATAGGTCAATGCTCAATCACGTTGCCGAACTTGCAGGGGATGTGCTGCCGGGCTGTGCGCGCCCGCCATGCACCGAGACTGAATTTTTGGCGGAACTTGGCGAGCGCGTGCGGTCTTCGCGCATGCGTTGTGATTTGTCGCGTCGGGAGCTTGCGCGACGATCCGGAATTTCCGAACGCTACATAGCCCAGATCGAAGCAGGAAAGGGGAATGTATCGATCGTGTTGTTACTGCGATTGGCGTCGGCTATTCATAATAGTCAACCACAGGCAGCCTGAGATTCTGTCAGGTTGGCGGCGCTTTTTTCGGTGCGGTTCAGGGCCGGTTCATTTATCCGCCTCATTCATTTGGCTGATTTAAGCCGGGTTTGAATTTCTGGTTGGTCAGGGTTTGGGTCAGTGTCCGGCCGAGGCTCGCGTCGGACACGAGAGCATGAAGGATCGTCTTGAGGCGGGATTGCTGCCGCCAAACGGCCCCTCTCAGGGATTGGAGGGGCCTTTTTCGGTGTGCCGAGCATGATCGACAGCTTGGAGGTTAGAGTCCTTTACCCAGCCTGATGACGGCGAAGGGTTAGCGAAGCGCAAGGGCACCATCGCGAGGTGGGGTCTGAAGGAAGCGCGGAGCAA
>WQYW01000174.1 GCA_009781045.1 Alphaproteobacteria bacterium
CCTCCCCGTGATGGTCTGCGCGCAACGTTTTGAAACAGGCCTCCAGGCCCCCGCCCGGTCGCAACAATCGCAAACCAGCGAGCCGGATGAAGGATGAAATCACTCCATCGCCAATCGAGCGGTTCCGGTTGAGATGCGCGAATCGCGCCAGCCGCCTCTCACGCAGACTGCCTCAGATCGATGGAACTGTCCCGGCAGTCGATCCTGCTGTGCGCAATCGACGCGTTCAAACCTGACTTGCGGAACCGCCTGGTGCCGCGATTTCCTCACGGCATCCCGCACAATTCGGGAAACAATTCCAGCCGCTCGGCTCGGAGGACACACTTCCGCCGCCTTTCTGAACGGGTATGGATCATGAAGACGGGTGGCGAAGCCGCACTCTACGGGCATTTGCCGGCTCGAATGGCAGGTGGCGGTGGCGGTGCAGCACTTCACCGCAAGTCCGGCTGGCGCGCCCGCGCTGATCGGGAGGGCGATAACGCCTGCAACCCCGCAGCCTGCCGCTTGTCTGTGCGAAATCGCCGAGTCGGCGATGCATGGCCGCAACCGTGCCTTCGTCGACCTGTTCTTTCGCTCACTGCATTCGGACGAAAAGCTGGAGCTCAGCTTGCAGCACGGGCTTCTTCGCAGCCCACATGGAACCGGCTGTGAAACATGAAACATCGTTGTGAAGCAGACTGCGAGATTACAACATGGACAGGAAGATCATCAAGGGCGTCGAGGTCTGGTCAGGCAGCGCAAACGTCCATGCTGATCTTGAACTGCCAGATGCTGAAGAACTCAGGATCAGGACGGATCTCGTGATCAGGATCCGCAGAACGATTCTTTGCCTCGGACTGGCCCAACAGGCCGCCGCCAAACGGATGGGGATCCAGGATCCCGAGATGGCACGCATGATGCGTGGAGATTTTGCAGATCTGACCCAATGCCGGCTGATTGAGTGTCTAGCCCGCCTCGAACTGTGAAAAACAAGACCGTTGACACGAAGGTCACCATGGCTTGAAGAACCTGGCGCGACGCCATGTCTCGGCCGCAACCACCGCACGTGCATCGTCATCCATCACATTGAGCGTTGCGCCAGTCAACACAGATGCTCGTAGCGACAGATCCCGATCCATCGCACCAATAACCAGATCGGCCAGCGCGCCGGGTTGCTCAACCTGCAACACCAGAATGCACTCCACCAACTCACGGCTGCGACCTTTACGGAATGCCTGTTCCATCCTTTCCAGGCTCCATCACAACACCATCGGTCACGGCTTTTTGAGCCTTTTGATCTGTGCAACCACCGCCGCCTGTTGTCTTTACGTTAAGCGATCCACTATCCTTTTCCGTCGCGCTTTCCCGGCCTTCTTCACCGTCCGCCCCGCTCCCGGCTGCTTCGCAGCTCCCCTGTTTCCTGTTGTCGCCGATTTGGGTGTTGACGCGATTCTCTTCCGCCTGCGTCTACAGACGAAAGCTGAATCTTCGCTGTTGTGCATGTAGAGGTGGCCGACGCCATCGCCCGATGCGCCGATCATCATCCAGCCTCGGCCGCTGATGGGGTTCCCCTCGTCGTGTCCTTCCCACGAGAATTCGGCACAGGGCGAGCCGTCGTTCACGCCATAGCGCACATCGAGAAAACCCTCAACCGTTCCGAAGGAGAAGTGACCTTCCGAATTCTTCCCGAAGGTCAGATGTCCATCTTCGAGAAAATCCAGGTAGTCGTTGTCCCAGCTGTCCATTTCCACAAGGCGCCAGCGACCCGCAAATGTCTTCGCCACGCCGGGTTTCTTGACCATCATCGCACTCGATCCTCACTCCACTTGCGGTTGCCATTGCTGGATTATGGATCTTCGCCGACCGCAACGCCAGCATGATCCCGATCTGCCGTCAGACCAGTAGACCTGGCACGGCACCAGGCATCACCCGCAACCACCGTCAGCGCCTCATCGTCCATCCGATCGAGCGCAGCGCGCAATCAGAGCCTATGCGCCGGCGGGCAGTTCGCGATTCCATCGCACCAGGTCACTCAGGGCACCGGGCTCCTGAGCCGGCAACGCACACATGGGCTCGATCTGCGCAAGGTCGCAGGTTCGCCCTCAAGGCCTGTTCCGTCCGGTCCAGGATCTCACGGGGGGGCATGACAACTCCTTCGCCTGCCGGATCTCCCGCCCATTTTCCCGCAACCTGCGCCGTCTTCAAGGAGCCTTTTTGTGCACCAGCCTTCGGTCACCGTCCTCCGGCTGCACGCATCGCGCCTCATGCTCACGTACACTGCCACAGCTGCGCGCTGATCCGACAGCTCGGGCACCAGAATGTATAATTGCAGCCTCCGCTCCCCCACGCCCATCCCCGGCCATCCCTTTGCGGCAAGTGCGAATCCAGTTGCATCACAAAAGCCATAGTCTTCTGGCAATCCGGGCATTCGGGATGATCCGCGCTCTGCACCCAGGCCGGAGGGCCGCCTGCCCGATTCAGATTCTGGCGATTGTTGGATGCCCCCCAGTCCTGCCATGCCCACCGCTGCGGCGCCCGAAACAGTTCAACTTTCGCTTCCATCAAGGGTTCCTCCACAAACTCCGGTGTCAGCGGCGCGAGATGGCACTGCGATTCATGGGGATGAGGCAAACCAGCAGCATCATGGCGATAGAACAGGACAGAACTTTCCCAGCCCTGGCAACTCAGACAGGTGCCGAAGGTGACAACTTCCGCTCCGCCCACATCCGCAACACAGAGCAGCCGATGCAGAGATCCGTGACAGAATCCACAGATCTCGCCCAAGGTTCCGCCCATCGCAGTGGTGGCGACGGCCTGCGCACGCCCCGCCACATCAAAAGTCGGATGCACATTCCAGATCGCCCTTTTCCATTCGGGAATTTCGGCCCACATATGTTTGCGCTGCACCGCAGACAGGCGCAGGTGCAGCGGCCGTTCATCATGCAGGGCCCGCAGTTCCGCACCATCCAGATCATAACCCGCCATCAGCAGCAGAGAACGGCCGTTGAAAGCGGGAAAGGTACCTCTTCCGGCCAGTCCCCGTTCGGCCATCTCCCGCACCACGGCGGGGCGACGTGAATGCAGCAATGCCACAACCAGTTTGTCGTGGTTCGGGTCTGTCAGGGACAAGCCCTCAAGCCGCCGCCTGGCATCGGCCACGGCGGCATCGTCCATGGCCCGCCAGGCAGCGGTGACATTGAGTTCGCCATCTCCCCGAACCCGCGCCAGCGCCGTCAGCTGGTCCCAGTCGTTCTGAAATACCGCCGGCATCTGCGCGCTGGCAAACTCCAGAACGTCTTTCACCATCTCCGACAGCCCTCCCGACTTTGAACCGGACCCGGTGCCGGACCTCGCCGTGGATCTGGCACGACGCCAGGCATCGGCCACAACCACCGCCAGCGCATCGTCATCCATAAGATCGAGCGTCGCGCCAATCAAAGCCGATGCCCGGCCAGGCAGTTCCCGATCCATCGCGCCAATGACCAGATCGACCAGCGCCCCAGGTTCCTGAGCCTGCAACGCCAGCATGTCGTCCATGGGGTCAAAAGCCCCCTTCGTCCTCCAGACCTGTTCCGTCTTATCCAACAACTCACTGGGCGTCATCACAGAAACACTCCTTGCGACTTTGCTGCCTGTCCTTCGCAACCACAGCCGGTTTCACAGCCTTCCCTGCCGCAGCTTTCCCGGCTTTCTTTGCTGTCTTCCGGACCGCTTCGGGCACGTTTTTCGCAGGCGGTCTTCTTCGCTTCTCACTTTCTTTCCTCTTTCCTGTTCGTTGCTTTCCGGCTGGTATCTCTAAAGCAGCCATCTTTGTCGCAACCTTGTTTGTCTTCCTGGCTTTCTTCGCCGCGGATCACCTCGACGCCCCTCCTGTTTCGCGTTTCGCAAGCTCACCGCCAGGAAATGATCCGGGGCTGTCTTTTGTCTTTCCTGGGTGTGCCCTTGGCCTTCGGTCTTGTCGCACGCGGGCCGAGCGAGGCGAAGAACTCTCGATGCGCCAGTCTACGCACTCGTGAAGCCCAGACGCCAGACGGCGGGGGGGGCGATAGACGCGTAACGCCTCGCGCTGTCGTGGCGCGAGGGGTGTTGCGGTGCACCAGGATCAATCGGTTCAAGATGGGTTTCGCAAGCGACCGTCTCCCGGTGGAGATTTGGCGCCAGCCGCGGAGAAAATTCGCACTTACCGAAAGACGCCCATGGCTGACACCGGCTGACACCTGACTGGCGCCAACATCGCCGCGACTGGCACGCCGGCAACAGCCCAAAGATTTTTGACAAAATTTGTGTCGAAAGCCTTGAATTCCGCAAATCCTTTGACATATCCTTTGTCGAAAGAAGCCGCCCCCTCGGTCTGCCCGACATCACCGCCTGCCTCTCGGGAAGTCCTGCCATCCCTGCAAAAGCCTGCATTTTCCCGCCCGCCATCCAAGGAGAAGCATGTCGCCGCCATTCACCGCTGCCTCACCTGCGCCAACGCTGCGAAATTCCTGTCCGCCGCGACCAGACTTCTTCTTCTGCATAAGGAGCAGGACCCGCTCCTCGTGATCGCTCCCCGGCCCATCACCCCTCACCACCAATGGCCTGCCGTTTCATACCTATCTTTCGCCAGCCCCCCACCCTGGTTATGATTTTGAGGAGACTGAGATGACTGCAACACGGCAGCAGACCACGATTGATCCCCTCCGCATCTTCATCGGCAAAAGGGCGCGGGGTCTGCCGGTGCCTCTGGTGGCGACCAGCTTCGATGTCGTGATCGACGGCGGCCTTGCCGTGGTCACCGCATCGCGCATTTTCCGCAATGCCGAGTCCTCCAGCATCGAGGCCACCATCACCTTCCCGGTGCCGGTCCATGCCAGTCTGTTTGCGCTGAAAATCCGCATCGGCGAGCGTGTTCTTGGAGCGCACGCCAGGCGCAAAGACGCAGCGCGCCAGACTTACGAAGATGCACTTGATCGCGGCAGGACCGCAGTGCTGCATGAAGAGGTGCTGCGCGGCGTGCATATGCTCTCGGTCGGCCATCTCGCCCCCGGAGCCGAAATCGCGGTCACATCAAGCTTCGCCGCTTCTCTGACCCATCTGGGCGACCGCGCAACCTTGCGCATCCCGCTCACCGTCGGCGACATTTACGGGGCCTCCCCCCTCTCCGACGTCGATGATCTGGTCTGCGGCGATACACTGCCGGACGCCGAACTCACCGTCGCCTGCCGTGACGGCAGCGTAAAGCTGATCGGCGGTATGATTGAGGACAGCCGGGCCCGGATCGCCCTCAACGCCCCGATTGATCTCGAAGTGACGGGCTGGACGCCGCACGATCTTACCGGCCGCGCCGCCGATGGGCGCAACGTCGCTCTGCGCATTGCGCCGACGCCAGGTGAAGAGCTCCCCCTCGATACTGCGATCCTGGTCGATCGTTCAGGCTCAATGGCGGAGCCCTGCACCGACAATCGCGAAGCCGGCACCAAACATGATGTCGTGGTCGCCGCCTTGCGACGGATCGCCGAGGCAGCCTGGAAGTCCGACAGGATCGATCTGTGGGAATTCGCCAATGTCGCGACCTTTGTCGGCTCAACGCGACCGGGAAGTGACGGGCAGGCCGATCTCACCACACTGGCACAGGCACTGAACAGCCCCCATGGCGGCACCGAGATCGGAAGGGCGCTTGATCGCGTCCTGAGCGCATCCAGCACGCGCAACCTCTTACTGATCACCGACCGCAAAAGCCATGCGCTCGACGTCCAGGCACTGGTCCGACGCAGCCGCCGCATCTCGGTGGTGCTGGTCGGCGAAGACAGCCTGGAGGCCAATGTCGGACATCTGGCGGCGCTGTCGGGTGGAGAAATCTTCGTTGCCACCGGTTCCGATCTGATCGCGGCAATCGAGAGCGCAGTGCGCGCACTCCGGATCCACTCTTCGCCGCCCCTGATCACGGGTTCACTGATCGAGCAGGTCGAGCTTCGTCGTGGCGCAATGACGCTCACCGCACGCTGGCGCCAAGGCGACGCGATCGATGGCGATGCGCTGTTTCATCGCGCTGTGACCGCCATGGCGGCGAGCCTGGCGCTGCCGGCCATGGCGGATGAAAGTGCCGCAGCGTTTGCAGAGGCCGAGGGGCTCGTCACCCCTCTCACCAGCCTGATCCTGGTCGACGAGGAAACAACCCAGGACGACGCCATTCCCGCAACCCGGAAAATTGCGCTGCCCGCTCCCCGAACCCTCTCTTCCCTCCAGGAACTCCAGGATCGCCTGCGTGACAGCCTGTCCTGTGCTAACCGAGTTCGCGATGCGGAATCCTCGGACGCGGAAGCCTTGGACGCGAAACCCACTCGCAATTCCAATAAGCCCAGCCGCACTCCCAGACTGGAAAACCTGCCGTGCGTCCGCGCTCCTAAACCAAAGTTCCTGCCAAACCGCAAACCTTCACTCAGCCTCATCGGCCAGATCCGATATATTGCTCTGCGCATCCGCTGGGAGGATGTCACCGACCAGCTCCAGAACGGTGATCTCGCCGCTCTGGCGTCGCCCGACGCCAAGGCGATCCGCGCGCTTGCCGGACGGCAGGCGATGATTGATATGGCCGCGAAATACGCCATCGACCCGGTGTTGCTCGTCATCGCCCTCATGGCATTCTGGAGTTCCGAATCCAGTGCTGCTGCGGCAGCGACCTGCCGCGGCATCTTCGGCACGCGGCCGATCGACACCTGCCTGGAGGCGATTGAAGCCATTCAGGCCCTTGAAGGCTTTGAAGCACATCCCCCGCACTCCCTGCCTGCGGATTGAGAATTGAGTGACTCCGCATACTGGAATTCATCAATCAACAGACTCCCGATCGCGATTCTGAGGAAGCAGACATGACCGCAGCACGCCAGCAGACCACGATTGATCCGCTCCGCATCTTCATCGGCAAAAGGGCGCAGGGGCTGCCCGTGCCCCTGGTGGCAACCAGCTTCGGTGTCGTGATCGACGGCGGTCTTGCCGTGGTCACCGCATCGCGCATTTTCCGCAATGCCGAGTCCTCCAGTATCGAGGCCACCATCACCTTCCCGGTGCCGGTCCATGCCAGCCTGTTTGCCCTCAAGATCCGTATCGGCGAGCGTGTTCTCGGAGCACAGGCCATGCGCAAGGACGCCGCGCGCGAGTCTTATGAAGATGCACTGGATCGCGGCAGGACCGCTGTGCTGCACGAAGAGGTGCTGCGCGGCGTCCATATGCTTTCGGTCGGCCATGTCGCCCCCGAAACCGAAATCGAGGTCACCTCAAGCTTCGCCGTTTCGCTGACCAATCAAGGCAGCTGCGCAACCTTGCGCATCCCGCTTACCGTCGGCGACATTTACGGGCACTCCCCCCTCTCCGACGCCGATGATCTCGCTTGCGGCGGCGCGCTGCCGGACGCCGATCTCACCGTCGCCTGCCGTGACGGCAGCGTCCGCCTGATTGGCGGCAAGCTCGAAGACGGCCGGGCCCGGATCGCCATCAACGCCCCGATCGATCTCGAAGTGACGGGATGGACACCGCGCGACCTCAACGGCCGCGCCGCCGACGGCCGCGCCGTGGCCCTGCGCATTGCGCCGACGCCAGGTGAAGAGGTCCCCCTTGATGTCGCGATCCTGGTCGACCACTCCGGCTCCATGGCGGAGCCCTGCACCGGCGATCGCGAAGGCGGCACCAAGCATCACGTCGTCGTCACCGCCCTGGAACGGATCGCGAAGACGGTCGGCAAGTCCGACAGGATCGACCTGTGGGAATTCAACTATGAGGCGAGCTATGTCGGTTCAACACGACCGGGAAGCGAGAGCCAGACGGATCTCGTGACCCTGGCGCAGGCACTGAGCAGCCCCCGCTACGGAACCGAGATCGGAGGGGCGCTTGATCGCGTGCTGACCGCATCCAGTGTGCGCGACCTCTTACTGATCACCGATGGCAAAAGCCATGCGCTCGACGTCCAGGCACTGGCCCGACGCGGCCACCGCATCTCAGTGGTACTGGTCGGCGAGGACAGCCTGGAGGCCAATGTCGGACATCTGGCGGCGCTGTCGGGTGGAGAAATCTTCGTTGCCACCGGTTCCGATCTGATCGCGGCCATCGAGAGCGCCATGCGCGCACTCCGGATCCTCTCTCTGCCGCCTCTCATCACCGGTTCACCGCTCGAACGGGTGGTGCTTCGCCGTGGCGGAATGACGCTCACCGCACGCTGGCAGGAAGGCGACACGATCAATGGCGATGCGCTGTTTCAGCGTGCCGTCGGCGCCCTGGCGGCAAGCCTGGCACTGCCGGCGATGGCGGATGACCGCGCCGCCGCGCTTGCCGAGGCCGAAGGGCTTGTCACCCATCTCACCAGCCTGATCCTGATTGACGAGGAAACGGTTCAGGAGTCCATTCCCGCAACCCGCAAAATTGCGCTGCCCACGCCCAGAACCCTCGGTCTGATCGAAACCGCCCTTGTCTGTGACCTCGCGCCCGGCCCGTCGTCGTTGAGTTCTCTCGAGGTGCCCCACGAGGAAACCGCAGGCGCGAAGCCTGCACAGAATCCGAACCTCGAGTTCGTCGCCGGAGCTCCTGAACCACTATTCCTCTATAAAGCCGAGCCTCCATTCAGCCTGTTCGACCACGTCCGATATATCGCTTTGCGCATCCGCTGGCAGGATATCGCCGCGTCTCTCCAGAATGGTGATCTCTCCGCCCTGGCAGACTCCGACGCCAGCGCCATCCGGGCTCTTGCCGGCCGGCAGCGGATCATTGATATTGCCGCGAAATATGCCCTCGATCCGCTGCTGCTCGTCATCGCCCTGATGGCATTCTGGAATGCTGAATCAAGTGATGCGGCGGCCGGGACCTGTCGCGTCATCCTCGGCGGGGTGCCGATTAAAAAGTGCCTGGCTGCCATTGAGGCCGTTGGCGTCATTGATCGCCTGGAGGCCATCAACGCACTCGATGCTGCGGATTGAGAATTTCAGTGGCTCCGCACGGCCCCTCGGCTGTCATACCGCCGATAGGCTCGGACGCCACCAGCATCCTGGAATTCATCCGCAAGACGACTGATCGCAATTTTGAGGACACCGACATGACCCCCGCACGCCAGCAGACTTCGACGGACCCGCTCAGCATGTTCCTTGACGCAAAGGTTCAGGGCCTGCCGGTGCCCCTGGTGGCAACAAGCTTCGATGTCGTGATCGACGGCGGCCTTGCCGTGGTCACCGCAAGGCGCATTTTCCGCAATCCCGAGTCCTCCAGCATCGAGGCCACCATCACCTTCCCGGTGCCAGTCCATGCCAGCCTGTTTGCGCTGAAAGTCCGCATCGGCCAGCGTGTTCTTGGAGCGCACGCCATGCGTAAGGACGTCGCTCGCTCGTCTTATGAGGATGCACTGGAGCGCGGCAGAACCGCGGTGCTGCACGAAGAAGTGCTGCGTGGCGTCCATATGCTGTCGGTCGGCCATGTCGCACCCGAAACCGAAATTGAGGTCACGTCAAGTTTTGCCGTTTCTCTGACCAATCTCGGCGACCGCGCAACCTTGCGCATCCCGCTGACCGTCGGCGACATTTACGGGGCCTCCCCCCTCTCCGACGCCGATGATCTTGTCTGCGGCGATACGCTTCCGGACGCCGATCTCACCGTCGCCTGCCGTGATGGCAGCGTGAAGCTGATTGGCGGCATGCTTGAAAACGGGCGGGCCAGGATCGCCCTCAACGCCCCGATTGATCTCGAAGTGACCGGCTGGACGTCGCGCGATCTTCACGGGCGCGCCGCCGACGGCCGTGCCGTGGCCTTGCGCATTGCACCAACGGAAGGCGACGATGCCCCCCTTGATGTCGCGATTCTGGTCGATCACTCCGGCTCCATGGATGAAATCTGCACCAGCGAACGCAGAGACTGGAGCAAACATGAAATTCTGGTCTCCGCCCTGGAAGGGATCGCAGAGACAGTCGGGAAGTCCGATAAAATCGACCTGTGGGAGTTCGACTGTATGGCGAACTTTGTCGGCTCAACGCGACCCGGAAGTGAAAGCGAGGCCGATCTCGCCACACTGGCACAGGCACTGAGCGAACCCTATGGCGGCACCGAGATCGGAGCAGCGCTTGATCGCGTGCTGACTGGATCCAGCGCCCGCGACCTCCTGCTGATCACCGATGGCAAGAGCCATGCGCTCGACGTCCAGGCCCTGGCCCGACGCGGCCACCGCATCTCGGTGGTGCTGGTCGGCGAGGACAGCCTGGAGGCCAATGTCGGACATCTGGCGTCCCTGTCGGGTGGCGAAATCTTCGTGGCCGCCGGCTTCGACCTGATTGCGGCAATGGAAAGCTCTATGCGCACACTCAGAACCCTCTCTGTGCCGCCTCTGATCACCGGTTCACCGCCCGAACATGTGGTGCTGCGCCGTGGCGGAATGACGCTCACCGCACACTGGCAGGAAGGCGACACGATCGATGGCGATGCGCTGTTTCAGCGTGCCGTCGGCGCCCTGGCGGCGAGCCTGGCACTGCCGGCCATGGCGGATGACCACGCCGCCGCGCTTGCCGAGGCCGAGGGGCTTGTCACCCATCTCACCAGCCTGATCCTGATCGACGAAGAGACGGTTCAGGAGTCCTCCATTCCCGCAACCCGCAAAATTGCGCTGCCCGCTCCCCGAACCCTCGATCTGGTCGAAACGGCAGGCGCGATGCCCGCACGGAAGCTCAATCAGGAGGTCCTCCTCAGGGCTCCTGAACCATTATTCCCTGCCGCAGCGAAGCCTGCACCGAAGTGCGCAAAAGACCGCCAGGGCCTCGGCGCTCCCAGACCATCCAACCTGCTCGACCACGTCAGATATGTCGCGCTCCACATCCGCTGGAAGGATGTCGCCGCGCCCCTCCAGAACGGGGATCTCTCCGCTCTGGAAAACTCCGACGCCGGGGCCATCCGGGCTCTTGCCGGGCGGCAGGCGATCCTTGATATTGCAGCGAAATACACTCTCGATCCGCTGCTGCTGGTCATCGTTTTCATGGCATTCTGCTACTCCCAATCCAGTGTTACTGCGGCCAGAACCTGGCGCAGCAACCTCGGCAGACTGCCGATCGACGACTACCTTGATGCCATTGCAGCCCTTCGTGCCCTTGAGCGCATGGAGTTCATCAGGAGACTCCAGCGGCGCCGGCAGGCCCGAGGGGGGCAGTGATGCGACCGGTCGATGACATCGAGTCTCGGGATCATTCGCTGGCGGTGTTGAAGGCGGAGCGGGCAGTTCCCGCCTTTTCCTGCCAGCTTGCACAGATCACTTGACACCCAAGCGCAAACAACGCGGGCAACAAGGTTCCATGAGATCTGCACGCTGCTTTGCCTGCTGCCGGCCAGTTCCGGCCGCGCGCGCCGGGGCTGCCGCACCCCACCGCGAAGGGCAGGCCATCGAGGTCGGGAAGCCAACATGGCGATCTCCGGAAAGCTCACTGATCCAAAGGGCGCAATGCGCGCGATACCCTCACCTGACGGGATCTTTGCCGACATCATGGATGGGAGCATCCGTGCTCATCGCTCCACAGGCTGCAACATGTGCTGCGGAGCGCCAGCAAAATGCCGGGAACAGCCCGGATCCATTCCTTTGCGGCCAACTGGACCGGCAAAGCGATGCTTTCACGATCCGGAACGGGATGGTATTTCGCAAAACCACACCACCATGGCCACATCAGGAAAGCACGGGCAGTATGGGAACGGACGCGGAGCAAGACGCGGCGCTTCACGCAGCAGAAACCCAGGAGGCCAGCCAGCATCCCTATTGCCGCCCTCGCGATGCGGCGACCATGATCCTGGTCGATCGCGCCAGCCCGCAGCCCAGGGTGCTGGTCGGGCGACGCCACGACAATGTGGTCTTCATGCCCGGCAAATTCGTCTTTCCCGGTGGTCGGGTGGACAAGAACGACCATCGCATACCCATCGCCGCGCCAATCCCGCCCGGGCTCGAAGTCAATCTCCTCAAGGGCCGCCCGAAAATCTCGTCCGCCCGCGCCCGTGCACTTGTTCTCGCCGCCATCCGCGAAACCTGCGAAGAGACTGGGCTCTGTGTCGGACGCAAGATCGATGGCCGGTCCCCG
>WQYW01000175.1 GCA_009781045.1 Alphaproteobacteria bacterium
GCGGTTAGGCGTGGATTACGTAAGCTACAAATGAGGCCAGATTCCGTCCGCGCATTTTTCAGGCATAAGGATTGTAAGTACGCTGCGGCTTAAGGTCATCAATATTATGCACGGATTAGTATGATCACCATCCTGCCATTATTGACATGTTCCCATGTTCAGCCCTGATCGGCAGGCGCTCTTGAGGAAGGCGGCGAAGATCTTCAGCCGCACTGGGTAACCGTGCTCCGGTGCTCCGGTTTCACAGGCATTTTCATTTCTGGCACCTCCTCGTGAATCGGATTGGGTGCCGGAGAATCGCATAGAGCGATTCGTCGCGCCAAATGGGAGGACTTTGACGCTTACGAAGATCAGGTGAAGCGGTGAAGCGATGGTGACCAGGGCTCGAAATGTTGCCTTGTGATCACGGCTTCGACATTCGACACACTGCAGCCTCCTGTCCATTAAGTCTCCGGGTCTCCGAAGACCCATGTTCCTGAAGAATTGCCGCCTGATGTCCGTGGGAGCGGCGGCGCCCGCCATGGCGCAATCTTGGGCTTCGGCCTCGCCGCCGCACCGCGCCAATCCCCGACATCTGCGCCGATCAGGGCTGGGTGGAGGTGGCGCCTTGTGTTTCGAGGAAGCGGGGAGCCGGTGAACATCTGCGCGAATAACCGCTGCGGCTTCGCGGAGCCGGATTTTGGCGACGGGTGCCAGGACACAGGCGGTCAGGACCGTCAGAAAATTGACGCTTCCGAAGTGTCGGTTCGCGAAAGGAGCGCTCGATGGAGCGCAGTCAGGATTGATCCAGTTATTTTCTTGTGCCCATCGCCATGTCAGGGCCTGACGAATGCTGCAGCCGGTGCGCCGTGCATGCGCCATCGAGGTGGCGCATGAATTCCGTGAGGGCGATAATAATCCAGGATTTTTAAAAAGGTAGAAAGCCGCTGCCAGGAACCGGTTGCGGCAGCCAGGCATTGCGCCAGGATCCCTGAAATAATGAAATGGCACAGGATGCGGGGTCTGCCGAAATCTGAAATTTTCAGATCGATAATTCTTTGCAGAAGGAAGAAGGAAATCACGGGGGCGATTGAGGATTGACGGCCCCAACCGGGTACGGGTTTGCGGGTGGCGAACTCCTGGCTTTGTGGTGTCTTGCTCTTGTGCTGTCCTGGTCTTGCGCTGTCGTCGGGCAGGCTGTGGGGAGGCTGCGCCAGCAGCTTCCTGATTTGGTTTTTCCCGGCATTGCGGGCGGTGGCTGGGGAGGCGGCTTGCGGAAAAATCGCGCAGCATACGCGGCATCTGACTATTTGCGGGGCAGCTCGGTTCATTTTTTACTGCCTCTCCTTCGGGATCGAGATTCTCGGTTCGCATCCCGGCTCATCAGCTTCGCAGGAAGGTGCGAAGTTCGGTCATTTAACAGCCGGAGAAAATGGAACCGATGACCCTGGCGTAATCAGGTTCATTGCTGGAGAATTCTGCGAAAGTCGGACGGGTCAGGCGACAGGAAGACACGCATTTTATCGATAAAGCGCGCACGCCTGCCGCAACGCGGAAAAGAAATGCGTACAACATCTGCGGCTTTGAAAAAAATACACAGGAACAAAAATGGGGTCTGCGCCGGTGGTACTCACAGTCAAGGATGAAGTAATAAAAGGCAAACCGGTGTGCATTTTCCGCAGGCGGCAGCCTGCCCCTGGATAATCCTGGCACAGGAGCGCATCGGTTCTGTTTGGGAGATGATTTGCTCGGGGCGCGCGCGGAAGAATTGCCGCTCGGAGCCCGCGTGCGTATCAAGCGTCAGATGTCAGCCGGCGGCGGCAGGCAGGGGAGCAATTCCGTTATTTCCGCCCGACTTTGCGGAAGGCGGAAGGTGCCGCGCATCCTGTCGCGGAGTGCGATACCGGATGGGCGTGCGGATGTCGGAGATTTAAATGGAGATGATACAGCCGGGGTGCGGGAGTGCGACGAAATTAATTCCGGCAATCTTTTTCGGAGTGTGTTGTCTCATCGCCGTCGTCTTTATTCTTAATGTGAATATAGCGACTATTGCAGCTCAATCGGAGGTTGTGCACAGTCAGCACTTGATTTCGAGGGCAGGAAGTCGGAACCATAGGCAGTCGATTCGAATGTGATGGGCAGGACGATGGCGCGAGCCTTGCGGGCTTTCGCGCCGTCTTTCCGGTCTGTCCGGTGACGCGTGCCTTCCGCCTCCGGGAGAACAAGCGGTCCCGCCGGTGGGCGAAAGTGGAGAGTTGACCCGATCACAACAGTATCAATGGAAAGAAGTGGACGATGAGACAGGAATCCGCAGGTGCCGTTCTGGCGATGTTCAGCGCTGTGTTTGTTTTCGCGTCCGCCGCGGGGGTGACAGGGAGTTCCGCCGAGCAGCGGCTGGCGCAGGCGAGCACCGCCCAGCCGCCGTCGCAGGCGGTGAGGAAGCCTCCGGCCCGGGGACAGGCCCCGGCGCATGCCCAGCCGGTGGCGCAGACCACGCCGCAGCCGGCCGCAGGGCTCCAGTCCGGTGCCACGCCGCCGGCACAGCCGCCGTCGGTGTTCGAGGATCATGTGCGCCAGAGCAAGATCGTGACCTGCGCCAAGATGTTCACCGCGCTTGGTCGCGGCATGAGCGACAATTTCTCCTATGCGGCGCAGAGCCAGTGGGACAGCAAGGCCGGCAATGCCCATGCCATTCAGTCGCTGGTCGCTCTGAAACCGGCCCCCAACGCGCCCTCCCAGCAGCTCGACGCCGGGATCGTGTTTGCGGCTCCGATCGGGTCGGGCTGCGAAGGCCATCTGGTGCGGGTGACCCCGGTCACCACGAGCTGCCAGGATGTCGCCGCCCAGCTTGCCAGGTCGGAAGGCAAGAACACCCCGCTTGGGGATCTGTCGGTGTCGGCAATGCCGAACGGCGCTCAGGTGATGCTGATTCCGTTTGAAAAATCCTGCGTGACGATGACGGTGCTCAGGGCAGCCGAATGAACAACCACAATGATGGCAGGCGCAGGCCCGTGAATGTGACCCCGGCAAATGACCGGGGTCCGTTGCGCGGACCGTCGCGGTCACCCGGGGCCATGCCGGGTGGCGTTCCTGACAGGCGAAGGCGGGGGATCATGAAAAAAGTGCGGAATTTTGCCTTTGCGCTGCTTGGCGTCGTCCTCGTGATCGGTCTCGCCGGGGTTGGTTTCTACCTCGGCGGCAACAAGGGCGGGCATGGCGTCAACACCGCCGGCGTGAACCCGCAGGGCGCAGCCGCTGCAGGGGGGGCAGCGGCGCAGCCCTCTTCCTCGCCGCAGCCGGCGGCCGGTCCGGTCCAGCAATCGGTGTTCGAGAAGCTGGTGCAGGAGGCCAATATCGTCACCTGCGGCAAGACCTTCGCGGCACTGGGCAACGGCATGAGCCGGAATTTCGATTACACGGCACAGAGCAGATGGGATTCCAGGTCCGCCAATGACCACTCCGTCGTCTCTCTGGTGGCGTTAAAACCGATAGCACCAGGTGGCGCGATCGGTGGAGGGACGATATTTGCGGCGCCGGTCGGCGGATCCTGTGAAGGCGAGGTGGTGCGGGTGACCCCGGTTCCGAGGTCCTGTCCCGATGTCGCCGCGCAGCTGGAGAAATCGAACGGGCAGTCGGGTCAGCTCGGAGAACTGGCGGTGCTGAGCATGCCCGGCGGCATCGAGGTGATGCTGCTGCCCTTCGACAAGGCCTGCGTCACCGTGACCGTCCTCAAAGCCGCGGGGTGATGATCAGGATGTGGCGGGTTCTCGCGCTGCTATTTGCTCTTGCCGGCACTGCGGCTGTCGCCGGGCCGCCGACCGCTTCCAGCTTCATGTCGCCGGCCATCGACCGCAACATCTTCCGGGAAGGCGAGGTCCAGCGCCTCTCCGGGGATTTCCACTCCTGGCGTGTGGTCTGTGATGTCGTCACCCGTCTCAACCAGCGCTTCTGCAGCCTGTTCGGCGCCGGCAAGGACCGGGAGGGCCGAGCCCTGGTCGCCATCGTGGTGACCACCACCGATCAGGGCCAGCCCGCGGCGTTGCTGCGCCTTCCGACCAATGTGGCGGTCGGCAGCATCGTCGAGGTGTCGTCGGTTGCTGCGGCCGAGGTGCGGGCGCACGCGGCGGGAAAGAAGGCGGCGAAGAAAGGCGGAGCCAAGCTTCGGCTCAGCGTGGTGTCGTGCGATGCGAGAAACTGCATGACGTTGTGGAAACTCAGTCCGGAACAGATCGCCACCCTGAACAGCGCCGGCAGCCTGCATGTGCGCTATTCGCTCAAGGGAGATGACGCCGGAGCAAAATGGGGGGTGGAGACGACCTCGGCGATTGCCGTCGATGTCGTGGTCGAGGGCGCCGGCTTTGCTGACGCGGTGAATGCCACCATGGGCAGGAGTGATCTTCTGCACTGAGGTGGCGGCGCAGCGACAGGGAGGAGATTGCAGGATCTCTCGAGAAAGAGAAGGAGGAGAACGGGGCCCGGGAGATGGGAGGAACAGGGCGGAGCATCGCTCTCCGCAGAGAGGGCCAGGACCCGGAATCCGCCAGAGACGATGGGGAGGAAAATCGGGCCCTGGCTCGAAAGATGAGGAGCCGGATCTGCGATCCACTCAAGGCCGGAGGCAACAGGACTCCGGCAGGAACACAGGAGCGGGATCTGCGATCCCTCAAAAGGAACGGCGGAGGAGGACAGGGAGCGGAACCGGAAGGCTGGAGGCGGAAGGATCCGGCAGATGGGAAAACAGGGCCCGGATCACCCTGTGGCTCGTCGCCTGGTGATTCACTGGCGGGAGACGAAGGTGAGGAGTGAGCGGATGAGGTTCGCCGAAAGAGGCTGAGCTGACGTGAGGAGGTGGAACCGGGCAGACGAAGCCTTGAGGAGAAAGGTGGCGGCTTTGCAGATGGAGATCCGCATCCTTTCCGGATGCAGGTCGGTGCATGCGGAGCGACCCTGGAACGGGGAGCGGGCCTTTCGCCGGGAGCCGGGAACAGAACCCGGAACCGTTCGGGCAGGCGCCTTGCGAAGAGAGGTCGCATCCTCTTCGCACAGGCTTCGTGGCGGAACTGCCGGACCCGTCCGGGAGACTTGAGGAACGAAAGCCGGACTTATCCGGCAGAAGTTTGAGATTCCCGCTCTTGTTTGAGTGAACGAGGGGAAAGATTCAAAAGCGGCTGGTATTCGACAGGACCCGGGGGGGCGGATCTTGAGATCAGGTGAGAAGCCCGACGACGAGTGGGGATTGAAAAGCCTTTCACGGCTCCTGGCGCTCGAAGACCATGTCCGGATTGTCGACGTCGGTGCCAATGGCATCGAGGGCGATCCGCCCTACCACAAACTGGTGGAATCCGGCCTGGCGCGCCTCACCGGCTTTGAGCCCCAGGCCGAGACCGTGGTGGCTGTGAGCGCAGACTGCACCCATCTGCCCTGGGCGCTGGGAGACGGCAGCGACATCGAATTCCGGCGCTGTCTGCATTCCGGCTTTTCAGGCAGCCTGGAACCGGCGCGCGAGACCATTGCGGTATTCTCGCAATATGCCCCCAATGCGACCGTGCTGGAGCGCGCCACGCTGCCGACGCGCCGCCTTGATGATGTCGCCGAGATCGAATTCATCGATTACCTCAAGATCGACATCCAGGGCGGGGAACTGGCAGTCTTCGCCAATGGCCGGACCAAACTGGAGCGCACGCTCTTCGTGCACACGGAAGTGTCCTTCGTGCCGCTTTACGAGGATCAGCCGACGCTTGGCGATGTCGACAATGAACTGAGGCAGCAGGGCTTCCTCCCGCACTGCTTCGGCGGGGTCAAGAAGGCGATCATTCCGCCGCTTCTCCTCAACAACGACTGCTGGACCACGCTCAACCAGCTGCTCGACGGCGACCTGGTCTATGTGCGCGATTTCCGTAAGGCCGCGGCGCTGTCGGAGCGCCAGCTGCGGGTCATGGCTCTGATTGCCCATGCCTGCTACGGCTCCTTCGACCTCGCCTATTATCTGCTGCGCGAGCTGGCGCGCCGGGCTCAAGTCGGGAGCGATGCATCCGATACCTATCTCAGCCTTGTCAATTCCATCCTGAACAGCGGAAAGAGAGCCACGCCATGAGCCTGCTGCCCGACGCGCATCTGCGTTCCATGAAGGTCATGTTCGCCACGCCCTGCTATATCTCGGCGGTGACCATGAATTACACTACCAGCATCTTCAATCTGGTGTGGCACTGTGCCCGTTTCGGGCCCGACTGCATCCTGCACATGATGTCGGAGAGCCTGATCACCCGCGGCCGCAACAAGATCGTGCGGGATTTCCTCGCCGACGACAGCTTCACCCATCTGTTCTTCATTGATTCGGACATCGAATTTTCTCCCCAGTCGGTGTGCCGGCTCCTGCTCGCCGACCGCGACATCGTCGCCGGGGTCTATCCGATGGAGAAGATGAACTGGCCGCCGGGTGGACCTCCGGCCGGGATGAGCCGCGAGGACTTCGATGTCTGCTACACCGATTATCCCTTCAATCCGGTCGGCCATGGTTCCAAGCGGGTGCGGGATTTCGCCGACAAGGACGGCTTTGTCGAAGTGGCCGAAGCGCCCAACGGCTTCATGTGCGTCAAACGCGATGTCTTCAAAAAGCTGATGAAGGCCTATCCGCATCTCAAATACACGCCCGACGGCCCGCCCGGCCAGCCTCTGGCCCATCTCTACTGGCGCTTCTTCGACTGCATGGTCGATCCCGAAACCGACCGCTACCTCTCCGAGGATTTCGCCTTCTGCAGGCTGTGGCGCGATATCGGCGGCAAGGTCTTTGTCGATCTCGACTGCCGGCTGGGACATCTCGGCCAGCATATGTTCAAGGGCCATCTCGGCGACAGCCTGAGGGCGCAGGGAAGATGGTGAGGCCGTGAGGCGGGGCAAAGCTTCGGAGAGATGCCGGGCCCGGGCGGGGGCGGGCAGCGGAAAAAAGAGAGCGCCGGGGACATGGTGAAAAAAAACGAAAAGCGGAAAACGCCAAAACGGATGCCGGAGCCGGTCACGCCTGAGACAGCCATCGGACTGTTTCAGGGGGGACGCTTCAGGGAGGCCCTGGACGTGGCCCGGGCCCTGCTGGAGGAGCATGGCCTGCGCGCCGACCTCCTCAACCTTGCCGGAATCTCGGTGCAGCGTCTGGGCGACGTGGCTTGCGCCGAGCAGTATCTGCGCCAGGCCATTGCCACCCGGCCGGACTATTCCCCGGCGCTCAGCAATCTCGGGCTGCTGCTGGAGAAGAGCGGCCGCTCGGCCGAGGCCGTCGAGGTCTATGAGAAGGCGCTGGCGCATGACCCGGGCTGCCTCGAAGCCGCCTGCAATCTCGGCCTCATCCTCCAGCGCCGCGGCGATGGCACTGCAGCCGAAGTCGCCTTCCGTCACGTCCTGGCGGTCAATCCGAGCTTCCTGGAGGCGCTTCTCAATCTGTCAAATCTCCTGATGGAGAACCGCAAATTCGAAGAGGCCGAAACGCTGGCCAGGCGGGCCCTGCGGGTGCGCCCGGATTATGCAGCGGCGCATTTCAATCTGGGCTGGATCTGTTCGCAGACCGGGCGCGAACGCGAGGGGGAACTTTCCTATCGCACCGCACTGGCCTCTGACCCCGCTTTTGTCGGCGCCGCCAATAATCTCGGCCTTCTGCTACATCGCCTTGGCCGTCTGGAGGAGGCTGAGGGGGCCTATCGCCAGGCGCTCGGCATCAATCCCGGTTACGCCCATGCCTGGAATAATCTCGGCAATGTGCTGGCTGAACTGAAGCGGCCGGTGGAGGCTGCGGAGGCTTACGAAAAGGCGGTCGCGATCGACCCCGACTATGCCCACGCCACCGGGAAACTGCTGTTGTCGTCGCGCCAGATCTGTGACTGGTCGAAAATCGCAGCCATCGAGGACCAGATTGTCGCTCTCGTGGGCGAGGGCCGGGTTCACGGCCTCGGGCCCTTCGAGATGCTGATCGTTGACCGCCTCACCGGGACGGATCACAAACTGATTGCCCGGCGCTATGGCGAGGAGGTTCACGGCGCGGCGCTGGCGGCGCGGCCGATCGTCGCGGGCAGGGCTCATCCGGAAGCGGAGGCCGGGCGGCGACGGCTTCGCATCGGCTATCTGTCCTCGGATTTCTCCGAGCACGCCACCACCCATCTCTTCGCCGGCGTCCTTGATGCCCATGATCGCGACCGGGTCGAGGTGTTCTGCTATTCGACCGCACGGCCGATTCAGGATGCGGGCAGAGCCCGCATCCTCCAGGGAACGGAGCATTTCCGGGACTTCCACGAGCTTTCCGACGATCGTGCGGCCCAGATTGTCGCCTCCGACGGCATCGATATTCTGGTCGATCTCAAGGGCTATACAGAAAGCGGCCGTCTCGGCATCCAGGCGCGACGCCCGGCACCGGTCGTGGTGTCCTGGCTCGGCTATCCCGGCACGCTGGGGGTGACGCGGCTTGCCGATTACATCATCGGCGACCCCGTGGTGACGCCGCTCGACCATGCCGAAGTCTATAGCGAGACCCTGGCGCTGATGCCCCATTGCTATCAGCCCACCGACAACGCCCGGGCGATCGGCGCCACCATGACGCGGGCAGAGGCCGGCCTGCCCGAAAAGGCCCTGGTGTTCTGCAATTTCAATGCCAGTTACAAGATCAGCCCTGCGGTCTTTGCCCGCTGGCTCATGGTGATGCACCAGGTGCCCGACAGCGTGCTGTGGCTGCTTCTGACCACGCCGGAGACCGCCGACAATCTGCGCAAAGAAGCCGTCCGCCTCGGGATCGCCCCTGAGCGTCTGGTCTTTGCGCCGCCTCTGCCGGCAGCCGCCCATCTCGGGCGCCTGGCGCTTGCCGATCTTGCCGTCGATACCTTCCCCTATACCTCGCACACCACCGGTTCGGATGCGCTGTGGGCGGGGGTACCGCTGGCGACGCGGTGCGGCTCAACCTTTGCCTCCCGTGTGGCTGCCAGTCTCCTCACCAATGTCGGTCTGCCCGAGCTGATTGCCACCAATGACGAGGATTACGTGGCGCTGCTCCTGAGCCTGGCACAGGGCCGCGAGCGCCTTCGGGCCTTGCGCGGCCGTCTCAGGGCCAACCGGGGATGCTGCCCGCTGTTCGACACCAGAGGCTTTGCCGCCGACCTGCTCGATCTCTACGAGGCGATCTGGCGCCAGCAGCTCCAGGGGGTGCGCAAACCCATCGTACCGGAGGGCGGGAGATAGAATTCGCTTACAGGCCCGAAGACCAGAACCGAAGAAACGTCGATCCCAACCTGCGACCGCACGGTTCCCGGGCGACCCACCATATTGCCATGATCGCGCCATGCTTCCGACATAATGATCGCGCAGTTCTTTAAAAATTTTGCGCTGCGGGGTACTGGGGCACTCTTGTGCCAATGCAGCATCGGCCAGCCTACTCAAGCCAGAATCAAGGCCATGAGCGCCCAACTACGAGTTCCCGGACAGAGGATGACAGTGTGGTGTGGACGGACCAATGATCCGGCCAACGTGACGTTGCGAGATTTTTCTTTCGACGCCATCGCTTGTCTCACGCCGACAATGGTGAACAGTCCGCGGCCCGATGCTCTGACAGGAACTGATCCTCTAATCTAATTGTCGTGGAATCCAGCTGGAACGCGAAACTGCATGGCGCGATTGGAGTGTTTCGGCTTTTCGTGAAGATGTTGCCCCCAGGATTGATGGCAAATTTCAAATTTCGAAAGGACGCTCGGGATGGAAAAAATGTCCAACCATCTGTCGGATGCAGTGATGGGAAGCATGATGGATGCGAACCATTCGGAAATGGCAGTATTGACAGAGAAAGATGCTCGTAACATCGGCCTTCTGGACCAGATGCAAAATTCTGTACCCGCAGGTCAATGGTTCACAATTCCGGAGAACCCGAGAGATTTGAACATAAGCATGTTCTCCAAGGCCAAGATGGACGCCGAACTTGCAGCGAGACGACTGGACCAGCCGCCGTTGATGAGGATGCTTGGACGGATTATGCGAGTCCGACACTTAATTCTCCTATTACGGAGCCCCTGTTAACGAATATTGGTGGCGCCTACGACTCACACAAAGTTGTGAGAACACTCATGTCAGGTGGCACTCGCGCCAGGATGGTGAGGAACGGCAGCAAAACATACATTGTTCTTACCGGATACGCTGGCACGCGCATGCGCCAGGCGCTTCAACTGGCTTTTACGAGGGTGCGTGATACCCATCCTCGAGTTCTTGAGCTTGGTCTCGGAGTCAGAGGTCTTGGAAATGTGGCCCGAGGCGGCGTGCTTATTTCCTGCTTTGTCTCCGCCGGGGTCGAAACGCTCGATTTCATTTTCAACGACGACGCCACGATCGAAAGCCTTGCCGGTGGGCTCGTCACTGAATTTGGGAAGAATATCATTGCAGGTGGACTTGCATATGTCGCGGCAACTCTCACGGGAGTTGCCTTCACGTCTGCACTAGCTCCAGGCATTGTGCTGGTCGCAGCTGCATTTGCCGCGGGTTGGATCTTGAATAGAGTCGATGAGAAATACAAAGTAAAAAATGCTGTCATAAACGGTTTCAAATATGTTAATGCTGAATATGTAAGGCCAGGATGGCACGCGCTCGAACACGCGGATATGAGTGGAGTTGAGAATGCGTTCAACTCGTTGGCTAATGCCATGACTGGGCGGTTGCCAGGCGATTAATGAGTGGTATTACTCGATGACAGGCGAGATCGCTGACCAATAGAGTGTCAGGGAGTCGGTTTCAGGATCTTGCGCCCGGGGATCACGCTGACGATAGAAGATCGGTGCTGGAATGCGGATTATTCAAACTGGTTTCTGTTGGGACATTGGCAAGTGCTATGAGAAATAGGCGGAGGCGGGCGTCAGGTCAGTTCGATGTTCACGAAATGAGGCGGGTTGCGTCCTGGGGCATTCCATTCTGGATGAGTGTGTTGGCAATCTTGCTGTTCATGACATGGACCGAGATTGTTCCTGATGTAACGGACCTGATCCATCTTGCGCCGGTGGTTCGAATTACTCCCGGTATGCTCGTCGTGCTGCCTCTTGCGCTATTCGCGTTGGTTTCTATTACATTAATAGTAATGCGATCAATTCCGGTTGATGACGAAGTCGCAGCCCGTGTCGACGAAATAGGCACCCGCACCCTGTATTTAACGGCCTTGATGCTTGCATTGATCGGTGTTTCGCCATTGATTCAGCACGCCGTCATGCCTGCTCTCGGATATACGAAGTGTAACATCCTCGATGGACATCCAAATCTTTACTTCTCGGACTGGGTCAGAAATTCGGAATTATGTGTGAAGGGGAAGACCAGAGATTGGGTACGCGAGCAAACAACGCCGCAGGAGGGGGCGCGTTCGCGCTGATGGAGCATGTTCGTGAATGAACTGCTGTTGATGAATGACGGGCGCATGTTTGAGCATGGCCTGAAAGCAGCTTCACCCATCTGCTCTTCATTGATTCGGACATCGAACGAAGGCGGCTTTGGGACTGGCCAATCAAGATTGGTCTGTGGGTCGGGGCCAAGCCGGATCCGTACAGTCATGGCGATGCCAAAAACAAAAGGAAGGGAAGCGCAGTCTTCCGGGTGGAACGGTGCCACAGGCGCGAGGGTGATCCTCCGGCTCCCATGAAAAACTGCCCCTGGTATGGATCGGACTGGAGAAGGAAGCCTGCTCTGCTTTGCTCCAAAGCGGCGATGCCGCAGTAGCGCAATATTCGCTGTCCCGATGTGGATTGTACATGCACTCTCGCGTGAGCCGCCTGCTGGGTCGATGGCGGTCGATGAAGAGATTTTCCGGTGCCAGGCGGCCTTCATGATCGCGACCGTCGCAACAAATTCGCCAATGTTCCCATGGGACGGGCGCAGTGGCGCTTTCTTTGGACCCATGAATCATGGATTCGGGCCGGCTTGGCACGGGTGCGATTAAAAGCGTGGGGGACCTCAGGCGGCCATTTTCGTCTCCCAGTACCTTGACCAGTCGCCATTGGCCCGGCAGATCCTCAATGCAGCCATGAGTTCTGCATTCCTGACCAGCC
>WQYW01000176.1 GCA_009781045.1 Alphaproteobacteria bacterium
ATGCCGGCACCCCGTTGCGCGACGACGATTATCTCATCCTTTCCACCATCCACTCAGCCAAGGGGCAGGAGTGGAAATCGGTCTTTGTCCTCAACGTCGTCGATGGCTGCATGCCCTCCGATCCGGCCACCGGCAGCCGCGTGCGAGATCGAAGAGGAACGTCGCCTGCTCTATGTGGCGATGACCCGGGCGAAGGACGACCTTCACCTCATGGTGCCACAGCACCCGGCCCGTTTTTACCGTCCCGGCGCAAGTTGCGGCACCGCCAGATGGCGGGCCAACCCAGCAGCGCCTTTGCCAAGGATAATGGAGCCCGGATCGCCCCCCGCCGACAGCGGAAAACCATCCGATTCCGCACACCCCAGGAGCCAGAACGTGCGAAAAGCCGCAAGTGCATCTGCTGTCTCATCTGCGACACCGGCAGAACAACGCGGCCCGCGCGCATCAAATCGCTCTCCCCGGCCGCCCTGCTGATGGCAACTGCCAGCTGATCGCTATCTGCCCGGCGCATCGGCATCCGGCTCGCTCACCAGCGACCCACGATCCCTGCCTGCCGGATGTCCCCTGGAGTTCAACTTCAGCGCCCAACGCGTGCTGAAGGCGCGCGCACAAGCCGAGTTGTTCCCGATGATCCGCTGCGCCACGACCCAGCTCACATTCCCGCCTGGCATGGCTCCGCTGGACCATGGATACACCGCCCCGACCTCCACAGCCCCTCAGCACCGACAGATTGAATTTCACATCATCCGTTGGCGGACCAGACCTTGCCTCCAGCGCATCACGGACAGGCTGACGCCGCCGATCCTCGCACTTCCTCCGATCATTTACCGGGAACTGGGCAGTCCTCCCCGATTTGCCGCCCGCCACCCGCCAGAGCGAAAGAATGGAGACTGTCTTCCGATCCGTTGACAAGGAACTTTATCACCTTGTTCAACGGCAAAGACACAAATCCATGGTTGCAATTCGTCAGAATATACGCCGTCTCGATCGAAGGCCTGTCACCGAGCCACCCCTTATGCCTCGTGTCCGCACGCAGGAGATCTGCAAACGTAATCCATGTCAGCTTCCGCTTCCACGTCCTGCGCATGACCTCCCCGGTATATCCGCCGATCATGTAGACAAAGAGAGACAAAGACTCTTCGTTCCTGAACGGAAGGGACCTCAAGGCAAGATGCCCCTTTTCGTCCTTTGGCAAAGGTTCCCGAAACTTCACCAGATAATCATCGATCCTGCGAAGGCTTTCTGACGTGTAATCCAGACTGCCTGCATCAGGGAATGGCCGTACAGGAAGACGTGCCAGCCCCCCCGCCACAAGATCCGCTGCACGACTCTCCATGAAGCTGTTGGCGCCATCTGACGGGTTTTCGGCCCAGGCCGTTTGCGCCTGAAGCACCGAGGCGACACCGACGGCAACCGGAAAAGAACAGAATTTCCTCCGGTCCAGGACCATTAAACGTTCATCCTGCAATATAAAGGTTCCCCCGGCTCGGCTGCGGCAGCCTAACGTCTTGCGCAAACCAGATCAAGGAGCCGGTGCGCTGCACACAACCGCCACACCGAAATACCATCCAATCCAGGGATGACAATTCCGAAAAAAGCCTGAAAGCCGCGAAAGCCGAAACTGTACTCCGCTTGGCTGCTTCATGCTTCATCGCCCGGCGCCTCTCGGTAACTGTTTCAGCATCGAAAGACCGCCCGCGACTGGCACCGGGGCTACAACTGCCTGCGTTAATTGCGCCCTCGCGGCAGACCTTCTCGCCGGGCTCACGGACCGAAAATCCCGTTCCTTGCCGGATTTCCGCATACAAGGTCGCCTTCGGCCTCCGCAGCACGTTCCTCCCGGATACAACGCGCCTTTAGCCTGCGACCCTCAATCATCAGCCTGGATCCGGCACTACCAGGTCCGATCTCCAAACACTTCACCTGTTCACTACTGGGAACCCAGGTGCCGAGGGAAAATGACGAGATCGTTTACTGTTCGCGGATAGGTGAGGAATTTCCGCCGCCGGCGCAGCCATCGGAGCGATCATTCCTTCAGGAATCTTCAGCAGGCGGCAACTTCCTTCTCCAGAACTCCCGAAAGAGCATGCAGCCGCTCTGCCATCGGCTCCACAAGTAACTCTCTCACCATTTTCAAAGGAAGAATCGACCTCCGATCAGCATCGACAAGGCTGAACGACAGGGCAAGCGGGCGATCCTCACCGACCACATCTTCCGCTTCGGGCATGATCCGCCTGAGATCCTCGACGGGAATCCACCTCAACTCCGGTTTCACAACACGCCGTATGACCTCGCCCGTATATCCGCCGAGCATATAGACGAAAGCAGCCAGCAATTTCTCATTCCGCAGCGGAAAGGCCCCAGACTCGATGTCGAGTTTCCCGTTCCCGACTTTCGGCAGACGTTCCCGGAAATTCAGCACGTAGTCATCGACCTTTTTCAGGCTGTCCCTGCTGTAATCCAGCGTGCCTGCTTCGAGGAATGGCGCAACCGGCAGGCGCTGCAGCCCACCCGACACAAGATCCGCGGCACAGGCTACCATGAACGTCATGGCAGCGGCTGACCGACCGTTTCCCAGGGAAGCTTCCATTGTCAACGATCCCCATCGTTTCAGCACCGGTTCCGCACAGGTCGCCCGGCGCGTCACACATCTACTCATACTGCTCGAACTATTTCCAGCAGCCAATCCTGTCGCACGGGAGCCGCGAACCGGTCAATGCGCAAAATCAAAACCGGGTTGCCGGAATTTCGTACGTCACTCGATATCTCGCAAACCTGGCGCCTGGACAACAACCCTGCCGAGCGGCACAGATGTCATCTCCCGCACCGATCCGCGCTCCTTCCGTTCCCACCGTACCAAACCGCAAGGCACTTTTCGCGAGCAGGCCACTGCCGCGCGAAATTTCGCCATGCTGCCAGATAGGAGCAGCGTTGCGACAGAGCGGCATGGGAGCACCTGCCGTTCCATCCGACTGCACCGGCAGACAAGCTGCCGCACCACTTCGCCATTGGAGGGAATGACAGGCTTTTCATCCAGGATGCTGACAGAACAGTCAGGATCGCCATCCCGCCGCACAGATCGGGATGGAACCCTGTCCATCTCCCGATTGTCTGAGAGCGCAGCTTCCAGCCAGAATTGGCACCGGCATCCATTCGAGCAGGTGGAACCCTTGCCGAAACTTACGGATGTTCGCGCCCGCGGCAGTCGCGCGTGCCGCAAGACGCAAAACTGCGGCAGTTTCATGTGTGGGATTGCCAGGGTCGCAGCCCCCGCCTTCGACCCCACCAGGCCAGGCCCCGCGCGGATCTCGCATGATTTTCCAGCCGCCGGCATGACTGTGCCAAGGCAGCCACAGCGCAACCTGCGACAGGGATAGGGCGTTCAGACCTCGACAGGTCCCTCAAGCCCCCTCAGCCAGACTGCCCGCATCCTGAGCCAATCGTTGCAAGCCATCGCCGCCTCGCCAGGATTTTCGCCGCCATTTCAGCAGCCTTGCCGGTGTATTTGACACGCAACGGCACGCGAGCTTCTTTCTGCGGAAAGTGGCCTTCGGGGGTGCCAAGATCCCATCCCGGCAAAGCGTGACCGTCACAAGAGCGCAAACTTGCGCTCAAATTCGCCGATTCCAGGTTGAACCGCTTCATAGACGGCTGGATCGATTCATCCGGCTGAGAGCAGCCAGGGGACAGGCCCAACTCCGGCAATTGCACCGCTCACCGCGCCACGGCCACCGCTGCGAGCCATGTGCGCTACAAAGTCTGCTCGCGATTGCGGGCAGGATTTCAGACGCGCGTCGGCTCAATGGCGACCTGCCGGAATCCGGCAGCGGCGAGCCTGGCTGCGCAGTCGGTGTCCTGCAGCGCACCCGCGATGCACCCGGCCCACAGCTGCATGTCGCCGCGCAGCTGCTCGGGCATTTCGCCACGGGTGACGATATCCGAGACGGCGAAACGCCCGCCCGGTTTCAGGACACGGAAAACCTCGCGCAGCACCTGATCCTTGTCGGCAGAAAGATTGATGACGCAGTTTGAAATGACGACATCGACCGAGTTGTCCGGCAGCGGGATGTGCTCAATCTCGCCTTTGAGAAATTCGACATTGGGTACACCCGCCCTGCGCTGGTTGTCGCGTGCCAACTCCAGCATTTCGTCGGTCATATCGAGCCCATAGGCTTTGCCATCCGGTCCAACGCGCCGGGCTGACAGGAGCACGTCAATGCCTCCACCGGATCCGAGGTCAAGCACGATTTCCCCCGCTGCAAGCTCAGCCAGAGCCGTCGGATTGCCGCAGCCGCGCGACGCCAGCATCGCCTCAACCGGCAGACCGCTGGTCTCATGTCTCATCCGGGTCGCAAAGATTCGAGCTGATCGGGATGTCTGCAGCCAGTTCGCTGGGGCTTCCGCAACAGCGCGACGGACCACAGCAGGAACCGGATGGTGCCGTGGCACGGCGGGCGGCATCGCCATAGACTCGGCGAACGGTCTCTTTCATGTCGGGTGTTGTCATGTCCTGCTCCTGTTGATGCTTGCCTGCGGTTGAACGGCAGCCGTCATCCATTCGGCCGACCTCGCACAGGCGGTGCTGCAGCGACAATCTGTCGCGGCCCGCGAAAGGCAAGGCCTGCAACATACGGATGCCGCCTGCGACCGGCTTTCCGTGAAGGCGGGCACCGTGGCGCGCGACACGCGGGCGACCGGATCCGAAAACTCCCCAATGGCTCGTCATTGGTTGGCCGGGACAACTGCCGGGCAGGATTCACCCGCGGCATCGTTACAACCGGGAAAGACGAAATCGCACGGCGGCACGCCGGTCCGGCAAATTCGGCCCCGACTTCGACCGCACAGGGGCAACGTCCCAAATCCACGCTCCTGCCACAGCTGCAACGCATCGGGTGACGGCCGCCCTTCGGTTCACTGCCGGTACCGCACCTCTCACGGGAATTGTCGGTGCAGAGCGAGAGCAGGCTGCAGACGCTCTTTGGCGCATTCTGCTATTCCCCTGCATCAGGCTGCCCCAGTCGCGGGCTCGCAACAGGGCAACAACAGAGCGACGGCCGGGTTGCACACCTCGGGATGCCCCTGACAGCAATCGCGCATGAGGAATGCGATCAGCCCGGAGAGCACCGGAAAAGCGGCGCTGTAGATGATCGAGCGGCCCTCACGGCGTGACACAACCAGACCGGCGTGTTCCAGATGGCTCAGGTGAAAGGACATGCGAGAAGATGACGCGCCATCCATGGCCTTGCCGATCGCACCCGCCGAAAGCCCGTCGGGTCCCGCGATCACCAGGAGGCGAACGATCCGCAGCCGTGTCTCCTGGGACAGTGCCGCGAATGCATTGAGGGCCTGGGGCTCATTCACAGCAGGAGTTCCGCTCAATATCTCAATATATTTTGAAATATTGTAATCAAATTCTGTTTCAGGTGCAATGCCCCTTGATGTGATGATGTGATGCGTTTGCAGACTGTTGCGGGGTTGCGGGCTCACGCCACCTTGATCGGGCAGCCTGAAACTGTATGGTGGCGCAACAGCGAACGGGTGCGAATCTGTTTGGGGTGCGGTTTCGAATATGGCTGCAAGCCGTTGAAATCGGAAGGCTAATTGGCTAACAGAGGGGCTCGCAAACGCCCCTGCGACGCGGGTGTAGCTCAATGGTAGAGCAGCAGCCTTCCAAGCTGAATACGAGGGTTCGATTCCCTTCACCCGCTCCAGCTTTACTGCCAGCACTTTCTTCCGTAATTTCAATGGGTTAGAAAGAAGCCAAAAACTTCCCCACGCATTTCCTCCAAGAGAGGATAACGTGTCCCGAAAGCCGGGTCCGTTACAGCCACGACTTGGCTGTTTACAACCCGTCCTGGCGGAACAGTCTGGCTCCAGACTCACCCGTCGCTCATGGCACGCTGCGGCAGCAATCTCCTGTCGCGACGGGATCCTCGTGCCGCCTGCCGCGCGGCAGCCAGACCTTGTTGGCGTGCAGCACGTCGCTGTTGCGCGACCAGGATTCCAATAACCACGAGGTTGAGCAGGTTGAATCCGATGCCGGCGGCAAAGGCGGGAGCGTAGAAGCCGAAATGGTCGTAGAGCAGACCAGCGGTCCAGCTGCCGAACGCCATGCCTGCCTGCACCGAGGCCAGCACCATCGGCAGGCGCCAGGCCGCCTCCAAAGGCGGGAACAGCGCACGGATGACAAGTGCGTAGGCGGGAATGATGCCCGAAAAGCCGAGCCCATAGAAGGCAGAGACCGCAAACAGCCCGGCCTCGTCCTGGGTGCGCGAAAACGCCACCATCGCGATCATCTGCAGGAACGAACAGGCCAGAACGGTGACCAGACCGCCGAAGCGGTCGGACAGCAGCCCCCAGAACTGCCGTGAAATGAAGGCCACTCCCAGCATCATCGACAGCATGGCGGCACCATAGGCCCTCGTGATGCCAAGGTCCGTGCATAATGCGACAATGTGACTCTGCGGCATCGCCATCGGAATGCAGCACAGAACCGCTGCAATCCACAGCAGCAGGAACACAACGCGACGATCCCACCCCAGAACCAGACCTCCATCAACCGGCCCCGGGCTGCCGCCGCCCTGCTCCAGCTGTTCTGGCGGCTTGCCGAAGAAGATCACGACAATCACAATAATCATGAGGCTGGCAGCAAGCCCGTAAGCCAGCATGGTGGCCTGCCAGCCAAACAGGGCAATCCCGCGCTCGAAAATCGGCGGCCACAGGGCACCTGCAACGTAAGTGCCGCTGGAGATCAGCGCCAGCGCCGATCCCCGCCGCCGATCGAACCAGCAGCTGACATAGACATAGAGCGGCGCATTGATGCCGCCGTTGCCCAATACGCCGATGAACAGGCCATGCCCGATCCACAGCCACCACCGGCCGCCAAGAGTCGAGACCGACAGACCCGTGGCGATCATCACCGCTCCGAGCAGAGTGGTCAGGCGGATGCCGTAACGCTGCGCCACCGGGCCCATTACAACGCCGCCGAGCGCGGTGCCGAGCCAGGCCAGCGAGACGCCCAGTGCCGGCACCGAACGCGCGCCGCCGAGGTCAGTGGCAAGCGAGGTCAGACCGACGGTGGCGATCCACGGACCACCGAAGGAAAAGCCGAGCGTCGCAAGCACTGCGAGCGCCACCGTCCAGGAATAACGGGTTTCGATGGAAGTGAGGCTGTGCGCGCCTGTTTGCGGGGAGGATGTCATCGCATTTCGAACGCTGCCATCATCGGCGACACAGACTGCGGCCCCCGCTTCTCCGGCAGCGGATGGCTGTGTGTCCGTGACAGGCGACAGTCTGAAAGCATGAGATCCCCTGGCCGCCCGCTCAAAATCATGGCGCCGTGCCTCATCTCTATCGTGCAATATGTCATCGAATTCTAAACACTGCCCCGCCCCTGCCCGGATCCGGCAGACGAGAGCTGACAGCTTCCTGCTTCCTCGCGCGGCAGCCAGCGGCCGGTCACGGCCCCCTCAAAGCACCCGACGCATGCCGCCCGCACAAAAACGGCCGGCTGGCGATCCACGATCCTGCAACCCTGCAGCGGATCGCAAAAAGCCGCCTCAGGTCGCTGGAATGAAGCCCGCCCTCTGCCCGCCCCGGCCCCTTTTCGGACCACCGAAGTCCTCTGTCGGCGCGACCGGACCCGGCGTCTTCTTCCTCCAGGCTCCCTCAGAGCGGTCCTGCCATCAGCTCGGCAAGTCTTTCTTCACAATGTCCTTCCGGGTCTGTTCCAGGCCCCAGTAACCTTTCCGGTTATCCGGATACTGGAATGATTTCTTGGTGAACTGTCCCTGTCTGCATACAATCTCATGTGGTTCCACATGAACGGAAATCCCTTCCGCAACGGCGTCGACAACCGTCGGCCCCGTCATATCGTAGACGCTGGTGATGGTCCCTGCGACGATGTTCTCAACAATCCGGTCAGCGATTTTCCTGAAGAAAGGATTGCCGGGAACACTGGCGAAAAAATAATTGGTCAACTTGCCATCTTTGGTGCGAATGATCAGTTCGCTCTGATCTGCGCTCAGGAAAGACTCCGGCGACCACGACAGGGCAGCGTCGATATCCATGTAGACACCACCGTGAACGAACAGGACAAGAACGCGCCAAAGGTCGGCTTTTGCCGCTCCGATCTGGAGGCGGGAATAGCAATCATGGATTTCCGGAGAAAAATTCTCCCTGATGAACCTGTCACATTCCTCGTCGCCGCAGAACCGGAACTCGAAAGTCGGCGCCATCAGCCGGTTGAACAGATAGTTCACGTAAATCGAGAGCGTGACTTTGTTCGTGTAGTTGGTCAGCCAGAAGATCCGGGGGATCCCCGCAGAGGCTGAATGCCGCCACGGTTTCGCCACAGCAGGCAGGGTGTACCGCATCGACGGTCGCAGCAGGATATCCAGATAGAAAACGCCTTTGAGGATGTTTCCGAAGAACTGAATGGCCAGGGTACTCGCCCGGCGCAAGCCAACTGACTTCATGAATACTCCCCACTGGCGCAAGTTCCAGACATAGCGCTCCCGCGGGGACAAGGGTGACAGCCGGAATGCCGCGACAGCAGACGATCCGCGCTGTGACACGCCTCCGTAGCCGGTTCGGCGCGGCTTCTACCACCCTCCTTCAGAGCGGGCAATGCCCAAACGCAGGCCGCCACCAGACCGCTGAGACGTCGTAATCCCGCGACAGCGGTCTCGACATCGAACGTTAACGATGACGGTGACGTTTTCTCAGATCCCGGTCGACCTGGCGGAACGCTGCAAAAGGCACGCCACTGGCGCCAGGACCAAGGGCAGACCTCCGCCGCTCTGCTGGCAGGCGCGGTCTCCTTTCACATGCTCCTTCCGGGCGCGACCTCGAGAGGCTCCAGGGCAGGATTTGCGGCCTGCCTGCCGCCACTGGGCGGACGGCCGCTCGGCGAAAATGGCCTCTGCCGCCCCCGGGTCAAATTGAGCCGATGTCGAGGAAACGGTCGCAGCAACCCTGCTCTTCTTCCCCATCCCGGCCGTTGGCGACATGTTCAGGCCTGGCCCGGAGCCGGGCTGGCGCCCGCAACGGACACATGGAACCATATCCCGGACTCCCGCCTCCGCAGGCGCGAAAACCACGCGACCATCGACAATGCTGACGCTGCCGTTGTTCCGGAGCCCCCTCGGCGGTGCCGCATCGTCCTCCTTGAGATTGTTCCAGAAGGAATGCTTGCGGCCGTGCCGGTCGTTCAGATCCGCGCAGAAACAGCCATGACAGACCTGTTGTCCATAATCCGCAATGACATCGTCCAGCGCCTCACATTGCATCATGTGGCGCACGGCATCGCTGTAGCGGGCCGTCATTGCACGTTCCAATATATCGCGAATGATCCTGCGGCTCAGCACCACCGCAGCCAAAGGATGACTTTGCGCAAGCTCCCGCGCAATTTCGTCCGTTGCCCGGGAGAACCCGCTCTTCAGCTCCCGGTGCCTCCTGAGGATCAACGTTGCAGCCTCCCCAAGAGCACCCCAGCGCACGAGAAACTCAAGCGCCGGCATGGCGTCCTCGCAATTGATCGCGTGGCGGATCGCCGCGGCCTCCGATTTCGGGAGGCGCCTGAGATAGCTTCGCAGCCGGTCGGAACCCAGAAATTTTCGAAAGCCCGCCAGACGCAGCCGCTGTGCCTTGTCCTGCTGGCCGTCGGCATCAAGAGCCTCGAGGTAGCCGTCGACCGACACGCTGAAATCGGGAGACTCCTCGTCGTCAAAGGAAGCCTGCGCCAGCACCATGGCGGCTTCGCGCTCGCGCCCCCCCGCCTGAAGGCCCATGGCAATTCCCCTCGCGGTCCGCGGGTACTTCCTCTCTTCCACCGGCGTAAAGGCGAGATAGCCATCCACATCGCCCTCGCTCTCGGCAATTTTGCGCAGGACGCCCCGCAGGGCTGCGGATTGATCGGCGCACTCAGCACCGCTTTGCGCGCCTTGCCCGAGAGCTGCGCGCAGGCGCTCCTTAAGATGACGACTGCCGTCTTCACCGAAAGCGGGAAGAATCGCCGGGATCAGATTGAAGAAATAGTCGTGGTCCCGGATGGTGAGCGCAGTGAAAACCCTCTTTGCCAGCAGAACCGGATCCACCTGCGCCTTGACCGCGATCGCGACAATGTCCTCGACGGCCCGCTCAAACACACTGCTCACACAGCACTCATCGTCGTCGATTTCGAACAGCGGAGCCCCAAGGGTCATGAAGCGCCACAGCAGTTCAAGTGCGAGATGCGGTCGGGTCGGGGCGATGCGTTGCTCCAGGGTCTCAAGCTGAGACTCCAGCCTCCCGGCCACATCCACGCTGTCAACGGGATCCATGTCCGCAAGCTCTGTCCGGCCTGTCTTCGCCCATGAGCGCCTGGAGTTCGCTCGAAAGCCTGTGGCGGATGGCGGGGTCACCTTCGGCAAATGTCATCAGGATTTCTGCAAGACGGTCGGCCCCGAGCACCACCGCAAGATCGCCGGAAAATCCATCACCCATGTCCATCCTTTTCCAAACCCATCCGCTTCCAGGTTCCTCATCTTCCGGGAAAGAGGCAAAAAGGGGGAGGCCCCATAAAAAGCGAGGCCGGCCCCCGCCGGCGAAAAGGGCACCGTCCGCAAGGAACAGGCTCCCGAAGCGGGCCCAAAGGCTTCAAAATCGAGGCTTCAAAATCCGGGCTTTTCAGAAATCCGCCATCCCACCCCGATTGGTCCATTTCTGCCGGGCTCCGGGGCCTCCAATCGACGGTGACGGGCTGCTCTTCCCGGTTCCTCCGCAACAGGCGGAACCCGATCCGGCTCCACCAGAGCCGTTTCTGCCGGATCGCCGCAGACGCCGCGCCGGAAACTCACGCCAACGCGTCTCAAACCGGAATCTGCGCCCTTGCCTCATAACGGGTCGCAGCCCTGCGCTTGCGGGCTGCTCACCAACTGCCGGATTCCATGACGCTTGGCATGCCATCGACATCTGCCGCTCAGGGCCGCCGTCCGGCTTCCTGGAGGGCATCTGCCGGCTCTCTGAAGGCCTCTTCCCGCAAAGTGGCATTTTCCGGACGGCCCCGGACAAACCTGGACGGCCTCACCCCGCACATTGCGGATGCGTTCCGGATCGGCGAGTCTGGCGCCTGAAAGGGTGATTCGCACGCGACACGCAAAAAGGAGACCGGGCTTTGACGGCAGGGGCATATCTCGACACGCTCAATGCGGCGCAGCGACGCGCTGTCGAGCATGGCGTGGCCGCTGTTGGGCTTGGCGTGGCCGCTGTCGACCATAGCGTGGCCGCTGTCGACCATGGCGTGGCCTCTGTTGACCATGGCGTGGCCTCTGTTGACCATGGCGTGGCCCTGGGCGGCACGATCGGCGGCCCACTGCTCGTGATCGCCGGTGCCGGCTCGGGCAAAACCAATACGCTGGCCCACCGCGTCGCCCATCTTATCGTCGCCGGCACCGACCCCCGGCGGATTCTGCTGATGACATTCTCGCGCCGGGCTTCTGTCGAGATGATCGGGCGCGTCGAGCGCATCGCGCGCCACGTGCTCGGCGACCGGGCCGACCAGATCCGCGGCGCTCTGAACTGGAGTGGTACTTTCCACGGTATCGGAGTGCGGCTGCTGCGCGAATATGCCGAGCGCATCGGCATTGATCCCGCCTTCACCATTCACGACCGCGAGGATTCGGCCGACCTGATCAACCTGGTGCGCCACGAATGCGGGCTGTCAGCGACCGAAAGCCGCTTCCCCACCAAGGCCACCTGCATTGCCATCTATTCCCGCTGCGTCAACGCCGAGACCGCGATTGATGCCGTGCTTGACCAGTTCTATCCCTGGTGCGCCAGATGGGCGGGGGAACTGAAGAAACTGTTTGCCGCCTATGTCGAGGCCAAGCAGGCGCAACATGTGCTCGATTACGACGATCTGCTGCTCTATTGGGCGCAGATGATGAGCGAGCCCGTGATTGCCGGCGAAATCGGGGCACGCTTTGATCACGTTCTGGTTGATGAGTATCAGGATACCAA
>WQYW01000177.1 GCA_009781045.1 Alphaproteobacteria bacterium
AGGTGACAGGCAGAGCATTGCCGTGTGGCTTGCCCAATCAGGGGGTGAGTTCGAGATGAAAGGAGACGGCGAATGGGACAAGACGTGAGAAGTCCCCGCGGTCCACGGTGCATTGCGCTGGTGGGCCCTTTCCAAAGCGGTAAAACCACTCTTCTCGAGGCGATATTGGCGCGAACAGGGGCGATCCCCCGCGCCGGCAGCGTGGATGCAGGCACCTCGGTCGGCGATTCCAGCCCCGAGGCGCGTCACCACAAGATGACCCTGGGTCTCACCGCTGCCACCACCAGTTTCATGGGTGAGTCCTACACATTTCTCGATTGTCCAGGTTCCATTGAATTCGCCAACGATATGCGAGGCGCGCTTCCGGCGGTCGATGCCGCGATCGTGGTCTGTGAGGCCGATGACAAGAAGCTGCCCCAGCTTCAGATCATCCTGCGCGAACTGGAAGAGCTGAAGATCCCCCGTTTTCTGTTCCTTAACAAGATTGACCGCGCCAGCCAGCAGATCCGCGACACGCTCGCGATGCTGCAGCCCGCTTCACGGGTGCCGCTGGTGTTGCGACAAATTCCGATCTGGAACGGTGATCTGATTGAGGGCTATGTCGATCTCGCGCTCGAGCGCGCCTTTGTCTATCGCGAACACAAGCCTTCCGAAGTGGTTGTCCTGGAAGGCGGTGCGCTCGATCAGGAAAAAGAGGCGCGGTTCTCGATGCTGGAGAAGCTCGCCGACCACGACGACGCCCTGATGGAGCAGCTGCTGGAGGATATCCAGCCGCCCCGTGACGCCGTGTTCGACGATCTGGCCCGTGAACTGCGCGACGGCCTGATCTGTCCAGTGCTTCTGGGGTCGGCACTGCGGGAAAACGGGGTGATGCGGCTGATGAAGGCGCTGCGCCATGAAGCGCCCGGGATCGTGGACACCGCAAAGCGTCTCGGCGCCGTCGAGGGCAAGGATGCGCAGGGCTATGTCTTCAAGACGATTCATTCGCAGCATGGCGGCAAATTGTCGCTGACGCGGGTGCTGGTGGGTCAGCTCGAGGACGGGGCGACGCTGCAGTCCTCCTCCGGTGGCAGCAACCGGGTGGCTGGCATTCTGGCGGTGAGCGGGGCCTATGAGTCGAAGCGTCCCACTGCCGATGCCGGCGACACCGTGGCGCTCGGCAAGCTGGATACGATCAAAACCGGCGACAGTGTCTCCAGCGGCAAGACCCAGCCGGAGGCACTGGTGACGGTGGAGCCGACGTCGCCGGTGCTGGCGATTTCGGTTGCCGCGGCCGATCGCAAGGATGACGTGAAACTCGGTCAGGCCCTGAGCCGCCTGCATGAGGAGGACCCGTCACTGATGGTGGTGCAGAATGCCCGTACCCATGACACGGTGTTGTGGGGGCAGGGCGAGATGCATCTGCGGGTTGCCTCGGAGCGGCTGCGGGATCGTTTCGGGGTCAATGTCAAATCGCATCCCCCCGCAGTCGGCTATCAGGAAACCATCCGCAAGGCGGTGACCCAGCGCGGGCGTCACAAGAAGCAGTCGGGCGGTCATGGCCAGTTCGGCGATGTCGTGCTCGACATCGGCCCGCTGGAGCGTGGCGAGGGCTTCAGGTTCGCCGAGAAGGTGGTCGGCGGCGCGGTGCCGCGCAACTATATTCCGGCGGTCGAGGAAGGCGTTGTCGATGGTCTGGCGCGTGGTCCGCTGGGCTTCCCGGTGACGGATGTCCAGGTTACCCTGACCGACGGCTCCTATCACAGCGTTGACTCCTCGGACCTGGCCTTCCGCACGGCGGCCCGTGTCGGGGTGGCCGAGGCCCTGCCACATTGTAGTCCGGTGCTGCTGGAGCCGATCCATGTCGTGGAGATCGTCTGCCCGACCGATGCCACGGCAAAGATCAATGCCATTCTGGCCTCGCGACGCGGCCAGATTCTCGGCTTCGACACCCGCACCGGGTGGGATGGCTGGGATTCTGTCCGGGCCATGATGCCGGAAGCGGAGATCGGCGAGCTGATCGTGGAGCTGCGCTCAGCGACCGCGGGCGCCGGCAGCTTCACCCGTCAGTTCGACCACATGGCCGAGGTGACGGGGCGTGCTGCCGACCAGATCATTGCCGCCCATCGTGAGGCTGCTGCGACCTGATCTTTTAAGCCTTGTCGCCCCCCGTATTCTGCCTGATCAGGAGGGCGGAAGCGGGGGGCGGTGTTTTTTGCGCCCGCCGGATCTCTTTTTTGGGTTTCGCCCCCGGTGCCATCTCTGCAGGCGACTGACTGTGCCCCTTTTTTGACATTGGCGAGGCCCAGCCGCCTTTCGTGATGGAGGTGATTCGTGGCAGATGGACAGCCATCCCGGCTGGAGAGGCCCAGCTTTTCGCGGATTTCGAGCCGCGTGCGAGCTGCCCGTTGTCCGACCCGGGTAGTTGCTTTTTGTGGAGAACGAACCTGTCCCAAGCTCCGCTTGCCTGTCTGATCGGATGGCCCGCGGCGCATTCGCGCTCGCCACTGATCCATAACTACTGGCTGCGCAGCCTCGGCATTGACGGCGGCTATGTCATCCGGGCTGTGCCGCCGGAGGAGCTGCGCGACTTTCTGTCCTGCCTGCCGGAGAACGGTTTTGTCGGTGCCAACCTCACCATTCCGCACAAGGAAGCGGTGCTCGATCTGGCGCTGCCGGACCCACGCGCCCGCGCCGTCGGTGCCGCCAATACGCTGTGGTTCGCCGCGGGGCGGTTGTGCGCCACCAATACGGATGTCGAGGGTTTTGTCGACAATCTGGATGTCTGTGCGCCCGGCTTTGAGACGGCGGCCGAGGCGCTTGTGCTTGGTGCCGGGGGTGCGGCGCGGGCGGTGGTGTTCGGGCTCTTGGAGCGCGGTATGACGCGGATCACTCTGGCCAATCGCAACCTCGAGCGGGCGCGCCGGCTGGCGCAGGAGTTTGGACCGCAGTTTGGACCGCGGCTCACGGCGATCGCCTGGAGTGCGGTTGAGGAGGCTCTGCCACGTGCCGGCCTCCTGGTGAATACAACCTCGCTCGGCATGCATGGCCAGGCCGCACTCGAACTCGATGTTGCGCGCCTGCCGCAGGCTGCGGTGGTCGCCGATATCGTCTATGTGCCCCTGGAGACACCTCTGCTGGCGGCGGCGCGGGCGCGGGGGCTGCGCACCGCTGACGGGCTCGGCATGCTTCTGCATCAGGCGGTGCGGGGCTTTGAATTGTGGTTCGGTCAGCGCCCGGTGGTGACGCCTGAATTGCGCGCCCTGGTTGAGGCGGATCTGGCAAAAAGCTGAAACCGGATCCCGGCTTCATCTGCCGGCCAAGGTTCAAGGATCAGCGCTCACGACGGACAACGGCAGCACTTTCGACGTTGCCGCAGGTGCAGAGCGGACCGGTGACGAAGGAAGGCCTGCTGGCGGAATTCCGGTTCGCCTGCAGGCCTTGCCTCACGGTCTTTGGCCGTCACGCAGTGAGGACGTTGCGGTTGATCCCGGCGATGGAGTTGACGCCGCACAGCGCCATGGTGGTGAGCAGTTCGTTGCGGATGATGTCGATGGCCCTGGCAACGCCGGCCTGACCACCGGCACCGAGGCCGTAGGCATAGGCGCGCCCGATCATGCAGGATCGGGCACCGAGTGCCAGCGCGCGCATGACATCCTGCCCGGAGCGGATGCCGCCGTCGAAGATGACCTCCATGGTGGAGCCGACGGCATCGGCGATCTCAGGCAGCACCGTGATCGAAGACGGTGCGCCGTCGAGCTGGCGTCCGCCATGGTTGGAGACCACGATGGCCTCGGCACCGGTCTTTTCCGCTTCGCGTGCGTCGGCGGCATCAAGAATGCCCTTGATCACCAGTTTGCCAGGCCACAGGCTGCGGATCCACTCCACATCCCGCCAGCTCAATGTGGGATCGAACTGGGAGGCGATCCACGCCGAAAGCTGATTGAGATTGGCGGTGTCCCTGACATGGCCCATGATGTTGCCGAAGGTCCGTCGCTTGCCGCGCAGGATGCCGAGCACCCAGCCGGGCTTCGTGGCGAAATCGGCAAGTGTGTTCAGGCGCCATCGCGGCGGCACCGTCATGCCGCTTCTGATTTCGGCATGGCGCTGTCCGATGACCTGGAGATCGACGGTCAGAACCAGTGTGCTGCAGCGGGCCGCGATGGCGCGCTGGATCAGTTCGCGGATGAAGCCGCGGTCCTTCATGACATAGAGCTGGAACCAGAACGGCCTGTCGACAGCAGCGGCGATATCCTCAACCGAACAGATCGACATCGTGCTTTGTGTGAAAGGGATCCCGGCGGCCTGCGCGGCGCGGCAGGCGTGGATCTCGCCGTCGCCATACTGCATGCCGAGCAGGCCGACGGGAGCGAGGATCATCGGCATCGCGGCGGGCTCGCCGAGGATGACGCTCTCCGTGCTGCGCCGGGAAACGTCGACCAGGATGCGCTGGCGGAAGTGGAGGCGTTTGAGATCGTCGCGATTGGCCCGCAGCGTCTCCTCGGCGTAGGAACCGCAGTCGCAATAGCTGAAGAAAGCCCGCGGCACGCGCCGCCGGTGCAGGATGCGGAGATCCTCGATACAGGTGACGTGTTTCATTCGCGCCTGCCCTCGCTGTTTTCTCCCGCCGGCAGTGTCAGCCCCCCGTCAGGACCGGGGCATGGATGCCGGGAGCTTTGCCGGACCGTAGCATGACGCCATCCGTGGCAAAATCGCTGTGGCCTTTGGGCCTTTGGGCCGTGGGCTCTTGGGCTCCCGGCTCCTGGGGTCCTGGCTCCTGGGGTCCTGGGTCTTGGGGTCCTGGGTACTGATCGAGATGATGCGCGCCCCTGGGGCGGTCTCTCCCTCTGCCTTGCCAAAGCGGCAGATTAATTCCGCCTGTCCGGCGTGCCCGGTGGCCGCTGCGGCCTTGCGGGGAATGCCGCCCGTCCCCGGGAAGATCGTTAAACATTAATATTACCAATTGGTTGGAAGGCGTTGCGGGCGGTAACGATTGATCATATTTAGTGAAGCCAGCCGGCTCCCGAAGGGATTATAAGACGGTGAAAATTGTAATGAATGCCTTGAAACTTTCCGGATCGGGGCTTTCCGGTCGCAGGGGATGATGATGAGCCGCAAATATTTCGGGACGGACGGGATCCGGGGTCGAGCCAATGGCCTGATTACGCCGGAACTTGCCCTCAAGGTTGGTCAGGCCGCCGGCCGGGCCTTCCAGCGTGGCGAACATCGTCATCGCGTGGTGATCGGCAAGGATACCCGCCTGTCCGGCTATATGATTGAATACGCGCTGGTGGCGGGCTTCACTTCGGTGGGCATGGATGTGCTGCTGCTCGGCCCGATGCCGACGCCGGCGGTTGCCATGCTGACGAAGTCGATGCGGGCTGATCTCGGTGTCATGATCTCGGCCTCCCATAACCAGTTCGAGGACAACGGCATCAAGCTGTTCAGTCCCGAAGGTTTCAAACTGTCCGACGAGGTCGAAAGACAGATCGAGCAGCTGATCGAGGCCCCGATTGAGCGTCATCTGGCGCGCAGCGGCAGCCTGGGCCGGGCGCGGCGCATCGACGGTGTCCATGACCGCTATATCGAATTCGCCAAACGCACGCTGCCGCGTGAATTGTCGCTCGACGGCCTGCGCGTGGTGATCGATTGCGCCAATGGCGCCGCCTATAAGGTGGTGCCGGAGGCCCTGTGGGAACTCGGGGCCGATGTGGTGTCGATCGGCGTCGAGCCCGACGGTTTCAATATCAACAAGGAATGCGGGTCGACGTCACCGGAAGCACTGTGCCGGAAAGTCCGCGAAATGCGCGCCGATATCGGCATTGCGCTGGACGGCGATGCCGACCGCGTTATTCTGGTCGATGAACGCGGGCATGTCGTCGATGGCGACCAGGTGCTTGCGGTGATTGCCACCAGCTGGAAGGAAGACGGCCGCCTGGCGAAGCCCGGCATCGTCGCCACGGTGATGTCCAATCTCGGACTTGAGCGCTGCCTGAAAGGGCAGGGCATCGATGTCCTGCGCACTCCGGTCGGCGACCGCTATGTGCTCGAGAAGATGCTGACGGACGGCTATAATCTTGGTGGCGAGCAGTCCGGACACATCATTCTCTCCGACTACACCACCACGGGAGACGGTTTCGTTGCTGCGCTGCAGGTGCTGGCGGTGGTGCAGAAGCACCGGCGCCCGGTCTCCGAAGTGTGCCATGTTTTCGATCCCCTGCCGCAGATCCTCAAGAATGTGCGCTATCGTGACGGCAAGCCGCTCGACCACAGCGAGGTGCGTTCGGCGATCTCGGACGGCGAACGCCGCCTCAACGGCCATGGTCGCCTCCTGATCCGGTCTTCCGGTACAGAACCCGTGATCCGCGTCATGGGTGAAGGTGAGGACCGGGTTCTTGTCGAGGAAGTCGTGGACAGCATCGTCTCGGTGCTGGGCCAGATCGCGGCCTAGATTTGAGGACAGCCCGTAAGGGGCGCAGACGTCGGTCGGCCCTGACACGGCGACCGGGCTGAAGATGGCCGCTTTGCACACATGCCCGAAAACGCGATTGCGGCTCCAGAGTGGTGCGCGGCAATCGCCGATCCTGGCAGAGATCGACAACGCCCGGAAGACGCGACCTGCGGCACCGTATCACGCATCACAGCTGCGTCAGTGCGCCGTTGCCCTCTTTCGCCCTTTTCTGCGCTCCTGTAGGTTCCTGACCAGCGCCTTGCGGCGGTTTCCAAGCGGCGGGGGGGGATGCGTGTTGCGTGGGCTGTAATGGCAACGCTTTCGGCGCTGGTGCTGGGCCTCGGTTGTGCGCATGCAGACAAGCGTGTGGCGCTGGTGATCGGCAACAGCCACTACCAGAAGGCTCCGGTGCTGCCGAATCCGGAGCGCGATGCGGCGGCGATGGGAGACCTGTTTCGGCGGGTGGGTTTTGATCGCGTCGATGTGAAGACCGATCTTGATCAGGCGGGCTTGCGCAGGGCGCTGCGGGAATTTTCTGAAATCGCGACCGATGCCGATATCGCCGTGGTCTATTATGCCGGGCACGGCATTGAGATGGATGGCAGCAATTATCTGATCCCGACCGATGCCATCCTCAAGCGGGACATTGATGTGGTCGACGAGACGGTGTCCCTGGAACGGGTCGGCGAGATCCTTGAGCCGGCGCGACGGTTGCGGCTGATTCTCCTTGATGCCTGTCGGGACAATCCGTTTGCGAGCGGGATCCGGCGCACCAGCGCCCGCCGTTCGATCGGTCAGGGTCTGGGGAAGGTCGAGATCGCGGCCGGGGACACGCTGATTGCGTTTGCGGCAAAGCCTGGATGGACGGCAGAGGATGGGGAAGGTGCCAACAGTCCCTATACGACGGCGTTGCTGCACAGTCTGGCAACGCCCGGACTTGAGATCCGGATGGCGATGGGCCGCGTGCGTGACGAGGTCCTGGCGGCCACGGCACGACGGCAGGAGCCGACGATTTTCGGTTCGCTTGGCGGGGCGGAGATCATGCTGGTGCCAGGAAAGGCCGGTGCTGCGGCCGCTGCGACACAGCCTGATGTCGTTTGGGACGCGGCGGAGCGGGCCTGGGCGGCAGCCAAGGATACGAAGAATGTCGCCGTCCTTGAGGACTTCGTCCGCCGTTACGGCGACAGTTTCTACACGACACTGGCGAGGGCCCGCATCGACGAACTGAAGAAGGTGCAGGTTGCTACGGTGATGGCGCCCGGTTCTCCAGCGATAACGCCGGTCGCGCCGGCGAAACCGCCGCCAGCGGCGGTGCAGGCAGCGCTCACCCCTCCGGTCCCTCCGGTGGTGGCGGCTTCGCCCTGTACCGGCGGGGCGATGACGGCGTCCCATTCGTCCGGTGTTCCCTGTCCGCTGTCGGAAACCGCAGAACGTGCCCTGAAACCAAAGGACGTATTTCGGGAATGCGATAGCGGTTGCCCGGAAATGGTGGTTGTTCCACCGGGGTCGTTCACGATGGGGTCGCCTGCGGATGAGGAGGGTCGGTTTGGTAGCGAAGGCCCGCAGCATCTTGTGACGATGGCGCGACGATTTGCGGTCGGCCGGTTCGCGGTGACGTTTGAGGAGTGGGATGCCTGCGTTGCCGATCGCGGCTGCGGCGGCTATCGACCGCCAGATGAGGGCTTTGGCCGTGGCCGACGCCCTGCGATCAACGTGTCGTGGGAGGATGCGAAACGCTATGCGCAATGGTTGTCGAAGAAGACCGGAAAAGAATACCGCCTGTTGACCGAGGCGGAGTGGGAATATAGCGCGCGGGCAGGGACGGCGACGCCGTTCTGGTGGGGCTCAGAGGTCTCGTCCAACCAGGCGAACTACAAAGGGACTTTAACCTATAACGGCGGAGTCAAAGGCAGATTCTGGAACAAGACGTTGCCTGTTGATTCCTTCGCTGCCAACCCGTTCGGTCTCCATCAGGGTACCGGCAATGTATCGGAATGGACCGAGGACTGCTGGAACGGCAGCTATGGCGGCGCGCCGCAGGATGGCTCGGCCTGGATGAGCGGGGACTGCAGTGTCGAGGTGCGTCGAGGCGGTTCCTGGGACGACGACCCGAGGGACGTCCGTTCCGCGCACCGCGACAGAACCACCACCACCATCCGGTTTTATGTCACCGGGTTCCGGGTCGCGAGGACGCTAACCAGATGAATTCGTGCCTCTGGTCTGGAGAGAGCGCGTCGTCCGACAGTCCCGCAACTGCACTGCATTTTCTCATTCACGCAAAAAGGGGGGGCGAGGCGCTTGGCAAGGAAGCCTCCTTTCTGCATCCCAGCGGGTTGGAAGTTCCCGCCTTCAGTCGTTGCTGCCGCGCGGCACTCGCCCGATCTCAGACTTGTTCTGTGGCGCGGGCGACCACAGGCATCAAGCGGATGGAAGATGCGTGCGGGGCAGGCACCGCAGCCCCCTGAACCGGATCGCACCGCCGGCCGTGCCGTATAGAGGAAGGCAACGTGCCCCTTTTCCGGCGTCCGGCTCATCTCATCCCGGTGCCCAAAAAACACGAATTTCCGGCGAATCAGGACGAATGCATACAGGCTTCAAAAGCATCCGATCGAATCCTCAAGACTTCCCGATCGGAACCGAAAGAACGGGATTGAAAAGACTGCCGCTCCTTTTTTTTCCCGGAAAGCAGCAAGACCGGTCGTGTGACGCGACAGGGACAAACTTTGCGCATGCACATCCAGCCTGGCGCTTCGTCTGCTTCTCGCGCTGAGCACAGGATTTGACTCATTACTGAAACGTAAACCACGAGAGATCCTGCGCGAGGATTCGCGCACTGCGCTGGCAAGTGGTCGGGTGTTAACATCTGCAGTTAACAATCAGGGTTAATCGGCGCTTAAGACTTTCCTGCAATGATGCCGTCGGATTTGTTCTGTTGTGAGGCGTTTCCTGTTGTCCTCACAGAGTGTCGAAGGACAATGGCGATGCGTAACAAAGAATCCCTGTTTGTGCTTGCAGTGGCCTCTCTGGTACCAGGCGTGGCATGTGCCGCCGACATGCCCCTGATCTCACCGCCGCCGGCTCTGTCACAGCCGGCGCCGAATGACTTCGAGGGTTGGTATCTGCGTGGCGATATCGGCATGACCAACGCGCGGATGGCGTCCGTCGACAGGCCGGCCGACCCCAACGTCCGTCTGCTGAATACCAGCGGGTTGGGCTTCGACAGCGCAACCCTGTATGGCATCGGGGCGGGATATCAGTTCAACAACTGGCTCAGGGCCGACGTCACCGGCCAGTGGCGCGGGCGCGCCAGCCTCCACGGTTCGCATTCGCTGCTTGCGAATGACGGACCGGCATCTGCCGACAACTATAGTGGCAGCAGTTCGCATACCGTGATCATGGCCAACGCCTATTTTGATCTCGGTACCTGGGGGTGTGTCACGCCCTATATCGGTGCCGGGGTCGGCGGCTCCTACAATCGCCTCAGCGGGTTCCGTGACGACGGCGTCGGCACCCCAGGCGGGGTTTTAACCAATTCGGTCACCTATGGGGCGGATGCCGGCAAGTGGAATCTGGCCTGGGCGGTGCATGCCGGTCTCGGTTACAAGGTCACGCCGAACACGACGCTTGAGCTTGGCTACAGCTACATGAACCTGGGTGATTCGTCGACCGGTGCCACGCGTTCCTTCGATGGGGTGACGCTGGTGAATGGCAGCCCCTTCACGGTGAAGGATATCACGTCGCACGATGTCAAACTTGGCGTGCGCTGGAATTTCGACACTCCGTCGATTTATGTGCCGCCGCCGATGCCGTTGGCGACGAAAGGTTGAGTTGGCGTTCAGCGTTTCGCGTTTTGTTGAGCAGGTTTGAGTGGAAAATGGCGCGGGCTTTTGAGCCCGCGCTATTTTCGTCGGTGGGGCGTCCGGCCCGGATCCTGCGGGCGGCTGTCGGGAGCGGCGGCGGATGGCGCAACCAAATATTAGGGTTAACTTGGCATTGTAGTCATGATTTCGGTTTGAAGGATGTGTTGCGATGAGGAAGTACTGGCTGGTAGCAGCGATGGTGGGCGCGGTGTCGGCCGCCCAGGCCGCCGATCTCCCGGACGTTCCGGTGTTGCGTGGCGGGTTCACCGATGGCCTTCCGGCCAGCCGGATCAACTGGCAGGGATTTTATGTGGGTGCCCAGGCCGGTTATGGCGCGGCGGATGCGCGTATGGATTCGTCGAACCAGACGCTGTTTGCCAATCTGTTGCAGGACCTGGCGGTTGAGCAGGCCCTGCATGTGTCGAGCTGGACGTTCCCGAACAACGACAGATCCGTGCACGCCGGGGTGTATGGCGTTTTTGGCGGTTACAATTCACAATGGGACGACGTGGTGCTGGGCCTTGAGGCCAGCTACGTCCATGGCAAATTTGCTGCCGTGTCGAATTCAGAGCTGGCTCGGCGTGCAACAACGCCGTTCCCGAGCGTGCCTCCGCTCTATTATTCGGCGAGTGCCACGTCCATGGCGGGCATTTCGCTCTCCGACATGGTGACGTTGCGTGGTCGCGCCGGCTATGCGTATGGCCCGTTCCTGCCCTATCTGTTCGGCGGCCTGGCCCTGGGGAATGCCGACATCATCCGCGCGGTGCAGGTCGACAGTTCCGCGTCAACCCAGCCCCTCGGGCCGTTCGTTTCGGAAAGGACGCTGACGGCGAATGCGGATCAGCGGGACCATCTGGTTTATGGCTATACGCTGGGTGTAGGCGTCGACGTGCAGATGAGCGGCAACCTGTTCATGCGCGCGGAGTATGAGTATGTGCGCTTCGTCAACCAGATGGATACCGTGATCAATACGGCGCGCCTCGGTCTGGGCTACAGGTTCTGAGCCGCGGAGGGCGGCAATCGGGGGCAGGGGGGCGGCCAGGGATGCGGACCTGTGCGTCGCCGGCTTATGGCGCGGCAGATCCGATCAGGGTTCCTCAAAAAAAATAGTGCGCGCGAGGGGTGCCGGGCCGGTCATGTCCCAGGCCTGTCATGTATCAGGCCTGTCATGTCCCGGGGGTGAGACAAAGGGTGACGGGGGGTGACGAGGTGCCTCTCCATCGTGCAGCAGGCGTCAGGCGCGGACGGAAGGTGACCGGGCCCGCGTCCTGGCCTGAAAGCCCGAAAGGCTGCCCCGCATGGTCCTGTCCTCCCGGCCGGCGCGTGACAGAGCGGAAAAAAGCGCCGGAGGAGGGGAGGCGAGGGGGGCGTTGCGCGCCTGTCGGGCGCGCAACGCCGTCTTGACGATCTCCATCGTTTCCCGTAAGAGCCGCGTTGGGACACCTCCCCCCAACGGGAGGCTTACTATCTGGAAGGGTAGAAGAATGACTGTTGCGAAGCCTGTTTCGCGGCCCAATGCGCCGCATTTTTCCTCCGGC
>WQYW01000178.1 GCA_009781045.1 Alphaproteobacteria bacterium
ACAAGAATCAATTCCGTCGGAGAATTCAATGGGGTCCCGGAATTATGAAAGAGAACAAATCCGAATCGCCCCGCGAACGAAACATGATTGTGGCAAAAGTGACCACAGATTGACTCGCACCCGCAGTCACAGTGACGGCGAGGCCGACGCTGAGCATGCCGAGCAGCATGCCGGGAATGCCGGCGATGATAAAACCTGAAAACAGCGCCAGAACCATCAGCGTGAGAATGCCTGTGATCGCCAGGAATCTTTCCGAACCTTTCTGGAAGGCTTCGCGCAGACTGAAATCCTGCCGGCAACAGGCCTGGAAGGCGGCAACGGTGAGTGTCGCATTGAGCTGCGCCTGTACGATTGCGCCCACAATGTGGATGGCGCTCGAAATCGAACTGGGAAGAATGATGGCAAAAGCCACCAGAACCAGGGTGGCAATCAGGCCGGAGAGCAGCCAGAAGCGGAAATGGGCCCGCACTATCGCCGCACTGTGGCGAAGGACCCGGCCGATGCGCAGTTCCGCGCCGGAAGGCCCGATCGAATTATGGGCAAAACGGAAGTCGGGAGACGGGCTGTCAGGCCCTGGGGGCAGCGAGGATTGAGCCGGGGCAATTCCGGGCGGCGGTGGCTCTGCCAGCAGCGCAGTCTCGGAGGCCTTCTGCCATTGCGCCATTCCCTGGGTCCAGACCATGGTGTCGGGGCCAAGCCTGCCGAGGCTCAAGAGATGGCGCAGATGCTGTAGCGAAACAGGTCCTTTCGCCTGCTGGCCGGAAGCGTAATGCCAGTCTGTCATGGGAATGCCCCGGTTGTGCCGCTGTCGGCGCTGTGATTTCGGCAGACAGATGGGCCATCCGCAAGGGAGTCGTTTCTCACGCGCCAGAACAGCACTAACCCGCTGCAGTTCCACCGTCCAGCCCGACCAGGGCGCGGGAAGGGAGACCAGAGGCGCCTCCTGGGCCGCGTTTGTGTCCGCCATGCGTCGTGGAACCTGCGTGCCGGAAGAGCATGCTGACCCGGCAAAGGGCGTGGGCAGCCTGCCTTATTGCGCCGGGCTCCTCATGAATCCGGGAACTCTGCGAAAATGCCGAAGTTCCCTGATGACATCTGATTCATCCGAACGATCCTGCGGCGAAAGGCGGCGAGCCACAGCGCGGTCGAAGCGCAAAGCGGTCACATCCGGGCGCGCCGTGCCGGCGCCCGCGCTGCCTTTAAGGGGCGGGATGATCCGAGGCGCTCACAGCAGCGCGCTGGGGATTTTCCCGATCGATGTGGCGGCTGCCGTTGATGGGGTGGTGGCCGGAGCGGGTCGGGCGGAACCAACGGCTGCGATGGCGATTTCGCTTTTCGCCGACCCGGCCGACAGGGAGGCTGTCTGCTGCGGGCGCGCTGTGTCGGTGCAGGTATTCAGCCGCGGCTGGAACTGCCGTCTTTCGCACAGGATCCAGCCAGGCTGCGAGGGCCGCTGCCGAAACTGAAGACGTGCCGACACAGCCTGAAAGGGATGGCGTGCCGCGATTGCGCGCAGGGAAGTTCTCGCGGCCGTCTCACCGGGCGGGCCTCATTCGAAGACTTCGGCAATGCTGTCGGTGGTGAAACCTTCTTTTGTCCGCCGCAGCTCGACATAGGTGGTTGTCGTCAGAATGACCATGAATGCGTTGAACAGCCATTGAAACGGGAAAAAAAGCAGGACGAGGAGCCCCATAGTCGCCACAACGGTCAGGCTGGTAGTGGCGTCCCGCAGGGACCCTGCCGATGCGATCGCAGCGGCTCCGATGCCGATCGCGATCAGGATCGCAAGTAAAAGTGCGGCAACAGGGATCAGAAGAAGGCCGAAAATCCTCCAGGAGGAGCCGTCGGTCAGATCAACGCTCCGCTTTATGCTGACGATGGGACCGGCTTTCTCGGCAACGCAGACGGCCGTGCTGACAAGGATCCGCACCCCGGCCATGGTTCCCGCAACCAGGAAAAGGATGTAGGGAAGAGTAACGGCGGTGGTGCTGCCGATGAGAAAACCGAACAGATTGCCCACAAGGCCAAGGATCACCAGGCCCAGAAACGCCACCACCATGATCAGCGCCATGATACCGAGGAAGGGCAGGAATCTTTCAGACCCTTGCTGCAAGGCTTCGCCCAGCCCGAAATTCCGCCCGTAACAGGCATGGAAGGCGACAAAGGTGATGACGGTATCAAGCTCCGCCTGCACCAGTATAATGACACCGTTGATAGCGGTCGAATGCGAAAGGATGACGGCGAAAGGCACCACCACCAGGGTGGCAAGGAAGCCTGTGAGGATCCAGAAGCCGAGCCGGGCCTTCAGGATCGACAGGCTCTGGCGCAGGACCACATCAATGCGCAGTTCCGCCGCCGGCTGGGCGATCCCGGTCTGGCTGAAGCCGGTGTCGTGACGGGTGGGAGCCGCAGAGAAGTCGCCTGTCGCCTGGGCGGGTGATGGCGCCGGTTTTTGCTGGAGCTGCGGCTGTGCCTGTGGAGGTGCGGCCGGTGCCGCTGCCGGCGCGGCGAAGGCTGCGATTTCGGAGGCCTTCTGCCATTGGGCCATTCCTTCCGTCCACAGCAGGGTGTCGGGGCCAAGCCCTCTGTGGCCAAGCCCGCCTTGGCCAGGCCTGCCCTGGCGCAAGAGTTCGCGCAGCTGTTGTTCCGGGACTGGTCCCTGCGCCTTTCCGTCAACGGCGTAATGCCAGCTTGTCATGGGGCGTACTCCAGCTTCGAAAACAGCCTGCCGCCGGGCACATTTGCAGGGTGCCAGGGAACGGCGACTGAAAAAGGGACAGCGGGAAGTGCATCCTGCAATTTCCGCGGCGCCTGCAGCACTAACCCGCTCCGCTTCAGCGGTCCAGATGGAACCGCTCAGCCGTGAGCGGTTTCAGTGGCGCGCACCAGTTTGATGTCGCAGCCTGCCGCCCAGGCGGCGATGTCGCCACGTTTGAGGGCGGTGGCCATCATGTCGGGGAACTGGTCCGGGGTACAGGCAAAGACCGGGATGTCGAGTGCGGCGACTTTGGCCGAGAGCGATGGATCATAGGCCGGGCTGCCGGTATCGGTCAGCGCCAGAAGCACGATGGCATTGACCCCGCCTGCTTTCATCCGTGCCAGGCGGTCGAGGAGTTCGCTCGAATTGCCGCCCTCATAGAGGTCGGTGATGAGGATGAAATGGGCCTTGGTGGGGCGCTCAATGCGATCGGCGCAATAGGCCACGGCGCGGTTGATGTCGGTGCCGCCTCCGAGCTGGACCCCGAACAGGACCTCGACGGGGTCGGCGAGCTCTTCCGTCAAATCGACGATCGCAGTGTCGAAACAGACCAGTTTGGTGGCGACCACCGGCAGCGAGGCCATGACGGCGGCAAAAATCGAGGCATAGACCACGGAACTTGCCATCGAGCCCGACTGGTCGACGCAGAGGATGACCTCGTCGAGGTCGACGATGCGTCTTTGCTGGCGCATGAAGCCGATCAGGCGTTCGGGCACGATGGAATGGTGGTCGGCCTGGTAGTGGCGCAAATTGGCACGAATGGTGCGCGGCCAGTCGATGTCGGCAAAACGCGGGCGGAAGGTGCGGCGCGAGCGGTCGAGCGAGCCGCGGATGGCATCCGCGGTGCGGCGCTCCAGCCGCTCCATGAGTTCGGCCACCACTTTGGTGATGACGGCGCGCGCGGTGTCTTTGGTCTTGTCGGGCATCACCGCGCGCAGTGCGATCAGATCGGCGATCAGATTGACGTCGGCTTCGACGGTGGCGAGGAATTCGGACTCCAGCAGCATCTGGCGCAGGCCCTTGCGTTCGAAAGCGTCTTTCTGGATCACCTGGACCACGGGAGAGGGGAAGAATTCCCTGATGTCGCCCAGCCATTTCGCCACCCGTGGCGCTGAGCGTCCGAGGCCGCCGCGCCGTTTTGCCGGGGTATCGCCGTCATTGTCATAGAGCGCGCCGAGTGCGGCCGCCATGCGCTGGTCACGGTCGCACAGCGCAGAGCCGCCGTCTTCGGCATCGAGACCGAGCGCCAGCGTCCAGCGCCGGCTGCGTTCGGAACGGTCACTCATTTCAGTTTCCCCCCGTCAAGAAGGGCGAGGATGCGTTCCCTTTGCACCGGCCAGGCGGAAGCGCTGCCGGGCAGCAGAGAATAGGTATGGGCAGCAGCTCGCCGGCCGAACAGGGCATCCATGAGATGACGGCGCTCGCTGCGGTCGAGGGTGGAGAACACCCGGCGAAACAGCGGCAGATGCCCGGTGAAATCCTCCTCGTCGAGCGCCATCAGCCAGTGGTCGACGGCGTCTCTCAGGGCGGCATCATGAATCAGGCGGGGACCGGCACCCTGGAAAAAGCCCTCAAAGAAGCCTGCGGCCTCACTGACCGCGGTGCCGGGCGAGAGATTGCGCGCCAGCAGGACCGAGGTCCTCTCCGCATCCAGCCGTCCGGCTTCATAAAGCAGTCGGGCCGAGGTGCCAGCAATCAGCTTCGAGGTCTGGTCATGACCGACGAGGTCCGTGAGCGCATTCATCCAGGCATCGCTCAGCTCATCGCCGAGCTGGGCGAGCCCTATCGCGCTGTCGGCAGCCTGGATGGCCTGGCGCAGCTTCGCCGCTGCCGCAGAATCGAGATTGCGCGCGGCATAAGGCAGCGCCAGAGACCCCTGCAGGACGATGCGCGGCATCATCGCGGTGAGATGTTCGGCGCTGCCGGCGCGGGCTTCACCATAGCGGATGATGTCGGCCATGGGCGGCAGCGTCGCCAGCAGCGACTGGCAGTCGGAGGTCGCCGCCAGCCTTGTTTCAAGCGCACTTATCCCGAAAGCTGTGGCCTCACTCAAATCCGCGGTCATGGCACCGTGGAGCTGCGAGGCCAGGACATCGATCGGGCTGTCGCTGCGCATGGCGTCAATCGTGCGGCTGGATGCGGCCTGGGCAATGGTCGAGCCATGGACCAGATTCTCAACCAGGCGCACGGCATATTCCGGCTCCCAGCGCAGTTCCCAGTTCTCGCGGAAAGTGCCGCGCGAGCGCCCCATATCGGTGAGGCGGCCCCAGGGAATGTCGAGCAGCAGCAGACGATGGAGCAGGACCGAGCGCGCAGAACCGCTCTCACTGCGCAGGTCAAGCGTCAGTGCGCGTTCCAGCGCCTCGGGCTTGAGCTTTGTCAGCTTCTGCTGGCGCTGCAGATCTTCCAGCAGGGGGGCGAGCGGCGTGTCGGGCGGGATGGCGCCCACATTGCTGCCGATCAGAAGTTCTTCGGATATGTCCGCCCAGCGCGCCGCTTCGCCATTGCACAGGCAGGCGATGGCCGCCTCCCGCATTTCTGCAAAGCCGGGGGCGGGTCGGTCACGAAGTGCGGCGAGTGCGCAGGCGAGGCGCTGGGCCTCAATGCTGGATGCTGTGGACACCGAATGCCCGCGTTGGCGCAACAGCCGCGCGATCTGCGTCATCCAGGAGGCCGTGGTCTCACTGGAAGAAGAATTGCCGCGACAGGCCCAGAGATGGGCGTACCAGGCCGGAGCGTTGACGCCGGCTCCATAGCCGCTGGAACTGGCAAGCCGCGGGCTGGTCCAGGGCGCCCAGGTGGTTCTGGTCCTGGTCTTCGTGCGACCCTTGAGCAGTTCGCGATCGGCGGCAAGGGGGTGGCGTTCGCTCAAAGCCGGGACATGCCAGGCGCCACAGACCACGGCAACCGGGCCGACCGCTTCTTTGGCGGCTTTGGCGATCTCAATGCGCATATGAGCCTCGCGCGCCGCTTCGTGAGGATCCGACGCCTGCGCCTGTTCCCGCAATGCGGTCATGGCCGTTGCCACCGCAGCAAAGACCGGGCCCGAGGTCGGATTTTCCTCGATCACGTCCGACCACCAGGATTCGCCGTCGTCATAGCCGCCGGCCTGTGCGAGCGCGCCAATCGGGTCGCGGCGGATCGGATCCTCTTTTGCTTCGTCGCTGTCGCCCTTGAGAACCTGACGGTCGGCTGCGGGCAGGTCGATGAAGCGGGCGGCAGCATTGTTGCGTGCTGCCCAGATCGCGGCCTGGTATTCCGGGGAATATTGGGCGAAGGGAAAGAAGGACGCGCCTGCCGGATCCTCTTCCGGATAGGTCAGGAGCGCCACCGGTGTCACCATCTCCGGACGGCTGAGCATGGGAATCAGATCGGAGGCGTCCGACGGCCCCTCGATCAGGACGATGGCGGGCTTGAGTTCATCAAGCGCCTCGACCAGCCGGCGGGCCGAGCCCGGGCCGTGGTGGCGGATGCCGAAGATGGAGACGGGGGCGGCGCTCATTCAGATGATGTCGGTCAGCGAGGCATAATAGGCTTCATAGCCGCGGCGCTTCTTGAGCACGGTCTCAAGATATTCGGCGAGCACAGCGCGGTCCTGCACCGGGTCCTTGATCACCGCGCCGGCCATGCTGGCGGCCAGCGTCTCAGGCCCGAGGTGGCCGTTGTTGAAAAATGTGGCCTGGCTGATGCCGCCGACCATGACCGCGATGGCCTCGGCGGTGGACAGTCCCCCGGAGGGTGTTTTGAGGGCTACCTTGCCGTCCTCGGTGGAACCGGAGCGCAGTTCGCGGAAGATCGCAACCACCCGGGCGATTTCTTCTGCCGCATTCTTCGGCAGCGGCAGATCCAGAGAGGTCGCCATTTCGCCGACCCGTTTGACGATGATCGACACCTCCTCCTCGGCGCTGTCGGGCAGCGGCAGCACTACGACATTGAAGCGGCGTTTGAGTGCCGACGACAGCTCATTGACGCCCTTGTCGCGGTTATTGGCGGTGGCGATGATGTTGAAACCGCGTCGGGCGTGAACCGCGCTGTTGAGTTCCGGGATCGGCATCATTTTTTCCGACAGCACGGTGATCAGCGTGTCCTGGACGTCGCTGCCCATCCGTGTCAGTTCCTCGAAGCGGCACAGCTTGCCCTCTTCCATCGCCCGCATCAAAGGCGTGGCGACCAGGGCCTCGCGGCTCGGGCCATGGGCGAGCAGCTGGGCGTAATTCCAGCCGTAGCGCACCTGGTTTTCGTCAGTGCCGGCGGTGCACTGGATCACCATGGTGGAGTTGCCGGTGATGGCGGCGGCGAGATGCTCGGAGACCCAGGACTTGGCGGTGCCGGGTACGCCGAGCAGCAGCAGCGCCCGATCGGTGGCAAGGGTGGCCACTGCGGTCTCGATCAGCCGCCTGTCGCCGACATATTTGGCCGAAATGGGCGTGCCGTCGCCGGCCTTGCCGCCCATGAGATAGGTGACCACGGCGCGCGGGGCGAGCTGCCATCCCGGCGGACGATGACTGTCATCGCCGGCCAGTGCGGCGAGTTCGCTTCCATAGCTTTCCTCGGCGGCAAGACGCAGTTTGTCGCTCATTACGGGTTCCCTGTGTTCGCCGGCAAATCGGCGTTGAGTTCGATCATGTCGGTGAGACCGCAGATCGTGTTGAGGAGATCGGCGGCCCTGAGGAGGTCGAGAGTCCGGCGGGCACCCGCATTTGAGGCAAGAAGGCCGATGGCCGTCAGTTCATCGCCGAGTGCGCCGCGTTTGGCCTTGGCCTGGCTGTCGCTCTTGTCGTCATTCCTGGCCTCAAGACTGCGGACCAGGCGCAATTCGCCCATCAGCCGGACGCCGGCGGGCAGAGAGAGGGGGTGATCGAGGCCGCTGTCGCGATCGCCGTGAAAGGCAGCTCCTGCGACCTCGACCGCGACCTGGAAGGTCTGGCTCCTGTCGAGCAGATACCGGGCGATCTCGACGCGGGCCTGCGGTTCCAGTCGGCTCGCAAGCGCGATGCAGGTCTGGACATTGCCGATGGCGTGCCGCGCCAGCACGGCAATGATGTCATCCGGCGCCGAGCGCTGCGCCATTTCCGCCAGCACCTGGTCAAGTTGCGCATCGCTGGCGAAGGGCCAGTTCTGCGCCAGTTCCAGCGGCGAAAACTGCAGCGACGCGGCAAAGCTGGCAAAGTCGGTATTTGACAGGAGTTGCGCGCGGCGGTTTTTCTGTGCCGTGGTTTTAAGCGGCTTGAGCTTGAAGCCACCCTTGAGTCCGGTCGAGAAATAGTCGGCAAGTTCCGCGGCATCGTCATTGGAGGTCGCAGACGTCGGAGCGGCCCCGAGCCGGGCGAGATACTGCACAGCCTGGGCCTTGACCCTGGGCGCGCGGTCGCTGGTCGCCAGAGTCTGGAGCAGAGGCAGGTCGGTGGGCGACAGACCGATCGACAGGCACTCGACCAGCGCCAGGCGTTTTGCGGCGTCCTCGCCGGCGAGTTTGGCCTCCAGAAGGGCGCGCGCCGCTTCTGGATCAAGTCTGCGCAGGGCTTTGAGCGCCGCACAGCGCTCTGCCGGATAGAACAGATCCCAGGTCTCGATATTGATCTCGTCGATTTCCCGGCCGCGTGATGTCGCAGCACCATGCGCCATTGCCGCCCAGTCGCGCCACGGGGCATAGACATCGGGAAGTTCGCTGTTGTCGGCGGCGGGCAGCCAGTCGGCGGGATGGACGGTGAAGCCTCGCGCCGCCAGAAGGTGGAGCAGGCAGGCCCAGTCGGCACCATTGCTGTCATGCTGGAGGCGGCGCAGCACGGGGCGGAACCGGTCCGGCACCGTGCCAGGGGCAAGCCGGGGCAGGTCGGGCAGGGTTCGGAGCGCCAGAGCCCCTCTTTCCGTGGTGGGCAGCGCGATGGCGCTTTCAAGCAACTGTCCACTTAAGGCCAGCAGGCGCAATTCCGCTTCCGTCGGATCACTGCCGAGCAGGTCAACCCAGGCGGCCGGGGCCACAGCGGCGGCACTGCCGCCGGTGGCCCAGCGCGCCAACACCGCGCCGAGGCAGTCGAGCGTGTCCTCTGGAGAGTGAGCTTCAGCCATCGAGGCGGCCCCATGCGGTCTGAGCCGCGAGAATGTCGAGCCGGCCCATCGACCATAAGGCTGCGGCGCGCTCAAGCGTGGTGCCGCGGATCAGCCCCTTGCCCCTGGAAACGAGTGGCAGGGCAATGTCGGCTTGAGACGTCGATTCCGCTTCCCGCAGCGGCCGCCACCAGCTTGCCCCGGAAGGATCGCTGGCAAGCCGGCCCGGCGGCAGCAATACGGGGATATCGAGTATCCAGGGTTCGGCCTGGCGCGCCTCGCTGATTACTTCCGTCAACGACCGGGGTTCCGGCCAGGGAGATGCGGTGGCGGCTCCCTCGGGAATTGCCTGGTGTCCGAGCAGCAGCGCACGCAGGGGATTTGATCCGGAATAGAAAGCGACCTCGCCGGTGAAGCGGTCTCCGGGCGTGAAGGCGGAGCCGCGGCGGCCGACACTGGCCGGGAAAAAGTCGAGCAGCATGGCAAAGCGCGGGGCTGGAGCGGAGTCCGTCGCTCCATCATCAAGCCGCAGCAGCCACACGGTCTGGGAAATCAGGCTGTCGCGCCGCGTCAGGATGCGCTCGGCCAGCACTTCCCATGTTGCGCTGACGCGCAAGGCCGCGGGATCGTTGAGCACGGTCTCTTTTGTTTCCGATGTGGCCACCGCGCGGCGAATTTCGGGATCGCAAGGGTTGGCAGAGAAGGCGCGTGCCAGCAGGATGAGCCTGGCAAGTTCGCATATCAGCCCGCGCTGGCGGTCACCGCCGGGGAGTTCCAGCACCCGGGCCGGCAGTTCGTCAATGCGGCCAGCGAGTGTCTGGGCCTTGCCGTCGACCAGGCGGGCGGCGATTTTGCGGCAGCGCGATGTGAGTTCCTCCATTGAGCCCGACAGACCCTGACGCAACTGATCCAGGGTCCATTGCTCCAGCGACTCCAGCGCCTCCCTGATCGTGCCGTCGGTGGCGGCAAGCCGTTTGGCGGCCGCAGCCTGGCGCTTCGCAATCGCTTTGGGGTCTTCGACCTTCTCGGCCTCCGGGAGGGCGGCAGCGCCGATGTCCTTGGGGCCACCGCCTTCTTTTCCAGCCTGGGGTCGGGACGACGAGGGCCGACGCCGCGACACCCACTCGCTGACCCAGGCCGGGGTATCGGCCGGGGCGAAGGGGATGGTCTCTTTGGCCTTGAGACAGAGCAGGCCGATGACATGTTTGCAGGGGAACTTGCGCGACGGGCAGGTGCATTTATTGCCGAGGTCATTGAGGTCCGCCATGACCCGGTAGGGATTGGCCCCGGATCCGGCACATTCACCCCAGATCAGGCCCTGGTCCTGGCTGATGCCAGCATTGGACCATTTGGCGGGCTTGGCGAGGCCCGTCCCCGCCTTCAGGGAGGCCTGGTCGGGCGCGAGTCGTTCGATCGCGGCGAGATCAACCACTTGATCTGGAACCCTTAAATTGATGCGGCGAAAGATGCGAGGGCGGGCGGGACGAGAAGAGATCGGGTAGAGACGAGGCTTTGGCGCGGGGCCTCATGTCGCGTGCGAATCTCTTTCGCAGGATTGAACGAGATTTCGAACCCTTTATGGCGAAGATGAGGCAACCGGGAAACACGGTGGGGCCGCCCTGACGCGAATGTGATCAGCGGCCTGGTGTGGTGCCTGCGCCTTGGGTCGTCGGTGCTGACGGAATGGTGGGTGGTAGAGGTGGAAGATCCTGAAACCAGGGCGCCAAGCTCCAGGACCGGAGGGCCGGACCTTGAAGGTGATGGCCTGAGAGCGCCAATCACGAGGGGCGTGCGCGCGCGCGTGTGTGCCGCGTCGTGTGGACGTGCCGGAACCCGCGAGCCCACGAGAACCTGGGGTTGCCACGCTGGGCTTCCCCTCCTTCCTCTTTCCCCCACGGCCACGACAGATTCGCTTTCAGCGTGCCTTCGTCTGCGATATTGGCAGTGTCGGCACAGCGATGTGGCGCGCCAATGGAACGTCCCGCCCCCCTTTGCGCTGGGCCTTGGCGATAGAGGGTTAACGCGCTGGAGCTTTGAGTTCTCACAGACACGGACGGTGTTTTCGAGTTTTGAGCAAAGGCGGCAAAGAAACGGGGGCGAGCGGGATTGCCGATTGCCTTGAGCCAGGACATGGGCGGCGAGGCAGCGCAGGGCGAAGAGGGGGCGAATAGCGATGGATGCGGAGCTGGAAAAATTCGTGGATGGTCTGCGGCACCTCAATCTCAGGCCGGACGAAGATCCATGCGAAATCGAATCCAGGCTTTATGAGCTGATGGAGCCCATGCAAGGATTGCCGGGGGCGGAAGAGACAGTAGCGGAAATATTTTCCTTCATGGAGCGGTTTCCCGAGGCAGATATCGGGTCTCCAGGGCCTCTGGTCCACTTCGTGGAGCGCTTCTACCCGGCCTGTATTGATCAACTTGTTCTTTCCGTGGGGAGGTGCCCCACGCGCCACACACTCTGGATGGTCAACAGAATTCTGAATGTCGAACATGTGCCGGACGTGCGGGATCGGCTGCTGGGGCTGCTCCGCTCCGTCAAAGATCATCCGAAAGCATCCGCTGGAGCCAGGGAAGCCGCTGCGTTCATCCTTGAACACCGGGATCGCGAATGAGGCTGGAAATGAGAAAGGAAGTCATTCACGGCAATCGAAGTCCGGCATGGTTCCGACAACGTCTTCGCGCAGTCTCAAGCTGCCGGATGCCGGGAAACTGAAGATCAAGGCGGCTCTTGTCAGCGAGATCGGGAGCGCTATCACCGCACCTGGTATCTGCGAAAGAAAGGCTGCCGGGCGTATGGGGCTTCCGCAGCCGAAGGTCTCCAACATTTTCCGCGGAGACTTCGCGAATATTTCGTACTAATCCGTGCATAATATTGATGACCTTAAGCTGCGGCGTACTTACAATCCTTATGCCTGAAAAATGCGCGGACGGAATCTGGCCTCATTTGTAGCTTACGCAATCCACGCCTAACCGC
>WQYW01000179.1 GCA_009781045.1 Alphaproteobacteria bacterium
ATTCTTCTGTGGCCTCCTTTCCGCATCCCTGATATGTCAATTCAACTGCCGCAGCACCAGCCGGTCACAAAGGCGCGACCGCGTCCGCCAACCTCCCTGTCACCCCGTGATCTTTGCTTTTTGTGCGGCATCGCCCAATTTCTGACGTTTTGCCGGGGTCAATGTTTCAGCCACGTCAGTTCAGTCAAGCCGCGAGCCCTGTGCCTGCACATATAGTGCCCTACGTAACACCGCTCTCGTTATGGCGGGATCAGGACCAGGCGCCGCTTCCGCCTTCACCCCTCAATCTCACAGGACCGACATGCGCATTCCCCGTTCTCTCGTTGTTGTTGCAGTGGCAACACCCCTGACCTGCGGCTCGGGCTTTGCGGGCGATCTTGCCCTCAAACGGGCGGTGCTCGGCACCGGCGGCGTCGGCTATTTCGAATATGCCGCCGAGGTCAGCGGCCAGGAGACCCTGACCTTGCGGACAAAGCTCGACCAGGTCGACGATATTCTCGCCAGCATGGTCATCCTCGACCCCGCTGGCCCGGCGCTGGCGACCCTGCCGAGCCAGGCCGGAGCGGACCAGGCTTTCGCTTCGCTGCCTTTCTCCAAATCCGACCTCGACACTCTGCCTGCCCTGCTCGCTGCCCTGAAGGGAGCCGAAATCAGCCTCTCCGGACCACGCGCGATCGAGGGACGCATCGTCAGTGTCGCAGCCGAAACCGCGATCACGAAAGGGAACGTGGAGACCACGGAGACCACACATACCCGGGTCTCTGTGCTGGCCAATGGCGCGATCGAGCAATTCATCCTTGAGGAGGCCCAGGGCCTGCAGTTCAAGGACGCCCGCCTTGCTGAGCAGATGGATAGCGCCATCCGGGCGCTGCGCGCCGCACAGGACCGCTCGGGCCGTGACATCACCATCCGGCTTGCTCCCGGCGGCAGCCGCATAGTGCGCATCGGCTATGTCGCCGAAGCCCCGGTATGGAAAGCAGCCTATCGCATGACCCTGCCCAGAACCGGTGAGGACAAGGCCCGGCTCGAAGGCTGGGTGGTGCTGGAGAATATGACCGGCAATCCCTGGAAGGATGTCGCCGTCACCCTGTCCTCGGCCTCCCCCGTGACCTTCCGTCAGGAGCTTTACAACCCCTATTACGTCAAGCGCCCTGTCAACGCCCCCCCGGTCAGCCGCACGGCGCAGGCCCCGGTCGATCATGGGATCATGGCTGCTGCCGAGAGCCGCGGCCCAACTCCGAGCGAGCCAGCCACTTCACCTCTGTTCGACGGCTTCGTGCGAGGCGCGCCGCCTCCTGCCGCACCTCCGCCTGCCCCGATGAGTGAGCCCCGCGAGCTTGGCACCGAGACCAGCGAAGACATGGCAGGTGCGAGCTTCACTCTGGCGACGCCGGTCACTGTTCCGTCCGGTGAAAGCCTGACCGTGCCTTTCATCGACCTCAAGGTTCCGGCGCAGACTGCGGCCTGGTATCGCGGTGGCCGCAATCCCTGGCGCGCGCTGTCGCTCAAAAACGACAGCCCGACCTCGCTGCCGCCTGGCGCAGTGACGGTCTATGAGGAGACCTCGGCCGGACCGCTGTTTTCCGGGGACGCCCAATTCCCGCTGCTGCCTGCCGGCGATTCGCGTCTGGTCGGTTTTGCTGCCGACCAGAAGGTCCTGGTCGACAGTGAGCGCGGTTCGGCCTCGGCCCTGACCAGCGTCAGGGCGGTCAACGGTGCCCTCCATATCGAAAGCCGGCTGCGCCAGACCACGACCTATCGCATCAAAAACGGCTCTGCCGAGCCGCGTCAGCTGACGATCGAACAGCCCCGCATCACCGACTGGACGCTGGTCGAGCCCAAACCGGAGCAGGCGGCAATCGCAGAAAAAGTCTATCGGCTGCGTTTCGACGTCGACGCCAACCAGTCGCGCGAGGTCAAGGTGGTAATGGAGCGCCCGACGGTCGAAATCATTGATGTCGCACAACTGACCGACATCCGTGTCCGCGCCATCATGATCGCTCCGGAGATTACCGAAGAGACCCGCAACCGTCTCGCACCCGTCGCCGAAGCCACCAAGTCCTGCGACGAGGCCAAAGCGGAAGTCGACCGCCTGCAGAAACAGCGCAAGCACATCACCGACGATCAGGAGCGTCTGCGCCAGAATCTGAAGGCGGCACCTCAGGGCTCCGATCTCGCCCGCCTCTACGCCCAGAAAATGCTGACCCAGGAGAAGGCGCTGGAGGAATCCGACGAGTCGATCAAACAGGCCCGCAACCGCCTGACCACTGCGCAGAAGCTGCTCGCCGAGCGCGTGCGCGCCCTGTGAGCCGCGCATCTTGACGGGTTTGATGCAAAGCGCGCACGCTCCGCGCGTTTTGCATCATGGCAGCCGGAACCACCATGAATCGTCACCACGCCTTCGCCATCCTGCTCCTCACAGTGGCCACCACCTGCCAGGCGGAGGAAAAATCCACCGTCCACGCCCCCCGAACCGGCGCTCCCTCTCTGGAACAGACAACCGAGACCATCGGCTCCGCCAGAATGGAGGCTGACGCTAAGCTTGTGCTGCAGCTCGTGGCCGGAAACAACGACGGCACCATCGCCGGCGATAAAACCGCTTCTGACCACAATGTCCGCGACGACAAGACGCTGCTGGCAACGATCCAGACCCAGCTTGATCGCGCCGACACCGAAATCGCGCGCCGTGACTTTGAGAACGCCAACAACACACTCAACGCAGAGCTCGGCGAACTCGGGAACCGCTATTCTGACCCTCGCGTAATTGATGATTCCGGGATGAAACTGATCGTCGCACGCGATCACGACAGGAACGGAAGGCTCGAAGACGCCGCACGTATCAGGCGCAATATTCTCAACATACGCCTGCATCTGCTCCGCGACAGGACCCCTTGACCGCACGTCACAGCTGGAAGTCACCCAGGCAACTCACCCACATCAATCACGTCACCGCCCGGGCAGATTGGCAGTGAGATGCGCGTGGCACCCTGAGGGATGCCCGTGGCACCCTGAGGGATGCCCGTGGCACCCTGAGGGATGCCCGTGGCACCCTGAGGGAGCCAACCCGACGCCTGTCAGCCACCACCAGCTTGCCATTGCTGCAGCACCGAGCTTTGATCCGCGCGCCAGCCCCGCAGCACGTCGCCCGGAGCGAGACCCGGCCTGATGTGAGCTTTGCGACACGGTCGGCGGCGACGATGTGCCGCGATGCGGCCACGGGAATGGCCGCAGGCGTGCGGTGATCCAGACTCTCGCCCTGTCGAACCGACAGACGCAACCGACCTCTGCCACGCCAGGGACAATGTACAAAGGAACGAGAGCACGTTGATTGCGGGCTTTGCTCCGCTCTCCCCCTACTCTCTCTCGCCGCGTGCAAATACCGTGGCCGCATCGCCTCTCACATCCGTGGAGACGGGCTCCTGGAATGTCTCGCTTCCGCAGAACGCGGCAGCGCGCAGTGCCCTGTCCACGAAACCCGGAATCGACCCTGTCGGCTATATATTACCGTCGCTCATCCGGGCGCATGACGAAACGGCGCCCCGAACGATGGGCTCAGGCCCATTTGAAGCGCCCCGGCAGCCACCCATTGAACTGAAATTGCAGGACAATTCGAGATTGTGGCGAGGCGCGCCAGCGCCCGTTCCAACTCTGCCTCAACTTCGACTCAAACTGCGCGCATATTTGCCCGACTCGCGTGCCTGGAGATGGTCGATTTCACCATGCAGAAGCCCCTGCGTTGCCGGGCTGGAATCGGCTTTTCTGCAGACAACACTTCCGGTCGCGCGCCGGTCCGTGCCGGAGCACAAGCTCACAAGGTGCCACCGACGCACCGGCCTTCTGCGCAGGAACCAACAGACGATTGCGACGGACAGGTCATCCTGGCCTCCGTCGCCACCGATCCATTTCGAAAGTTCCGCCGCCAGCCAAACGGGCTTGCCATGTATATGCCTTTTGTCCCAGCTGCCCTGCTCCCGGTCACCGCCCGCTCTATTGTCCCGCGCCCGACAGATCAGGAATCGCGCGCGCTCGACAATCCACCACCGGATGTGCGGGCGATCCTCGACCGCTTCTTTCCATCGGCATTCGCCTGGTATCAGAAGGTGGAAGCCGACCTGTTGCCGACAGGACGTGTGCTCTCCAGCGCTGAGGCGGCATTTGCCGCCCACATCGGCGTCACCGACCCGGCAGGGGTGCGAATCGTCGTCCTCGACGAGTTCCCTCTGCCGGCCGATCGGGAACTGCGCATGGCCGCCGAGCAGATCGGTCTCGGCAGCAAGGCCGAGGCGGGTCGCACCAATGGCTCCGTCATTCTCCTCAAGCCACGGACAGCCCGGAACAATTCCGTGATCTCGCACGAACTGGTTCACGTTGCCCAGCAGGATCGTCTCGGCCGCGCCGCATTCCTGCGCCGCTATCTGACCGAAATGGTGATCATGGGCTATGCCCGCTCGCCGCTGGAACTGGAAGCCACTGCAGGGGAAAGTGCGACCCTGAACGTCCCGGGCCTCAGCGCGTGACCAGGCTGACACGTTTCGGTTGGCCCTCAATCTCCAGGCCGCTGTTCTCGGCGGCACTGGGCATGTCATCCCCGACCTGTTCCGGCTGGCCGGCGGGTCACATCCCTGTCGCTTCGCGCGACGTTCTGCGAAGGGGCAGGATCTGCCAGAACCACCAGGCGCCGCGTCGACCGACCCGTCCGTCTCGAACGCGCATCATCCCTTCTATTGAAAGCCGCCGCCGATTTGCCGCTCGGCGCCCGAATTACGGGTCGCCCACAGGAGAGTTCGATGAGTCATTTCCGTCTGCCGGCGATCGCGATTTTGCCCTTCCTCGCCCTCGCAGCTTTTTCTGCCTTGCTGGCGATGCCCGCATCGGCCCAGTCAGCGGCCTCCCAGGATGCCCGCTTCGTTGGACGGTTCCAGGGCCAGAGGAGCACTTCCGGCAAATGCCGCTTTCTGGCCTGGGACATGACGCGTTCGGCGGATGGCCGCTTCGCGGTGACCTTTTACAACGATCCGCGGAAAACCCATGTGAAGAATCGCGAGAGCGGCAGCTGGTGGTCGAAGGGCAATCTGATTTATCTCAAGACCGACGGCATCCAGACGCCCGACGCCTACTCTTTCCGATTCAGAGACGCCGACACCATCGAAATGTCCGCTGTAAAGCGGGACAAGCGCGCCGATTGCCAGGCGGACTATCACTTCTTTGATCATCGCGTGAGGCCGGGAATCGGCGTCTAGCCAATCGGCGCCTTGTCCCTCGCTTTTCAGGATCCAGGCAGCGCACTGCCTGGAAGGGTCAACCACTACCTCCGGCAAATGGTTTGCAGGAGATTGCGGGAGTTCAGAGAAAATGCAGAACCATCCTGTCATCGGCATCGAAATCGCAGCACTGCGGCGCTGGTGCAACGGCGACCCCGACGGCTTCCTGGAAATCTGCGCCAGCGACGTGGTCTATTTCGATCCCTTCCTGCCTGCCCGGCTCGACGGACTTGCACCTCTCAGGGCCTATTATGACGCGATCCGCGGCAGGATCCTGGCTTCACACCATGAGATGATTGAACCGCATGTGCAGGAAATCGGCGATGCAGCCATCCTCACCTTTCGCTTCCTCTCCATCCGCGCCAGCGATGGAGCCGAGATCGGCTGGAACTGCACCGAGGTCTATCGCAAAGAGAGCGGCGATATCTGGCGCATCATCCAGACCCACTGGTCTCTGACCGCCGGAACGACGATTCCGGCCACCACATGACAGGTTCCTGAAAGCGGTGCCTTCCCGACGGGCAAGGATGGGTCACAAGGATGGGTGACGCGGACCCGCACGCCCCGACATCGGACCAGGTTGCCACCGCATCGTCGCGACCCTTGCGCAGTTTCAGGGAGGTCAATATGTCGGGTCCGACAGATTGATGACAACAGCGACAGACACGCGGCTGGCTGATCCTCCTCCTGTCGGCCCTGCCGGCAGTCTTGCGAAGGTCCTCCACCACTTCTCGCCTTTGGATCCTCGCACCAGTTCGCTCAACCCTTCACAGACACTGAGACCCCGGCACAGGGGCAGCCTGAAGCGCATTGCGCCCCAGACCCCAGACTGCTCAGCTCACCCGACCTGACCCAAAAATTATGTCGGACACCGCAGGCAAAGGCACAAGGGCAAGGCTTGACAGGATTTGACTGCGATCGCTGCGGCAGACCAGATTTTCACCAGGTAATACCCGATGAAAAGGCTGATCATGGCGACCTCCCTCAGGATGGACGAGAAGCTGACTGGCCGCCTTCGCCATCTCGCAGCCCTGCGCCAGCCTTCGCCGCACTGGATCATGCCTGAAGCAATTCAGCAATATGTTGACCGCGAAAGCTTAAGGCAGGACGCCCTGGCATCCTGGGCAGCCTGGAAGGAAACCGGACAGCATTTGACGGGCAGGAAGTCAGCGCCTGGTTGAACAGCTGAGGCACCGACGACGAAGGGCCGGTTCCGGAATGCCACGAGGCATCGTTCCCAATCGCCACCCTGATGCAAGGGAGGCAGTTTGAGAAGCAAATTTTCACGGAGCGGTTCTTCTCTGCGAAGGGCTGCGTGCGACAAGCCGATGAGCCCGCTGTTCGGGCGGCTTTGATTGCCATGAGGACAAGGGGCGGGAGATGATGGGCCCGCGATGGCGCACGTTCCCCGTACGCCTGATCCCCCGAGATAACAGATAACTGATTCACCCCTGACAGGTGGAATGGCGCGAGCGGGCGGGTGCCATCCCCACTTCACAGCAGTCATTTCCTGACGGCCCCTAAGCGATCCCCTGCAGCACAGTAACGGCGACACAGGCGCCGTTGAACGGAACCAGCATCACTTTCGTGCCATTGGCCAGGGTCATCACCATCACCTCGCCGGAGTGCGCGTTTTCGCCGTTCCTCGCCACCGCCGTCAGCCACCCCCGACGCCCTTCATCGGCCAGGCAATCGCGCGCGACAGACACCACCCTGCCCTCAATCTCCCCTGAGTGCCCACCCGACGGCGGCATCACAGTCACAAGAGACGGGATGGCATCATCGGTCCCGGCTTCGCGGCTCCACTCGGTCCGCACAATGGGGTGGAGACGCGGGAGTTCCCGGATCCAGGGAGCAGCTGAGGTCCCGGCCCCGCCCTGACGCACATGCTGTTCGAACGGCGTTTCCGCCCGCCCCGCCGCTGCCGATCCATTCACAGTTGCGCTATCCCGGGCCGGTGCCGGGGCGGACTGCCTGCGCGGGCGCATGGCGGCGAGCAGCGCGACCACGCTTGACAGCGCCAGCATGACCACGACCCCCCATCTCAGAACATCCGACATCGGACCCCCTGTTCTTTCACGCCAGCCCCGCATCTCCGTGCGCAGCAGCCTGAAAGCTAGCCCGTCCCTCGCAGCACTGTCACCGCAATGCAGGACTTCTCGAAGGGGATCAACATCACCTGGGAACCATTGGGCATCGCCGATACCGACAGATCGCCGAGCATGCTGTTCTGCCCTTGCGATTTCGCAAGCTTGGCGGCGATATCGGCACAGTTCTCGGACACCGGCGTCACCCTCATGAGATGGCCTTCGCAGGATGACCCGACCGGGGCGGCAAAGACAATGCCGGCGTCCGGCTGATGCGTCGGAGCGTTGGGCGGGGGTGTCAGCGCGACCAGGGCCTGGATGGAATGGTCATTGCTCGCCCTGGAGTCCCACTCGCTTTGAGCCGTATAAGCCGAGTTTGCACTGATCCGCCGTCCCAGTGCGCCGAATGTCCGCGCGCAGGTGACGATTTTGCCCTGGCGGATATGGTCGTCAAACACACTCCCCGTTTCCGCGGTCGTTTGCGGCGGCTGAGACGGCCGGGTCTGGGCCGCCATCCTGGGCTGCGCCTCAACCTTGGGAGGGGCCGCAACCTTGGGCTGGGTCGCAACCTTGGGAGGGGCCGCAACCTTGGGCTGGGCCGCCGCAACCGGCTTCACCGCCGGCTTGCCGAAATGCAGCTCCGGCGGCGGCGCGGCTCGCGCTGGCTGCTGTCGCGGGAGGGAATATGTGGTCTGGGCCAGCACCGGCCCTGCGCCGGATTCGATCAGAACAGCGGCCCCCAGCAGCGCCAAAGCGCGGCATCCCGACAGATGGCGTGTCATCGCTCTAACTCCTCCTCAATGTGTTGCTTTCGCCGCACGCAAATCGGCCGATCCTGCCAATGCACTCGAGGCGCAGGCTCGCACTGCATAGTCGCACGCAGACACGCACAAAGAGGCGGCTGGGGGCTTCGCACAAGTCCGCCCCGAAATCTGCCACCCCAGAACCGCCAGCGGGGCTTGCCGAAAATCAGGAACGTCTCTCCCCAAAGGATCCGTCTCGTCCTCCCCCGGCCCCTTATCGGAGCCGCCTGAGGCAATCACCGCTTGCCGGGCGGGTCCTGCGGGGCTTCGCAGCGCTGCGAAACTCCGCTCTCGTCGCGCCCACGAGGCGATTCATCCCCTCCTGCCCGGCTCATCAGAACTCATAGCCGAGGCCGACACCGCCGCCGGCTCCGTTGCCGGCTGCCGAGATCGCACCCGACGCCCGCACCGTCCAGCCGGCAAGCTCGCCCTTGAAGCGGTGCGACATGCCGAAGGCGAGCGTTGTCTGCCCATTCCAGTAGCCCACCGATCCCGAAATGATGCTCTTGCCCAGGGTGACGGCCTGGACCAGGTTGCCGGTGGCAATACCCGCTGCCGCGCCGGCATTGGCCTTGGCCAGGCCCTGGGCGGTGAAGGCGGCAAGATTGTTGAGCGCGAGGTTGGTCTGGTAGAGCTGGGCCCCGTTCACGGCCTGGGCCGAATTCGGCGCGATCGCACCCGGTGCGATATTGTCGAGCGTCACTGGACCGCCGCCTCCCGCCGCATTGTTGAACACATAGGTATTCGACGTCGGCGTCTTCCAGTGGCCTGGCGCATTGCCGCCGACCGCAGCCTGCAGCTGGCTGACATTGACCGCATCATTCGGCGCCACACCCGCGGCGACATTATGCAGCACCACCGGCTCGTTGGGATCGGCACCGACCAGGGTAACATCCTGCGATGGCGTATAGCCCTGGGGCGTTCCGGCCGCATTCGAATATTGCACCGGCGCACTGGTCTGGAGCGCACTGATCGCACTGCCGACATCATGGACATCAAGATTGGCAACCCGGTAGGTCGGAGCACTGATGCTTCCGGTCGAGTCGTCATACTGGGCGTTGCCGCCAAGGCCTGCGGCCGTGGTCCTGCCGAGGTTGTTGACAATATTGGTGGTATTGCCAAGCGAGGTCCCGAGGTCACCGAGCGCCTGGTTGGTGGCATAGAGCTGCGAGCCGTTGACCGCGTCGGTGGAGTCGCCGGAAATCCGGCCCGCCGCCACATTGGTGATGGTCCGCTCATTGCCGCTCGACCCCACGCTGACCGTGCTGGTGGCGTCGGTCCCCTCGAAGAAATACTCCTTGCCGTTGATCGTGGTCGATTTGGTATTGACCACCGCGCTGGTCGCCGAGCCGGCACCGAGCGCGACATCACCGGCATTGGTGGCGCTCGCTCCTGCGCCCAGAGCCAGCGCATTTGTCCCGACCGCGCTGGCGCCGTCGCCGATCGCCACGGCACTGGCCCCGCTCGCCGTCGCGCTATTGCCAAGGGCAACCGAATTGCCCCCCGAGGCCGTCGTGCCGGTGCCGATAGCAACGTCATTGGCGGTTGCCGGTGTGCCCGACACGCCCGCCACCGCATTCAGGCCCTGTGCGATTGATCCGTCGCCATAGGCCATGGCAACCGGTCCAATGGCGACGCTGTCGCCGCCAATTGCCTGGCTGCCGGCCAATGTCGAGTTGGCCTTGAAATATTTGCTGTTTCCGGAAGCGATGCGGCTGTCGAGATCGAGCAGGGCATCACCGACACTGCTGAAATTGCCGTCGGAAAAGACGTAGGTTGGAGCGTCCATGACGCCGGTGGTGGTGTTATATGTAGCGCCGCCACCGAGGATCAGCGCAGTGCTGTTGCCAAGGCTGTAGAGCTGGCTGCCGTTGATGGCATCGGTGGAGGTTGCGCTGATCGTCCCATTGGCAAGATTTGTCAGCTGCTGGGCGTTGCCGGGGACGGAAGCGTTCCCCCCCGCTGCCACCAGCGCCAGCTGATCGGTCGTCCCGGTGCGCACCACCGGCCCGGTCTTGCCATCCTTGAGATTGGTAATATCCCCGTCGATGCCCCCGAGCGCTCCGGCGACATTGTGATAGACCGTCCCCTGCACCGTGAAATTCGGGGCGGTACCGTTCAGAACGTCGGCGCCGCCGCCAAGATAGGTCGAGGCATTGGTCGCCACCGAGCTGAGTTGCCCGAAATTGACCGCATCGGTCGCCGCCGTGCCCGCTGCAACATTGACGATTTTGTTGTTGCCGTTATCGAGCCCCGCGTCGGTCAGGCTGACGTTGCCGCCTGCGCCGCCGGTGATGGTCAGCCCGCTGCTGTTGAGGCTGCTGTTGCCGGTGGTGACGCTCGTGAGGTTGAGGTCCCGCGCCAGGGCAAAGGTGATATTGTTGTCGGCAAGCGTCTTGCTGACCACCAGATTGCTGTCGGCGCTGGAGAAATCCACCGCTGCACCGGTGTTGCTCTTTTTGCTGACTTCGGTGGGATTTGTCCCATTGGCGCTGACATTCCAGCCGGCATCCGCCTGCTGCTGCAATTCATAGAACTGGGCCCCGTTGATCGCGTCCGTCGAGGTCGCGTTCACCGAGCCATTGGCAACGTTGACGATCTTGTTGTTGCCGTTGTCAAGCCCCGAGCCGGTCAGGCTGACCGTGTCATTCACGCCACCGATGATGGTCAGGCCGGTGGTGTTCAAAGTGCTGTTGCCGGTGGTGACGCTGGTGAGGCTGAGGTTCTGCGACAGCGCAAAAGTGATGTTGTTATCATCCGCCGCCTTGCTGACCACCAGATTGCTGTCGGCGCTGGAGAAATCCACCACCGCTCCGGTGTTGCTCTTTTTGCTGACTTCGGTGGGATTTGTCCCATTGGCGCTGACATTCCAGCCGGCATCCGCCTGCTGCTGCAGCTCATAGAACTGGGCCCCATTGATCGCGTCCGTCGAGGTCGCGTTCACCGTGCCATTGGCAACGTTGATGATCTTGTTGTTGCCGTTGTCGAGACCCGACCCGGTCAGGCTGACCGTGCTGTTGCTGCCGACGATCGTCAGGCCACTGTCGCTGAGGGTGCTGTTGCCGGTGATGACCGAAGTGAACACCGGGTTTTCCGCCATCTGGATCTGCAGCACGCCGGTGGTGTTGTCCGACAAGGTCTGGATATTGCCAGCCGAATAGGTTCCTGCGGTCGGTGCCGCAGTCGACAGCGCCAGCCCCGATGCCGCCGTCTGGGCACCCCTGATCGTCAGGGTTTCGCCCAGCGGCAGATTGATCGTGTCGCCCGCCCCGCCGCTGAAATTGAGACCCTTGTTCACGGTGCTCCCCAGCGCCGAGAACTGGCCGTAATTGACCGCATCGTTCGAGGCCGTGCCATTGGCAACGTTGATGATTTTATTGTTGCCGTTATCGAGTCCGCCGTCGGTCAGACTGACCGGGCCGTTGCTCCCGCCCGTGATGGTCAAACCGCTGCTGTTCAGAGTGCTGTTGCCGGTGGTGACCGAGGTGAAATTCGGCGTCAGCGAGGTCGCGATCGTCAGATTCCCGGCGTCCTGCGTCACCAGGATATTGTCGCCACCATTGAAATTGACGGTGTCGCCCGGTGCGATTCGGGTCGCGCTGCCG
>WQYW01000180.1 GCA_009781045.1 Alphaproteobacteria bacterium
CCCAGCGTTTTCAGCATAGCGTTCTGCCGCCGTACCGAACGATATGTCCGACGGATACATAAGTCAACCGCCGCACTCCGCGCATAGGCGCGGACCGGCATTCCTCTGCCGCCTGAAGGCGGCAGTCCCCAGCCGGAGGTTAGGATGAAGCGGGTATGTCCGTCCACCAGCTTGACAGCCCCATTTACGCCAGAGCGACGCAACAAGCAAAACAGGGCGCGAAAAGCGGCTGGCGCCAGGACAGGCCGTAATCCTGAAGGGCGCAAAGCCGAGAGAGGCGGAAGCCTTGCGCAATTGCCGCACCAAGCGGTTTCTCTGCCGCCGGAAATGCGCTTGTCGAAGGCAGCGTGCCTTGAGCATCAGCAGACCGCCCTCCTTGCGTCCTGCATCCACCGCCACGACACCGGTGGCGGTGTTGCGAATTTGCCAGCTCATCAAAATCAAGACCAGCTGAGCCGGTTCAATCGCCCTGGTTCCCGCAAGGCCATCCCGCGCCATTCCCGGATCTGCCGCGCCTCGCCGCCTCCTGCCGCATGGACCGGTGCGAGGTGCCGGATGCCCTCCGTCACTTCGCCATCCCATCTCGGAGCCATTGAAAAACGGCTTTATTCTCAAGGCCCGCGCCGGGAAATCGCGGCACAAGCGTGTGATCCGCCACGACGGACGATCTGCGATCTCCGCAAATCTCCCTCCTTGACGGCCGCCCCATGGTTGGCGACACAGGATGGAACCGATTTTCCAGTTTCGCGAATGCCGCACGAAGCCGGGAAGGGTTCGAGAGACATCGGCTTGTCATTCTGCCAATCGGGAAGTGATGCAGGCGAGCCCCGGCAGATCCGGGTCCAGCCTTAAGGGGTGAAGTGGCCGCAAGATGGCAGCAAACAAAATTCAGGACCAGGGCGGCGGCGTCGCCGCACCCGATCGGCTTGGGCCGGCAGCTCGCCCGCAACCCGGGCACGACCTCACAGTCCAGACCGCCATGCAGATGCAGAAATCTCTCCGCGAAGTGACGGCGCGAATGGATGGTCTCGCAAATGACGTCGGCCGACTTGGCCGCCGGCTTGACGCGGTCGAAAAGAATATCTCTTTCGTCAGGATCGGTGCCGCCGTCCTGATCGTGGTGATCGCCGCTGTCCTGTGGTGGGCCACTCATCATCACCTGGCCGCGGCTCAGCCTGGACTCTCCGGGCAGCCGCAGCTCACAACCACGGAGAACCCTCCGCAGGCCGGCTCGCCACCGTGAGATTCGCACTCGATCGCTGACAACGATCTCCCCCTTTGAAATCGGCATCGCTGCCGCGCCCCACTCAATCCCTCGCTTTGCCGCGCGCGCTACCGCTGTCTCACGGCCGGCGTCAGGACCTGGAAGCCGGGGTCTGAAAGCGCATGCGGCGTCTTGCACCTTGGGCGGAAGACGTACCGCACGCAACACGCCCGGCCGCGCCGCAGACGGATCCGACCCGACGCTGCCTGGATTCCCGCTCCCCGGCCGCCGGGCACGCCCGTTCTTCGCCCCCCGGAGCGTCGCCTCCGTCTGAACCCACCATCACCGCGTCACTGCTCCATGCCCTCAGCCCGATCCCCAGCGCCTGGTTTCCCGCTCGCCGATTCTTCGCTCTCCGACCCGCAAGCATCGCGGATCCCCCATGCACTTCCTGAGATCGGTTGGCTGACGAATTCCTTCACTACATCCCCTCCTCAACACGACCCACCTCGGTAATCGCGGATTGGCCGAGTTCCACAAGCTGCGGCCAAATCAATCGCTCTCCCCGCTGGCCTGCCACCGCCACCTGCCTTATTTTCGCCAGTGCGGCGCGTGAACCAACTGGCCCACAGCCTCCAGGGCGGCGGATGAGCCATCACTTATTCAGCCAATATCTCGCCGACATCGATCGACTCCGGCAGGTCTCCGGCGCGCCCCGGGACACGGGGGTGCGCCAGGCGTTCAAGGACCTGCTCAAGGCCTGGGGTCGCTCACGGGATCTCCAGTTCATCTCCGAACATGAATACGTCACGCCCAAAAAGGAACGCCGCTATATCGATGGTGCCCTGCTGCACGGGCTGCGCGTTCCGTTCGGCGATTGGGAGGCGAAAGACAGCAACGACGATCTCGACCAGGAGGTCGCCAGGAAATTTCGCCGAGGCCATCTTCAGACCAATATCCTATTCGAGGACTCCGCCCGTGCCATCCTGATCCAGCACCGTCTCGAGGTGATGCGCTGCGACGTCGTCGACGACGACGACAACCTGAACAAGCTGCTCCACCTGTCTCTTTTGATTCCCAGCGACCAGAGATCGCTGATTTTCACAAGGCGACTGAGCAGTGCAAGATCGACCTCCCAAACGTATTGAAGGAGTTGCGGCGCCACCGTCTGGGTGTCGTTTACACACCATGTGAAATTGTGCGTTTCATTGTGGCCAGTGCTGACTGGCTCTGCGATAAACATTTCACGAAGAGCCTCATAGACAAGAACGTTGAAATCCTTGACCCGGAACTGGAACCTTCCTTGTCGAACTCCTGGAACACTTTTGAGTTCGTCGAGACCAACTGCGAAAACGGCTCCCCGATCGCATGGCGAACGGGTCCGCCGCCTCCGGTGAATTACCGATAGATCATTTCCCAGGCTGTTTCGATCAGCACCCTGCAGGCTGCCTCCGACTCAACCCATAAGACGCAGGCTGCCTGTTCACTGTCGTCGTGCACTTCTGCAAAAACCTGCGGTGCTGCAGCTTTTATCGCATTGCGGACGGCATCACCCCAGCTATATGCATCGGGCTTCACTCCCGAACCATCGTCAAGACGCTGGTTGGCTTCCTCGAATTCAGGACCATAGGGCACAAATTCGATCTGCCACTGGAACGGAATCGGCCTCCCTTCACAGACCGTGTCCCCTTCCACGCTCAGCATGATCGGATCCCAATGATCGCTTTCCCAAAAGCCTTCCGCTGCAACGACCGCTTCCACATCGTCAGGTATTGTCCAGGCTGGTAGAGTGCGTCTCAACATTTTCGTTCCCCCTCGGGGAGCAGGAAAAACGACAACGGTGCCTTGAAAAAATTCCGGTGGCACCATAGGACTGCCGACCGGCTGATCTCTGGCATCGATCTGCAGCAGGAAAAGCCTGCAGGCTTGCGCGGATACCCCGACGCAAAGAGGCACCTGCCGCGATCAGGAAAACGTTCTCGAACTCCTGTCTCTACTCGATACTGCATCTGCTTTCGTCCCCTGTCAAGGCAACAAGACGCTCTTCTGTTATCACGCGCCATCACGCGATCTGTGCAAAAACAGAGGTTGCAGCGGGTCCCGGGCACAAACTGCCTCAAAGCACCGGGGCCGACGACGTCGCCTCGCCGCCCGCCATATCTCCATTTTCGCATATTCCGGCGGCGTCCCGCAGTCTGGGAGGATCTGTGCGGCCCGTCCTCGCGAATCAGATTCTGCTTCGCCTTCGCGCGCTCGCGCGGCAAGCCTTGCGCCATTGCCCGGATTTTCGGCCCCGCGCACAACCGAACCACATGTTGGAAACCCGACGTGGAGAAGCAGATCGGCGGTGGCTCCGCAAACAGCCACGTCGGGTACCCACCGCAAGTTGCGAGCACGGTTCGATTCCGGGTAGACGCCTCCTCAAGCCGCAGGCAAAGCAACGGCATTTCCCCAGCGTGCTCGCCGACCCCCTTGCATGAAACCCGGTCCCCAGGGCGCCAGCGTACCCTCATCTGCTGGCTGTTTCTTCCTCAAAGGTGGCGAAGCTGGCGCCGCCCCCCGCTTCCGTGGCGACCGCCAATTCGCTGCCATGCCCGCTGACGATATCCTGGCTGATCCAGCGACCGGACGCGCCGCCGACACCGATCCCCTTGATGGTGAAGAGTTGCGGTCGCGTCGCCCGTTCATCCGCGTCGGCCAGAGCCGACCGCCGCTGAATCTCGTTCAGCCTCGCAGGGCACCTTGCCAGGCCATTGACAATTGCCGAACCGCTCCGGCGCCCGAGCCCGAAGCCAACAGGCACACCTTCGTCAGTGCCCATCAATCAGTTCACTCAGACGAACCAACTCTGGCCTTTTGAAGGCCATCCGGATTATCAATTCAAGAATGTGGGTATTCGTGTGGTTCATGTACGAACGCCCCACATAAACCTTGCTGTCATTCCTGGCCCCCATATAGAAGACCCCATCATTGCTCCAAATGTGTAATTCGCCCAGCGAGCACTTCACCCGCTCCCTTGAACTGAAAAATCCATTTCGTACCAACGTAATGCAATCGTCGTAGAGAATCGCATCGCCAAAATGCAAGGGGTCCCCCTGCTTCAGCGTCTCCAGCATCTCCTCCAGCAGGCGGAACCCGACCGCATGCCATAGCTTCTCGGTAAAACTCGTAAAAACTTCCGCCCTTCGCGTCTCTACAACCGCCTCTGAGCGTTCGTTACCAAACCCAATCCTGTAAGAAGTACCCGTGGGAATGCCATTTACGGAATGCCGGACGCCACCCCAGCGAACCCGTGTAATCGACTCCAATCGAAAGCGCTGTCCCCTCCATGACATGCCATCCGGCGATATGCTCAAGACATCCTTGAACACCAGCCCGATTTCCGCGCTGTAGGTAACGTCCCGTGCCCAGCTGGCCTTCCGCGCTTCCGCCTCCTTGCGCGATGAAAAAATCCGCTCAAGCGCTTCCGCGTCCTGCTTCACCTTCTCGCCCACACTCGGCAACTCCGAGAACAACTCCTGCAGGATTCCCGTCAGGCGTTGCGACTGGAACGGCAGGTTGTGGTCATTGAACAGGTCGACCGCCAGATCGCGGATTTCAAGTGCGAGATCGATACTCGGATCATGATCAATACCGCGGGCCTTCGCACTCAGCAGGATCGGCTGGGCGATCCTGTGCCAATTTCTCGCAACGCCGTCAATCTTGTCCAAGTGCGGCTTTACCAATGCTTCGCCGGACGCCGCACAACCACGAACCGCCTTTATGAGCTTTCCGATACTTGCTGCTTCCTTCTCCAGAACGTCCTGCGCTTCAACTTCATAGCTGTCAACAAGATCATCAATCAACTCAGGCGCATGCTCTTTGCCACCGGTCGTCGCGCTGTCCACCGTATCTGTCATCACCTCGATAAGTGTCAGGGCCGACAGTCGGTTGAGTGCCTCCTTGATGGCATTTCGATAGTACCGCTTGCGCTCCGCCAACTCGGCTACGATCAGTTCGGTCGTCCGCACCTCCGCGAACCGCGATACGACCCGATCTGCATTGATGTCCCGCAACACCTCTTCGGGATCGAGTTCGTCGACGAGCTCCGCTACCACCTCGACAAATTCTGCGAGATCCCTGGCATCATGGTCCTCTTCGACGCTTTCGAATGCCGCGGCGAGAAGGTTCATCTGTGCCAGTGTGGGCAACCCCTCCTCGTCGCGCACAGAGATCGGATCCGCGAGCAGCGCCTCCAGCAGCTGGGAGGCCTTTCGCGGAGAGACGCCAGGCAACCAGGCAATTTCAGCGCTTAGCCGCGTACGCAGATTCGTCAGGTCGGACCGAGCCTTCTGGCAAATGTCCGGGTCGATGTCGAGCGATCTTTCTTCCGACAATTGCACGATATGCCTGGCGTCATCGCGCGTCGTGGCCCCGAGGAGTGCAAACGGCGTCTGGTGCAGCACCGTGGTGGAGATCCGTGGCGCGCTCATGCCTGCCTTTGCTCGCTAATAGCCGGACCACCTGCGGCCCTCCACCTCGATCTCGCTTCGGTATGGCTCAATGTCCCGCCGGGCGCTCTCGAGCGCGCCCCGCCGATAGCGGAAATTTCCGCAGCGGCTGTTGTAATCATCCACCTTGGCATTGAACCGGTCCACTCCGTAGCTGCTGGTGCGGTCGAGGACGGATCGCGCGCCCTCAATGCGGATATCTTCGGCCAGACAATAGCGAATCTCGGTTTCCGAAAGCGACAGACTGTTCCCGACCGAGGGCTTGGTCTCGCTCGGTCGTGACCGCTGCTGCGCCCAGGCTGGCTTGTCGGATGTGCGAACGCCCCCCTCGCTCGCATATCGGCTTGCAGACCCAGCCGTTGGGGTCCGCGACGGCTCCCTGCCCGCCTGACTGAGCAGCCAGAGCCCGCCGAAGATAACGACACACCAGAACGCCAGCCTCCGGACGCCGGAGGGGGAAGCCTCCGCCCGCTCCTGATAGACCTCGCGCGGGCGTGCCTGGGGCTGCGGTGGACCCGCCGCGCCAGGCAATGGCCTGGCATTTTCCGGCGCGCTACTGCCGCCGCCGGATTTCTCTCTCGGCTCTGCCGAAAGCGGGGGCGGTTGGGCCACCACATTCGACGCCAGCGAAGACAGCCCGGCAAACCCCCTGGCTTTTCCTTTGGCACCCTCGCCTGGTCCCGCTGCCACAATTGCCCCCTCAAAAACCGATACGACGGTTGCCTTTTCCGCCCTCGCGTTCCCGCTCGGGGGAAGTCCGCAACGCGGCAAGCAGGCTGGCCTGGTCGAGCCGCTCCCTGCCCGCACGCGCCGCAAGCCTGGCACCCTCCCGCACCACAAAGGAAACGTCGGATAACGGTCTGCCAGCCAGTTCTTCCGCCAACGACCGGCAATCCACATCCGGCTCCTTCGGCAGTGCGGACAGGAGCTTCTCCAACAGCGACCGCACTTCGACCGCGCTGGCAAAATCCACTTTGATGACGTGATCGAAGCGCCCGCGGCGCTGGATCGCCGGGTCGATCATGTCGATCCGGTTCGTCATGGCGATGATCAGGACTTCCTTCTTCACCGCTTCCGGGATGCGGCGCAGGAATTCTGCGACCTCCTCGACCCGGTGATGCGAGGCCCCAATGCTCATCTCACGATCGGCAAGGAACGCTTCCATCTCGTCGATCACCAGTACCGACGGCGCCTGCTCCATCGCCTTCTCGAAAACCTGTGCCACCTTCCGGCTGGTCTCGTGGATGTAGGGGCTGCCGATACTCGACGCATCGATCTGGAAGCTCGGCCAGCCCAGGAAATCCACCAACTGCTCGACCGCGAAGGTCTTGCCGCAGCCCGGAGGACCATGCAGGATCACCGCCGAGGGAAATTCAATCCCCAGCGCCTTGTAGCGGTCGCGATTTCGAACAATATCAACGATGTGCTCGTTGAAAAAGGCCGCCAGTTCCGGCCGCCCGGCAAGTTCGAAAGCCTTCTCGCCCCCTTGCGCGGCGGGCAGGGCATCCCCCGAACTCAAATTGTCGGGCTCAAGTGCCGTTGCGTCTGCCGGAGCCGCGACCTTCTGTGCCGTTGCCATCACTTCCGCAATCCCGAAACCCGCCAGTTCCACCACCTCCCTGAGATCGCTCGCCCCAAGCCAGCCCATGGCCTGACGCAGCGTGCGAAAGGACCTGACGGAGACCCGCACCCCTCCCGTCAGCCAGCAGCCAAGAACGACATCGTCCGCCATCCCCGGATCGCCGCTCCAGGTCGGCAACAGCCGCTCCAGTTTCTCGACGTAGAGGGCATCCTGCAGTGACGAACCGGCATCCGTCCTGCGCGTCATCTTCAACGCGCCTGCGAAAGCGAGCGCCTCACCCTTGCTTTCCGGTCTTTCCGCCTCGCTCACAGCGCAGAGTCTTTCTCCCGGGGCGCAGGAGAAAGACCGCAGTTCCCGATCTCCGAACCGGAAAGCGTCGAATGTCCCCTCTTCGACCAGACCTGAGGCGACCCAGCGCGCCGCCAGGCGCTCCGCCACCACCAGCGCCCGCCCGCCACCCTGCGTCTCCAGCACCTGCCAATCCGGCCCTTCCGACAACACGCCACGGAGCAGCGCGCCATCCGCCAGCCCGAGACCCACAGGAAGCCATGCCTCTCGCACCACGAGATCAACTCCGAATAATGTTCGCACCCGCCATCATCACTTCCTCGTCCGAACTGCCGATGCGGATGCGGATGTTATACAATTCGCCAACCACGCCACGGAGCTTATCGATGTCGTTGGCCTGCAACGCCTTCATTCCCACCGACACGATCCGCGCGTGCTCGTCCTCGTCCGGGAAAAGGTACGAGTCTCGCGCCAGCGACTTGAAGATGTCGATCACGTACCAGTCCTGACGCGCCAAAATCACATACGGCCGCCGGCGCAAATCCGACAGGTGATGCTCAAATTCGCTGCTGTCATTGTCGATGGAGCGTTGCGCTGTCTTCACCAGATTGTCGAACGCCGATACCTCCGCCGGCCGGGCGTGTTTGCGCGCTTCATTGTTGAAGAAGACGACCTCCTTGTCCAGATCCAGCTGACGAATCTCCTTCAGGCGCGATTTGCGGGTCAACGCCATCAGACGACGCGCTTCCTGCACGTGATCCATCGCCTGCTTCGCCGTCTCCGGATCGCCCTCATCCGGCCTTATCGCGCCCGCCTGCTCCAGCTTGTCACGCGCCTGACCAAGCCGCGGATCCTCCACAATGGCCGCCATCTCGTTGAGACGCCACTCGCTGTGCGCCGCCTGATCCCGAATGTTCTTTGCCTGCTTTGTGTAATCGAGCTTGCCATCCTGGCTCGAATAGAAGTTCCGGCCGCTCCGGAAGGAACCGCCGATGGAGGGAACCGATACGTTCAGGACAATGTTGCCGGAATCGAGCACCTCGTATTCGCACACCAGCTCCGCACCGACCGCAATCACCCCGTCGTCAAAATCGCGACCTTCAATCTCGAACATGCCGATAAATCTGTTGTCGGTAATAGGATCCTGAACGTCGCCCTCCCAAAGTTTGAACCTGATCGAACCGGCACTCCCCGCTTTCAGGGACTCGCCTGCCTTGAACGACTTCCTGCCCCTTTTCGGCAATTGATCGCCCTCCCGAACCAGGTAATCCAGCACCACCGGGCCACCGACTTTCTCGCGTGCTTCGACGCCGATCGAATGCGACGCCGGAATGCCGTCAATACTGGCCGCCGTGCGGGTGATTACGATCCTGTCCTGCCCGAACGTCACTGGCGCGCCGTTCGACGCGAAAACGAATACCTTGAAGACATTGTCGCCAGGCCGGGTCAGGTTCAGCTCCACGCTCGCCCCATCCTTGAGCGCCACACGTCCGGACGACCACCCTGTGTCCAGACTGTCGATCTGAAACTCCGCAGCATCCGCTGTATCCGCGCCGCGCTTTGCGACAATCCTCGATCTCAACTCCGGCGTTCGCGCGAGGTAGTTGAACGACAGATCGAGCACACCTCCGGCGCGCACCGACCCTCGGGCACTCTTGCGACTACGGCTCTCTGACGTCCAGTCAATCGACTCGGCGAAGACCGCAGCGCCTTCCGCAACTGCGGTCATCGGATTGACATCCATCGACGGCGCAATCCCCAGCTCGAACGCGACCCGGTCCCGCAAGGGCTTGTACTGGCTCGGGCCGCCCACGAACACAACCCGCTCGACGTCATGCGGACTCAATCCCACCTTGTCGAGCGTCTCGCGTGCCGCCAGGATCGAATCGTTCACTTTCGAAGCAATGAGACTGTCGTAACGCTGCCGGTTAACGGTGATGTCGATGTAGATTTCCTCGCCCGCCTCGTCGCGGAGACCAAGTTCCGCTTCCGGAAGACTGATGACCGTGTCCTCCTTCTGCGACAGCTCAATTTTCGCCTTCTCCGTCGCCCACGTCGCCATCCGCAACAGCGGTTTGTAGCGTGGGTGCGTGGTTAGGTCTTCCGGCAGGTCGAATTTCTCCAGCAGCCAGGGTTTCACGACATTGTCGAACAGCATGCGATCGAAGTCGCGTCCGCCGCACATGGCGATGCCGCCATGCGCAAGGAGCGTCACCCGCCCGGAGATGTTTTCCGCAATCGCAACGTCGAGGGTACCACCGCCGATGTCATAGACGACGAAGACACCATCCGTCTTCCGCTCCCGCACGATCCGCATCACCGCGGCCACCGGCTCCTGCATCAGCGCAACACGCCCGAGACCCGCCGCCCTGGCCGCCGCCATCGTCGAGTCTTTCTGCATCTGGTTGAATGCGGCGGGAACGGTGATGACCACACCGGCATCGCACGTGCGCATTTCTTCGGGAAGGTAGCCGAACAGCGTTCGCAGCACCTCTGCGGAGCACTCTTCCGGGGTCATCGTGCGATCGACCGCCTGCAACCGGACCGGCGTACTCGTGCCCATCAGGCGCTTGAAGCTTGAAGAGAACATCTGCATTGTCGGGGTTGCGTGCGGCGTTGTAATAGGCGCGCGATCCCACATATTTGTTGCCACGCCGATCGATGAAGATGGCCGACGGCGTGACGTCATGCTGCTCCGGGCTCTTGTAGAGCCGGATCACTTCACCGTCGAAGGAGCAGATCGCACTATTGGTCGTGCCAAGATCGATACCGATGTATTTCATGCCCCGGCCTTCCTCAACATCACCGTGCCCTGCCTCAGCAGACCGTCTGATCCCATGATGATCGGCTCCAGCATCTGATCGACAACCAGCACGTCATCGGGACCGAAGTCGGCAAGATTCAGGGCGGCCGCTGCCATCCCTGCGTCGTAGGGGTGCCCTTCGACGTTGACGATCTTCATTCCGTTCGAACTCAGGCTCTCGTCAATTTTCCTTTCGAAATACCGCAGCTGGCTGATGTGACGTCCGCGCTCGATCTCGTCGAGTCTGTTTACGACCCTGCAAAAGAGACGTGCAAAGCGCCAGCTCTCGACGACAATGCAGATCAGGGACTGCTGCATATCTGCGTTCATTTCACTCGGCTCGGTCATCGAATTTCCCTGTAGCTGTACCACTGCACCAATCCTGAAGGCAGCTCAAGCAGAGGCGACGCATCGTGCTCCCCCCTGGAAGAACGGCGTCTCCTCCGCCAGGGTGGGTGCCGTCCGCGACAACCAGCAACAGCGGTTGCGTGGCGGAAATCTGCGGCAAAGGAGGGGCACCGAGATCCTTCTGTCGCCACCAGCCCGGGAGGACACTGCGATGTCCGTCGTGCCTTGCCCTGCCGGGTCCCGGCAGCCCGGCGCAAAGCGCCAGACCTCTCTGCCCGATCGTCCATTCTTCTCACCAGGATCCGTTCGTGATCGCACACCAGGGCAGTTCGGAAGTTTGGGTGCCCCCTTGCACCCTCCCCCCTTCACCGCTGGAGCGCGGCCTCTTGAAGAGAACCGCAACGTCGGCACACGAGGGCACGATCACATACTGTGCAATCGGCGGGAAAACCATCCTCAGACGCCTTCCGCCCTCCGTCGAAAACGTGTCGCAGCTCGTCCCACCCACCCGAAGAGGCGCAAATTGCCCTGAAATCATGTGCTGTCACGCTAGGCCGAAGGATCCTTGTTGGCGAGAAGGCGGTCGTTCAGGCTGAGGGTACCGTTAACGATCCGTTAACGAATTGCATAAAATTCGCTTCGTGTCATCGACTTCAGGATTTGCCGAATTCAGGATTTCGAAATTCGCGGTTTCTCGCGGTAGGGCCGGCCATTGCTGGCCGCCCCCCGCACAGATCCCGGCGAGCGGCTTTCCCGCACCGGGCTCCTCCCTTGGGTCGTGCCGGTTTGCACCACGTGTGCGCGCCGAGCCGGTCCAACGCATGGGTCATGTGTAATCCGGCTTCTCAAGTCCGGCACATGTTTTGTTGGCCCAGTCTCCCCTTGGGCCTCGGCCTTCGCTCCACCCGCTCCGCCACCCGTCGCCGGGTTTTGTTCGCAGGCTTCACAGTGACTGCGC
>WQYW01000181.1 GCA_009781045.1 Alphaproteobacteria bacterium
CTTGAGAAAGGCCGGCACGTCGCCGGCACCGGGGTCGCCGATGATCAGGCTGTCGGCATCGAGTGGCAGTTCGGGGGCGAAGCGATGCACATTCTCGAAATCGAGCGCCAGCAGGATGTCGAAGCGGTCGCCTGGAGCCTGCACCGGCTGGTTTGACAGGCGGATCATGGCCGCGGCCTCGCCGCCACGGATCTGCGGGCCGGTCGAGCGCGTCATCAGGCCGTAGAGGCCGCAGCTGGCGGCAGCATCAAGCAGGGTCTGGCCGGCCGTCATCACGCCCGCGCCGCCGGATCCGGTGAGTACAATGGAAAGGCTGGATACGGGCTGCGGATTTGTCATTGCTTACCTCGCGGGAACCCGTCGCTGACAACGGGCAAGGAAGGCGGGCAGCGGCAGAAAGCCGCTTTCCGCTGGAAATGGACCGGTTCGGGGATGGCCACAGCAGCCGCGCCATTCGGGCCTGCCAGCCTGACCATCGTGGGTTCGTCTGCTGATACCGTCCCATACACCAGATCTGCTTCCCGACCGGGTAATTTATTGCAGATTCGTGCTCTGGCGACGTTCAGTTCTGTGCCGTTATTTGCCGGGACCAGGGCAGGGTTGCAAGAGCAGATCAACAATGATTGATTCGGTTGGGGGCGGAAAGCGTCTTACCGGTGGCTGGCAAGCCACAACCCCTCGGCTCGAGGGCGCGGTTTTCGCGCCCCTCCATCGCTCGCTTCACAATCTGTTGCAGGTTGTTTCAGACGCTTCCTGCACGGCATCTTGTGGCTGCACTTTCGATCAGACCTGAAATTTGTTGCCGGATGCGGTGCGGCTGGATCGAAGCCGCCCCGACAGCCCGGGCGCGCTTCATCGCAGCACGAGCCCCCAGGATCCTGAGAAGTGTGGAGCCGGGACCCTACTTGGTCAGCGGCAGGTGCAGAGCCAGAAGACGAAGCCCTTCGAAACTGCGCCGGGGACATGCTGCGATCGAAAACGCAGGGGAGCGGCGGAATCCGGCGGCAGATTTGGCCCAGGATCATCCGACAGCGGCGCAGGCCGATGCCGACAGTGTTGTAGATGGCAAGGAGGCGGTCATCGGTCTCCCCATCCAGGCAATCTTCAAGCATTGGCAAAAGCGCGGCTTCCTCCTGCTGCGCATACCTTCGCGGTAATCGAGACCGATGCGGCACAGGGATGCCCATTCGGGCGCACTTGGGTTTCACTCCACGAGCAGGTTGTTCAGCCGGACAGGACCGACAGCATGGTCCTGACATGGGTGTCGATGCGCTCACGCACGGCCGGCGGCACCATGTCGCGTTCGGGCAGCGTCCACCATCGCGCGTCGACGTGCCGTGCGGTGTCGCGGACCGCGTCAACGACGGCGGGTTCGGGAAGTCGAGCCCGCCTGGCGAAGGCCTTCCAGCGGGCCGGGGTCAGCGCCTTGAACGCCTGCTCGCCGCCAAGTGAAAGCGCAAAGCGGTCGGCGGGGATATAGGCGATGGTGGAGAGCATGTCGTAGAGCGGCGCCAGTGCCGGGCAAGTGCCGTCGTCGGGGTAGATCAGCGACCAGTTCTTGAGATGCATGTCGCCATTGCCGATGATTGCCGAGAGGGCCAGCCGGCGCACAAACTCAATGGCGGCGAGCGGTGAGACGGCCGCATTGAGCACCAGCGCGATGTCGTGACAGGCGGCCCCGTCATATTTGCGCGACGGTGCCAGACCAAAGACTTGCGCGAAATCTTCGATATGGATGCGCTGATCGCCCTCGCCGCGGTCAAAGCGCCGCAAAAGGAGGACCTGCCCCTGAGCGAAGGTCTGGAACTCCTCCGGGATACCATCGAATTGATCGCAACCGACAAGTTCGCGCGGCGGCACTTCAATACCGATGGCTTCGGCGAGCGCAGTGCAGGCAAACTCGTTCTCGGATACGCCGGGGAAAGTTGTCGACGGGAATTTCGCGATATACTGGCCCTGCGCATCGCCAAGGGCCAGCGTGAGTCCGCCCTTGCTCCTGTTCCTCATTACCGAGAGTTTCATCTGCACGCCGGCGAGCGAGAAACGGGCTCTTGGCGGAAGGAGAAGCTGCCTGCTTGCGGGAGCAACAAAACCGTCACTGGGCAGAGCCCGAATTGCTCCAGGAAGGTCGGGGCCGAGGGCGGCGAGGAGATCGAAATCATTTCCGGGGCGCACTTCATCGCCATGGTGCTTTTCCATGGCCTGGCGCAGCCTCCCTTCGGGCAGGAGATTGGCGAAGAAGGCGGGCAGTTTCCTGGCGACGGGGCGCGGATCTTTGCGCAATCCCCCCTCTGCGGTACGGAAGCTGAGGCTCAGGATCGGCGGGCGTTCCATGGCACGATAGGCGGGTTCGAAGCTGAAGGCGTTGAAGTGGCCAGGTGTGCTGACCAGCGTCCCGACCTTGATGTGGTTGAGGAAAATGTCGAGGGAACGGACGCCGGGAGTGACGCGGTCGGGCGCCGTCATTGATCGTTCTCCGGCAGGGGAAGAAATGCGGGCTGATCATCCTCGCTTCCAGGTCGCAACATCGTGGTGACGGCAGCGACCATCGCCTGTGGGACCAGCATCACTTCCAGGCCAAGGGCCCGTGCCACATTGATCAAAGTATTGGTGCGGGCTGCAGCGGCTCCGGTTTCGATGTCACGGTAGCGTGGCCGCGAGATGCCCGCCATCTTGGCAACCTGTTGCTGGGTAAGCCGCAGCGCCCGCCGGGCTTGACGAAAGCCCGTGCCGAGTTCCTCCAGCATTGTCGTGTCAAAATGTTCCATTTACGGATCATTCTATAGATGAAAGATCTCTAAACATATCATATCGGCGTGCGGTTGTCAAGATATAGATCCTTAAAGGTATCATTTTGTCGACAGATGATCCGTTTGGAGATCCAGCGCTGCAAGGCACCTGAAGGATGGCTGAACCACAGCCGCAGGCAGCCCGGCGAGAGAACAGCCGCGAGAAAATTCAAAACTCAGCATTCAGTGCAGATGGTGGCCGGACAAGGCATCCGGCTTGATCGGGCATAAAGCAACCGCGAACCGGGAAGCCGCACGGGTCAGCGTCGTCGCCGCCTTGGTGCGCAGGGCGTGGCCGACGGGCTCGGTGAGTTCTGCCAAGCCCAACCGAGGGCAGGATATCGGCAATCGTCCTGGCTCTTACGGATCGCGGTGTCAGCGGCCGGAATGGCGTGGCCCACGTCAATCGTCACAGTGGCATCGAGATTGTGTGAGGGATGGTGCAGCAGCAGGCATCAGCGTTGCGAGGGCGGTGGCGGGCCCCGGTGTCATCGACAGTGATCCAGCCGGCCTTTGACAGCGCAGTCTGAAGCACCTCAATAATCTCGTGGCGGAATTTGTCGTGCTCGCCGTTGAGAACCTTCACAATATGGCATCTGGGGATGACGACCTCGAACGCCTTCAATGCTTTGTGGATGGGCGCGACAGTCACCTGGCACACGTAATGCGCAGCAGCAGGATGAACCGAACCAGATCCGGGGAGAAATGCCCCCTGATACCGTCTGGCAACGGTGCCGTAATGTATTCGCCGTCCCCGACCTTCCACCATTGACGGAGATATCGGGTGGCACGCGCCTCGAAGGGGCCGAGTTCCTGCACCGTAAAACGCCGCCAGCACTTGAATTTGGCACTCGGCGGCGGGGTGATCGTGAGCCTTATCTCCGTGACATTCTGGAGCTGTGGCAGATGTCTCGTCAACATCGTTGCTGCCGTCTTTTCAGCCCGTTGTGAAGTAACTGCCGATCCTGCCGGAGGTGGCGTGCCGTGAGGTTCCCCTCCTGGCTCCGGGGATTGAGGCGCGGCATCCAAGAGTACGTTCTTGCCGCTTACGGCCTTTCCGGCGCTCAGGTCTGAATTCGTCCTGTCTCACAGACGGCTCCATGCCGCGTTCCGGTTCAATCCTGTCGTTCTTGAGGCAGGTTGGAAATTCGCGCCAGAGCCTCTTCGTAGCGCGCCCGCATGGCCGCTTTCTCGGCTTCCGTGGCCTGACGTTTCGGGGCGTCGAGCAATTGTACCAGAACGGCGTAGTCCTGCGCGAACTGCCGTGCTTCGTCTGGCGTCATGGACCGCGTGCGTTCGGCGTTCAGCACTTGCTGCGCCTGCGGCGTTTGCCGCCACTGCCCATGTTCAAGGCAGTTGTCGTAGATCGGCTCGACGTTTTGATTGTAGAGACACAGCCGGTCAACCTGCTGGTTTGCCTCGACCGATACGACGGTTTCTGCCACGCCTGCGTAAGCCTCGTCGTGCTTGTCCTTCGTCGAGAAACGCCCGAAGCCGTTGTCAGCCTTCTGGCCTTCATAGCGCTGGTGGATGCGCAATTCACTGATGGCTGGCGGTACCGCCATGATATGCAATTCGATGCTGTAGCTGGCCTGCCGCAGCCCCCTCGTCATCTGCGCCATCGCCGCGGGATTGCGTGAGGTCTGGTCGATGATGATGTTGCGCCTCCCTGCGATGCCATCGCGCAAGAGCCGCTCGGCCCACGGGCCGCAAGTCGGGGTGCGTCAAGTTCGCCGCCGTCTTGTCGTCGGCTCGCATTAGGCGTGGGTAATCCAAGTGAAAAGGCCGCATTTTATCGGCGTCTACCAGGAAATAGCCACTTGCGCGGAACCGTGCTTGCGCCATCTCGGCAAGGCGTGATTTGCCACACCCCGGCTGCCCGCCTGTGATGATGGCACAGGGATGTTCTTGCGGCTTGCTTTTGGGCAAGTAACGAGCCGCGATCTTGTTCACATAGATCGCTTCGTGATCTTCAGGACTGAGTCTGCCAGGGACATTCATGCCTCGGCACGGGCACGTTCGAAGTCGGCTTTGACGATGGGGCAGTATTCTTTGAACACCCTCTGAATCTCCGCGTCGTCATCGAAACGCAGGTCATCCAGCTCATCGGCCAGTTGATTGAATTCAGCCTGCCATTGAGCGATTTTGGCCATGTCCGGCGTGGCTCTCTTTTCCTCCTGGTCAATCGCCTCGGTGCGCATCGCCATCATGAACCCGATGGTTTCTTGCGCAATCTCATACCGGTTGAGGCGATCCCGCATGGTCAGTTCTTGACGGTTCTGTTCAACAACGACGTCCATACTGGTCTCCGATTTAAAGAGGAATTATTATGGCTTTATAATGCAATGACAAGCATAAGGAAATCATTCCCATGCAGATACTGATTGACGGCTTCATGCAGTGAAGCATGGGTTCAGGATTCCTGGCCGCACCTCAAGATTGGGCGAATGTCGACCCCATGATCCAGTGCCGCTTCTTCTTTTTCCGGTGGTCGGAATGGCCTCACTTCCAGAAGGAAAACCATGTATCTCCAATATCTTAGGTTCGCCGCCAGTGACAGTCAAGCGCTTTTCGGTGGCGAGCGCCCCGGGGGCGCTGCGGGCGGTATCGGCTCGGCTGGCCCGGCCTGTACTGGGTCTGGAGGAATTGCCCTCGGCTCTGCCGTCATTATCTTCACCCCAAGCACGGCTCATGGCTGAATCTTGTCGAAGTCCTCTTCTCCAAGATGTCTCGATCGGTCCTGCGCCACCACATTCGTGTTGCCTCCCTCCAGGAACTCAAGGAATGCCTCAATGCAGCACTGGACTTTTTCAATCGGAACCCGGTCGCCCCGACCTGGTCTTGCAAAATGGACTTGGCGGAGCGGAGGTCGCGGAAGCCGCTTGATATGATTCGAAATTTGGAAACGATGTACAAGGATACCCGAATATGGAAAGAGTCGAAAATCCCCTGAGTGAAAGGATCATCGAGTTGAGCAGAGGAAAGACCGTCCTCCTCGCTGTCGGGGCGGCCGCGTTTGTGGCGGCGGGATGGTGGATGTGGGGACTTGAGGAGGATGCGCCCATTTTGCGCGGGGACAGCGCGGCATTCGTTCATGCGGTCGGCATGATTTCGATGCTGTTTTTCGGAGCATGCGGGATTATCCTGCTGTTCCAGCTTTTCGACAGGAAAACCGCATACGTCCTGAACGAATCCGGGATTAACTACAAATCCCGCTTCAGCGCCTGGAACGTTCCGTGGTCCGACATTCTGGGTGCTAGAATTGAGCAGATATTTTCGCAGAAGATGATTGTCATTGAACTCCGGAATCCCGAGAAGTACCTCGAATGCGGAAGGCTGAACCACAGGATGGTTGGAAGCCCGGTCGTAATAACGACAAACGCGTTGAATATAGGCACCCCTGAATTCCTCGAGATCTTTGATCAATTCAGGCGGAGATACGGCAATGGCTGAAGGCTGAAGTGCGTGCGGCCTGAGGGCCGAAGTCCTCCGCGCCTCTTTCATGTCCTTAATCCAGGGTTGCGCAGTTCTCGAAACCGGGGATGGGGGCGGGAGGAGGCTTGGAAATTCCAGGTGTGCCACGTTTCCTGCGGATCGTGTGATGCTGCATCGGTCTGTGATTTGGGGACGTTCAGGACAAAGGCACTGCTCAGAACCCGCCCCTCAGGTCCTTTCGCCAGATGGTAGATGGTTCGTGAGAGATTAAGGAGTGGCACCAGGAACTGGTCGAAGCGGCAGGAGCGGCACACCTGATTGGAAGGGCGCAAGGCATTTGAATCGCAGTGCAAAATCAGATGGTTGGGAGACCGAGATGGCGAAAGACAGGGATAAGGACCGGGCCGGAAAATGGAACACGCCGATCGGCATGGGGCCGGACGGGGTGCACGTGATCGGTTACACGGGGCCCGATGGGAAAGTCGTGGTCACCAATCCGCCGCCGCCGATCAAGGTCGTGAACAAAGACGGCTTCTATGTTGACGGCAATACCGGGGATTTTGTGGATGCGAACGGGCGGCCGTCGCCGGTGCCGGTCAAACACGACGGGCCGATGCCGAAGAGAAGCGATGAAGACTGATCATGCATCTCGCCGCGGCCAGGCAACTTCACAAATCCACATCCGACGCGCCGGGCCTCTTTCGCGGGCCCGGCGGTTCGTCTTGCAGGTGACTTCAGATCGCGCCCCCGGATGAACTCGCAAGCGCGAAACGGACCCGCACCGATTTCGGCGACGCAGGATGACAAGGAAGTGGCAACAGGCCCGATTTGTCCTGCCGGGCCAATCGCGAGGTCACAACAGGCCATACAGGAAACGCCCAAAAGATCGTGCCCGTGGGGGGATCTCTTGCGTCCGTCTCTGGTTGTTGGTCGCTGGATTTGGCGTGAGGCGATTTTGAGCAATCCCGTCCCGGCTTCGAAAATCGAAAACGCTCCTTCTGTTATGCGGAAACCGCCGGCGGCTGGCATCACGCTGCGATGCATTTGCATGCTTAGAATGGCTCCAGCCCTGCTCCGAAGCTCTGGACAAACCGGAGCGCAGCGGCGCGGTCGGGATAGTCTTTCAGGCCCGGAAAGCCGGCCCATTCGAAGCAGTCCCGCAGATAGTCAACGAAGGGGGTTCGGATCGTCTCCTGCAGGAAAGGAGGATCGGCCCCCGCGAAGGGCAGTTCGATCGCGTAAGCGCCGCCGCTCACGTTCATCTTCATCAGCCTGTCTGGTGCCAGGTCGACCCGGAAAGGATCGATGAGTTCGGGATGGAAGGGGGGGAAGTTGATCTGATCCTCCCAGATTCCGATGCTGAGTTCGTAAGCGCCGCCAGGGCCGCCGCAGGGGTCGACCCAAAGAGCATCGGTGTCGATTTGGGCAAGGGGCAGTCCTTCGATTATGGGATCGCCATCCTGATCATAGTCCCAGACGAAATTGATGCCACCCACCACGTTCCAGAAGGCGAGCAGCGAAGGCGGGAGGGGGGCACCTGTCAGCTGTTCGATTTTCGCAAGTATGGCGGCGTCACCGGCGTCGGGGCGGGTGCGCAGCGTAGTGAGAGAAACCCACCCGGCTTCTTGCAGGCGCTCGGAGAGGAGATCGGCGTTGCGGCCTACGCGCGCCATGGTCTCCTTTGCCAGCGCGATGATTTCGTCGCGCAGCGCGCCGGCGATGGCACCGCATTCGCGGGCATCGCGCCAGGTCCCGCGATGGTCTCCCGCCCGGTAGCGGGCGACGAGGTCGCCGCGGGGCCAGGTCTTCGCAGCGGGAGCCGGGAACCGTTTTTCCCGCGCAGCATCAAGCGCCTGGCGTGCGCTGTCGGGGTTGGCAATACGCAGCACGTTGCGGGCGGAGGCGCCAAAGGCGTCATGTGTGCAGAGTTCGGCGCAGAGTGTGAGCCAGCGCGGGTCACGTTCGAGCCAGGAGGGGGCCTTCTTCTTGTACCACTTGCAGCCGCCGCCAGCCCGGAAAGGGGCCTCTATGAACAGGTGGAGCACTGTCCGGGCAACGGCCTGTGCGGAAATATTGCTCCGCACGAAGAATGGCGCCAGACGGTCATAGGCATGCAGGGGATCGCGGTGGAAGATCGCGCACACGGCGGTCCTCCGGGCAGAAAAATCGTGATCTTCGATCCGTTCCTCGAGTGCATGATAGGCTGTTGCGTCGTCCATGTCGAGCAGTGCCCTTCCTGCGGCCTGCTGCACGGGATAGAGCGCGCTATGTTGCCAGATCTGCGAAAGAAGCGGAATCGCCTCGCGAATACGCAATCTGCCGAGTGTGTTGATAAGATCCTCCAACTTGCGCAATTGGGGTTCAGCCCGTTCAATCGCTTTCACAGACAGGTCGGTTGCTGCGGCGCGTTCATCTTCGTTCAGTGCAGCCCAGGCTGTGGTTGAAAGAGTTGGCCTTTGGGGGAAGTCGGGAGCAAAAAGCACCGAGTCCTTCAGCTTGGCAAGAATCCGGCGTGGATCCCTCGTGAACATCGTGAACATGGTGACGTGGCTTTCAGGTGAGGCGCGCCATGATTGAATGTCTTGGCCCCGGCGATTGGCCAGTATGCACCCATCGGCGTCATTGGCGCCAGGGAAAGTGAGGGAAGTTGCCGGGTTTTCATTTTGCGGATCGGCAACCACTCGATGCCGCGTGCGTTGCTGCGGCTGGTGGCGCTGCGAAGACAAAGGCCGATGCGGCCGGTGCCAGGTCGCGATCGCGGCACGCATGTTGCGAGGAGGTGTGCGGGAGGCCGATCAATATTGCGAAAGGCCATCGAAGCCTGTCGGTCGCTCTCAACCGTCCCGGGCGATCAACACCAATGCTGGCGTGCGAGCTGGTGGCGCGGAAATCAGATCTCCACCACCTGGCCGGGCTTTAGCGCCACAAAGCGTGTCCGCGGGATCCCGGCGGCATCAAGCGCCTCAAGAAGCGCCTTTGCGGGAGCGTCGATGGCCTCATCGGTGAGCTGGAACGTGCCGTTGTGATGGGCCAGCGCGGCCTCTGCGCCGCAATCGGCAAAAGCCTTCACGGCATCTTCTGGATTCATGTGCTGGTCGCGCATGAACCATCGCGGCTCATAGGCTCCGATGGGCAGAAGTGCGAGCCTGATCGGCCCATAGGTGGCGCCGATACGGCGGAAATGCGTACCTTTGCCATAGGCCGACTCACAGACGACATAGATTTTGCCGACCGGCGTCTCCAGGACGAAACTTGCCCATAATGCCTTGTTGCGGTCGAACGGGCCGCGCGCGGACCAGTGTGAGGTGGGTACGACATGAACGACAATACCGCCGCCGAGGTCGATGCGGTCATGCCAGTCATAGGCTTCGGCGCGGATGGCGCTGTCGGCCTCGTGCATGATGAGATCATTGCCGAGCGGGGTGATCACGCGTGGGGCGAAGCGATGCGCAAGCCGCGACAGGGTTGGCATGTCGAGATGGTCGTAATGATTATGCGACACCAGCACAGCGTCGATTCTGGGCAGCGCGTCGAAAGCAACCCCGGGATCGTTGTGGCGTTTTGGTCCGGCCCAGGGGAAGGGGGATGCCCGCATCGACCAGATCGGATCGGTGAGAATGCTGACGCCGCCGGTCTGGATCAGCCAGGTGGCGTGGCCAATGAAGGACAGCCGCAGCTTGGCACCGGTGACCTCGGGGGGCGGTGTATCCGCATAGGGGCTCGGGGCCCAGTCCGGCCACACCGAGCGGCGGAGGCGGAAATCGAGTTGCCAGCGCAGGGCGGCGCTGAGCGTCTTTGGCGGCACCCCGTCAGGATCGAAGAATTTCCTGCCGTCGAAATGATCGGAGAGCGGGCCGGACCAGGTTCTGGTGTGGAGGCGGGACATTTGCGGAGGAAGATGACGGTAAAAGCCGGGTTCGGCAAGAGAGGCAAGAGAGGTGCCGAGGCAAGAAAGGCGGGTTGCCGACAAGCCCCTGGTTCAAGCTCCGTTCGAATGCCCGGAATGCCCGCTTCCTGCTGCCTTGTGTCGCAAAGCCTGCGCTTCCGGCGCAAGGGCGGCTCGGGGCCTCAGGGCAGGTGGCGGGCGCGAAAGAGGCGATAAAGGGAGATGTTCGAAGACAACAGAAAGCGTGAGCGTGCAGCGCCAAGGAGCCGATAAGGAGCCGTTCACGGAAGAGTCGCTTCCCAATTCGCTGCCGGGGCACAGGGACAATCCCGCACATCTTGCACCTCTGAGCGATTGAACGAAAATTTCCCTCGGCTCCTTGTGATCCGAAGAAGACGCAGAAAGGCGCGTTCACTCCTGCACACCTGTCCCGTAACAGCGGCGCGCACGAAGATTGCACTTGGCATGTCAGACTTGGCGTATGTCAGACTGCTGCGGAAAGAAGCGAGGGTTGAACCAATGCGGAAATTTATCCACGGGGAAAACGGTTGTCCTTAAGTCCGATCTCCTGGGGTAGCCTGAGTTGCGGTCTTCGATAGTGGCAGGTGACGACGCGCAAGAGCATATGGCACGGACAGGGGGATGTGAGGCGATCGCAAACGGGGGAAATCGCGAGTGGTCCGGGAAGATGGTGCATGCCGCGGTTGTGCCGGTTGAAGGGCATCGGTGAAAGTGGCATAGTCCCGAATCGGGACAGATTTGAGGTTATAAGGGGGGCGTCTGATGGATGATGCATTTCAAATCAAACAGCCCGGAATCAGCACCGACGAGATGGAAAGACGCCGCAAAATGGTCTGGCGCGCATTCCGCAGCAATGTCGTCGAAGGTGCCAGTCAGGGGGCGGATGTAGAGCCGATTTTTGATGCATTTATCAGGGGAGAGATTGAGGCTGGAGATATCGTGCCGCAGATTTCGCGACTCTGGAAGTTGGATCGGCACAGTCCGACACATTTTTAAATGTGGAAAATGCTGTAAGGATTTAATTGGGGCAGCGACGGAGAACGGCGCCGCGCGTCGTCGGTCAAGCGCTGCCGGGCGACAAGATCCGGATAAGGGATAAGCCGGGGTCCTGGATCCGAAATCTGTGGCTTCAAGATCAGCTCTTTCAAGGACCGGGGCGGCCGCTTTATGTCGGTCCTGTCAACGCCATTGCCGCCCGGTCTGCAGGATGGATTTGAATGACGGTTCTTGGCGGTGAGCAGGGGCCGGTTTGAGTCACTTCAAAATCCGTAAGCCTGGCGCGGGCCGATTCGCAGGCTCGCGCTTTTTCGAACGGCACCGGCGCAGTGTGCGCCGCAGTATCGCGCGCCATGCTGTTTTTGATCCCCAACTGGAGCAATCGGGATAGGGGGGTCTCTCGCGAGACCACCCCTCCCACACCACCGGACATACGGGTCCGTATCCGGCGGTTCGACAGATCATGCAGGTCGCGGGGCCGCGACTGAGGCTAAGCCGATC
>WQYW01000182.1 GCA_009781045.1 Alphaproteobacteria bacterium
CCGCGCTTCCTTCAGACCCCACCTCGCGATGGTGCCCTTGCGCTTCGCTAACCCTTCGCCGTCATCAGGCTGGGTAAAGGACTCTAACCTCCAAGCTGTCGATCATGCTCGGCACACCAATCAAAGGCCCCGGTCGGTCACGACCGGGGCCTTTTGTCTCTCGTTCTTCCCGCTGGCTCCAGAAAGAAACCGCCGCCGGATCAGGGTTTGGCGGCGCTCCAGGGACCGGTTTCATCCAGGGGGCGGCAGCGGGCACGCCGGTGTTGGAACTCTTTATCGCGGAAGCTTTTCGCTTTCCCGTCTTGCCACCCTCAGCAGGCCACTCGCCTCAAACCAGTGCAAACCTGCGATCAATCACCAGCAGCACCCGCTCGAGGTCGTGACCACGGCGCAGAATCAGGCCGGTGGCCGCGATCACGCTATACATGCCCTGCCGGCGCGCCATACGCGGGTCTTTCTCGATGCGGTAGATGGGAACTTCACTGGCCCGCCGGAACACCGAGAACACCGCCCGGTCTTTCAGAAAATCGATGGCATAATCGCGCCACTCCCCGTCCGCCACCATGCGCCCGTAAAGGTTGAGGATGCGATTGAGTTCAGGGCGGTTGAACGTCACCCGGCCGGGATGGGAGGGCAGCAGCGCGCCGCGCAAGGCGGCGCGCTCCGCGCTGGAATCGGCATCCTCCACCACAGTCATCGCAAGGCTCCTGTCCTGCAGGCGACGACACAGGATTGTGGCGCGCCGATCTCCGCCATGATTGCGCCAAGCGTGGCCCACTGCAAGAGCACTGGAGGGATCGGAAGTGGTCGAGCGGGTTCCAGGGCTTTGCGACGCCACCTGCCCATCCGTTTGCCCGCCTCCAGCAGAGAGCCGCGGTTTCAGGTTTCCGATTGTCGTAACTGCCCAGGCCGGACAAGGGGCGGCTCGAAATCCAGGAAAAACTGCGCCTCTCCAGCCGGGATGGTCAGCCATTTGCCGCGAATCATCCGCTTGTGAAAAGCGGGCATCGACAGCGTGAAAAAGGGGCTCAGTCCGTCCTTTGCAGAAATGGGACATGGGCAGAAACGGGTTTCATGGTCACGCGAATGTCAGGAACTATCATAGTAATGCCGCTTTTCTGCCAAGTGATCGCCGCCCTGGCAGGCTACAGGGCATGCAATGTGTTGGCCCGGTCCTTTCGGTCCTGGTTCCTCAGCCCCCAGCCCCCCGGGGTCGCTGGGATCGGGTCTCTGCACAGACGAAGCGGGCCGGCGCAAGCTGGCCCGCTTTCCTGTCAGGCCATCCATCTCCTCATTGATGCCCTCATCCTCTGCTGCGGTCAGGGCGCATGTCTCAGAAGCCGGGCGCCATCCACCCGCTCCGATGCCTCCCGGACCCTCAGTAAAATCTGCGGTTCCCGCCTTCCAGCTGGGCTGATTGCATATGGCCCTGACCAGCGGCGGCCTGTGCGGCAACCGTGTCATCACCACAGCGGCTGCCGCCTGCTCGATGCGCAAAGCCTGCCCCTTCGCGCCGAAAGTGCGGGCGGGAAGATTGTTTGTGTCCCCTCCCGACGGTCATGGCCCGCATCCGCAACACCGAAGCGGCGAGGCAGGATTTGCACGGCAATGTCAGATGGATTCCCGCCGCTCTGCAGACAGATTTCGTGCAATGGAGTTCGATGAGGCGCCTGGTCTTCCTGATCGCTCAGGGTCAATGCTGAAATCCGTGCGCGCGAGGCAACGCCGCCGCTTCGAGGCCGGCGACCCTGGAGCACAACCGGACAACCGCCCGCACCCTTGCGGGGCCCGGTCGAACGCACTCAGCGCAGCCTGATATAGGTCGCGCCCAGTATGGCCCCGGGTCCGCTCTGGCCGCCGGACTGGATGAAAATCACCGCCCCGTCGACGCCCTCGCCGGCAACCTTCTCCAGCGGCACGTCCCAGCTGTCGGGACCGCCGTTCCAGTCGGCGACCTTGACCAGGTCGCGCACCACATTGTGATAAACCACCACCAGTCCGCTGTTTTCGCCGCGGGTGATGGAGACCGACACCGATTTCGCAATCGGGCAGATCCAGACCTCTCCACGCGGCGCCACCAGGCTTCTTGTCGCTGCCGCCACCGGCACCGAGACCGTGACACTGATCTCACGGCCGCGCAGCGAGGCATTGACCTCCTGGCTCATCACATTGATTTTCCGGGACGTCTCGGCAATCGCGCGATCCATTGCGGCCCGGTCACCGCCGTTGGTATGGGCCAGGCCATTGACCACGGCCTGGGGCGTATAGACTTCACGGTCGCCACGAGCCTGTGAATAGGCGCGCTGGCGCACCGCAAAGCGCGGGTCGGCCAGCGTGTCCTTCCAGCCCAGATAATCCCAATAATCAATCGGCCAGGTGATGGCGATGATCGAAGGATCATTGGCAAGGTCGCCGAGAACACGGTCAGCAGGCGGGCAGGACGAGCAGCCCTGCGATGTGAACAGCTCCACCAGCGCCCGGGGTTCGGCAGGCGCAGGGCGTGTGGTCACCACGAGAAGCGCTGCGATCGCCAGTATGGCCACCCACAGCGGCCGGCAGAGCCTGCACAGACGCGGGACCGGATCCGAGTGCATCGTGACTTCCATGTTCAATGACTCAAAAAATACCGCACGGTCCGCAGGCATCCCTGCGATCGTACAAACGTAACTCCAACGCACCCCGTTACGTCCCAGAGATTATATCCCAAAATTCTGTCTCTTGTCCCGAAAATTGCCACAAAAGGGTGAGGCAGCACCATCAAGAGCCGCCGCTTGTGTCTCTCATACGTCACCCAGAAGTGCCGCAAACCCATCACAACACCATGACCGTCTTTACTTTTCAGCTCTGCCGGAACGTTTGACGGGGATTCGCTGGCCGGGCTGTCGCCAATCAAATTGTGCCCAAAAAACGGCAGAGCCGACCCTTGATAGGCCGCCTCTGCAGATCACGCCATTCACTTCACAGTGATGCCGGTCTGGTGGCGGCGGCCCCCCTATTCAGGTCTATCCCTGCCAGTTCGCCCCCTGCCGCCGGAACAGCCCGTGAAATCCGGCAGCAACAGGCAGGCCGGACCGAAGGCGATCTCGTGCTCCAGCGCTTTTTTTTGCGCCGCCCTTGCGATAGCGCCACGATAGCGTCCCTGGTGCGCGGGCAGCCATCCCCGCTTTGCGCCGCAGTTCTCCAGCAGAACCTTCCGCATGCGTGGGGAAGCTGCAGAAATCCGCCAGACAGCGTTCTTCCCGGCGGCGGGCAGGCTGCAGAGATGGGATCGGGCGCCGACCCTTGAGGGTATTTCGGCATTCCAGGCTGCCGGGGATGTGATTAGGGGGAAATCCCGGTCGGCAGCCCGGTCCGACCACAGCCGGCTTCACCCCCCCCCCCCGCGCCCTCCAGCCGGATCGCTTGCACCAACCGGCCCGGGTGTTGCATGAAGTTTCCGGCCTGCAGGGGCTTTCTCAATCGCGCTGCCGGCCGAAGGATGTGCCGGGCGATCGGGCGAACCACAAAAGCCGCCTGGCACGCCCGAGGCTCTCCTCTGGCGCCAGGCGGTTGTCAAAGAGACGACATGGAAATTATCGGACGTGGCTTAAGATGCGTGCGGGGCGGGCGCGAGGTGTTTCGCGACCTGGATTTTGCCGCTTCATCGGGCGAGGCGCTGGCGGTGACGGGCCGCAACGGTTCCGGCAAGACCTCCCTGTTGCGCCTGATTGCGGGTCTGCTGGCGCCCGCCGCCGGCGAAATCGCGATTCTTGGCGGCGACCGTGAACTGACGGTCCCCGAACAGTGCCACTATCTCGGCCACCGCGACGCCATGAAACCCGCTCTCAGCGTGGCCGAGAACCTGTCCTTCTGGACCCGCTTCCTCGGCGGCGACGACGGCTGCGGACTGCAGCAGAGTCTCGCCGCCGTCGGTCTCGATCACGCCATCGACCTGCCTGCGGCCTTTCTCTCCGCAGGCCAGAGGCGCCGGCTGTCCCTGGCGCGTCTGGTGGCGCTGCGCCGGCCGGTGTGGCTGCTCGATGAGCCCACCGCCGCGCTCGATTCCGCCGGCCAGGACCTGTTCATCGACCTGATGCGCCGCCACCTGGCGGGCGGTGGCATCCTCATCGCCGCCACGCACATGGCGCTCGGCATCGAAACCCGGCAGCTCCAGATCAAAGGTGAGGCATGAGCGCGCTTCTTGCGGTGATGCGCCGCGACATCGCCATCGCGCTCAGGATCGGCGGCGGCGCCCTGATCGGCGTGATCTTTTTCCTCACGGTGGTGGTGTTGATGCCCTTCGCGATCGGTCCGGATCTGGCGCTCCTGTCCAGGCTCGGGCCCGCCATCCTGTGGCTGGGCGCACTGCTTGCCAGCCTCCTGACCCTCGACCGGCTGTTCATGGCCGATCATGACGACGGCTCACTCGATCTCATCGCCATGAGCCGCACGCCTCTGGAACTTACCTGCGCCGCCAAGGCGCTGGCACACTGGATCGCCACCGGCCTGCCGCTGATCATCGCCACCCCGGTGCTTGGTCTGCTCCTCAACCTCGACCCCCTCGCCACCGCTGCGGTGGCCCTGACCCTTGCTGCGGGCACGCCGGCGCTGACCTTCCTCGGCATGATCGGGGCGGCGCTGGCCGTGGCGCTGCGCCGCGGCGGGCTCCTGATGGCCGTTCTGGTGCTGCCGCTGTCAATCCCGGTGCTGATTTTCGGGGTCGCCGCCGCGCAGGCGGTGATCGTCGGCCCCATGTCCTTCCGTGCACCTTTCTCGATTCTCTGTGCATTGTCACTGGTCAGCCTGGTGATCGGGCCACTGGCGGCCGCGGCCAGCCTGCGCCATGGTATGGATTGAGCCGCAGCGGTCGACCGGACCGGCCCCTGCGGCGCCGGATTGCCAGAGGGACGGGATGGGGGCAGGACTGGATTGACGCCCCGGGATTCGCTGGTAACAAGCGCAATTGAGCCCGCTCAACCATCCCGGGCGGTTTTTGTGCTGACTGCCGCGGTCGCTTTCAGTGACACTCTCCAAGAGGAAAACCATGAAGCTGACCCGCGCGCTGATTGAGCTTGCCAACCCGACGCGGTTTCTCACTTTGACCGCCGCGATCCTGCCCTGGCTTGCCGTCGTCACCGCCATCCTGCTGGGGATCGGGCTCTATCTGTCGCTGACGGCGCCCGATGACTATATCCAGGGTGCCACCGTCAAGATCATGTTCATCCATGTGCCCAACGCCTGGCTGTCGATGTTCGTGTGGGGGATGATGACGGCCGCCTCCCTGGGCACGCTGGTGTGGCGCCATCCGCTGGCCGACGTCTCCGCCAGGGCCGCCGCCCCGATCGGCGCCGCCTTCACTTTTCTGGCGCTGCTGACCGGCTCGCTGTGGGGCCGGCCGATGTGGGGCACCTATTGGGAATGGGACGCGCGCCTGACCTCGGTGCTGATCCTGTTTCTGATGTATCTCGGCCTGATGACGCTGTGGCGGGCGGTCGAGGACCCCTCCCGCGCAGCGCGGGCCGCCGCTGTACTGACGCTGGTCGGAGCCATCAATCTGCCGATCATCAAATTCTCGGTGGACTGGTGGAACACGCTGCATCAGCCCGCCTCGGTGCTGCGCGCCGGCGGTTCGGCGCTCGACAGTTCTTTTCTGATCCCGCTCCTGGTGATGGCGCTCGCCTTCACCTTCCTCTTCCTCACCCTGCATCTGGCAGCGATGCGCAATGAGATCCTGCGCCGCCGCGTCCGCTCGCTGCGGATGTTGCAGGCCAGCCAGCGAGCCGCCTGACATGTCTCCCTATGCCGGCTTCATTGAGGCGGCCTACGGCGCCGTCGCCATCGTGGTCCTGATCCTGATCCTCTGGATCACGCTCGACTACCGCAGTCAGAAGCGCCAGTTGCGGGAACTGGAGGCCAGCGGCATGGTCCGCCGCTCCGGCCGCAGCCCCTCGGAGATCTGAAGGCATGAACGCCCCCGCCACCCGCCCCAACCTCCTCCTGCTGCTGTTGCCGCTGGCGCTGTTTGCCGCGCTCGCGCTCCTGTTCGCGTTGGGCCTCCTGCACGGCGACCCCTCGCGCCTGCCCTCGGCGCTGGTCGGCCGCCCCGCGCCGCAGACCGCGCTGCCGCCGCTTGCCGGCATTGCCCGCGACGGCATCGCGCTTCCCGGGCTCGATCCGGCGCTGTTCAAAGGCCATGTCAGCGTCGTCAATGTCTGGGCCTCGTGGTGCGGCCCCTGCCGTGACGAGGTACCGCTCCTCAACGAACTGGCGACCGACCGCAGGATCCAGCTCATCGGTATCAACTACAAGGACAGTGCCGAAAACGCCCGTCGCTTCCTCTCCCATTTCGGCAATCCCTACAGCGTCATCGGCGTCGACGCCCAGGGCCGCGCCAGCATCGAATGGGGAGTCTATGGGGTTCCCGAAACCTTCCTCGTCGGTGCCGACGGCGTCATCGCCTATAAGCTGGTGGGCCAGGTCACGGCAGAAAACATCAACGGCGTCCTCAAGGCTGAGATCGACAAGGCCGTTGCGAAAGGAGCGCAGACATCGTCGCAGGACCGCCCGGACTGATTCCGCCAGAGACCTCCTGGCCGACGCCATCGCCACAAGGTCGACCCCGCTCTTGCGGCGCCCGCAGCGGCAGGCCCCGGGACAGAGCGGCGGAAAACCGCTTCGCTCAGCCCACGTCCCCTTCCTCCGCCGCGCTCTTCTCCAGCGACGATGGCGCCGCCTCATGGCGTTTGATCAGCGGCATCTGCGTCATGACAAAGATCACGGTCAGCGAGGTGGCGCCGAACACCTTGAAATACACCCAGATATCGGTGCTCAGCGTCAGGCGGACGAGTTCGTTGAGGAGCGCCATGACGATGAAAAATCCGGTCCAGCGCAGCGTGAGGATACGCCATCCCTGTGCGGTCAGATTGAATACCTGATCGAACAGCACGGCGAGGAAAGACCGGCCGAACAAGAGCCCGCCGCCGAGCGCTGCGGCAAACAAGCCGTAGATCACGGTGGGCTTGAGCTTGATGAAGTCCTCGTTCTGCAGCGCCAGCGTCAGGGTTCCGAACACCATCACCACCACCGCAGTCACGACCGTCATAATCGGCACATGGCGTGTCACCACCCAGGAGGCGGTCACCGCAAGCGCGATCGCCACCATGAAAGCGCCGGTGGCGGCAAACAGCTGAAACTTCCAGTTGACGACAAAGAACACCATTAGCGGTCCAAGCTCGGTCGCGAGCTTGAACACCGGGTGGGGGCGGGTCTTATCCATTGGCATCATCGATCCCGGCAATGGCACGGGCAAAATCGGCGGCCGCAAACGGTGCCAGATCGTCGACGCCCTCGCCGACCCCGATGAAATGCACCGGCAGGCGGAATCTGCTCGCCAGCGCCACCAGAATGCCGCCCCGCGCGGTGCCGTCGAGCTTGGTCATGACCAGCCCCGTGACACTGGCCCGGCGACCAAAGGCCTCGACCTGCGACAGCGCGTTCTGGCCGACCGTGGCATCCAGCACCAGGAGCACGGCGTGGGGCGCCGAGGCGTCGAGCTTGCGGATGACACGACCGATCTTTTCCAGTTCATCCATCAGCTCGGATTTGTTCTGCAGCCGCCCGGCACTGTCGATCAGGAGCACATCGCTATTCTGCTCCCTGGCCGCGCCAAGGGCCTGGAAGGCCAGGCTGGCCGCATCCGACCCTTGCGCGCCGGCGATGACCGGGACGCTGCAGCGTTCGCCCCAGACCTTGAGCTGTTCGATCGCGGCGGCACGGAAAGTGTCCCCCGCCGCCAGCATGACCTTATGCCCCTCCCTGGTGAAGCGCGCCGCGAGCTTGCCGACTGTCGTCGTCTTGCCCGAGCCGTTGACCCCGACCACGAGAATGACGAAGGGTTTTCTGCCGGCATCGATCACCAGCGGTTGCGCCACCGGCGCCAGTTCTCTGGCGACCTCGGTGGCCACCACCTCCTTGACCTCGTCGGCCGAGATCGCCTTGTCGTAGCGGCCGCTGCCGACCGCCTGCGCAATCCGGCCTGCAACCTCGACGCCGAGATCGGCGCGCAGCAGCACATCCTCGATGTCATCGAGCATGGCGCGGTCGAGCTTGCGTCGGGTGACGAGATCGGCGACCGCCCCACCGAGCGACGATGAGGTGCGCCTGAGCCCGTTGGAGAGCCGGCGCCACCAGCTCAATTTGGGGGATTGGGACGTGGTTTCTGTCATAGTTTCTGTCATGGGCCAAGGTGTTAGCCGTTCCCGTCGGCCAGCGAAAGCCGTAAACTTCCGGGACAACGGGGAACCGACCGTGCCTGACGCCCAGGGATTAAGCGCTGATGAAATTCTGGCGCGGCTTCTATACCGCGACGGCATGATGCTGGTGATCGACAAGCCCGCGGGCCTGCCCGTCCACCGCGGACCGCAGAATGCTTTCAGCAAAGGCGGCCCCAATCTCGAATCAAGCTTCGAGGCACTGCGCTTCGGCCTGCCCCACCCCCCGGTGCTGGCCCACCGGCTCGACAAGGACACCGCCGGATGTCTCGTTCCGGGACGAAACCGCAAGGCCACCGCATTGGCAGGAGCTGCTGGCGGGCGGTGGTTGAGCGCGGCCCGAACGAGCAGCAGGCACCATCGACATGGCGCTCCGCCGCCTCAATGGCTGGTGGCACCAGCCTGACCCCGGCGGGCAGAAAGGTGATCACCAACTGGACGACTGCAGCTTCCCTGGACGTTCATGTTCCGGTGAATGCCGCGCCCAACCCGCCACACCCGGAAATTTCAGGGAGCGACGGCAATGAGCGGCAGATCGCACTCAGGCGGAGGAGACCCTCAAAACCTGAGCCTCAAGTCACTATCTCCATCTCCCAGCCGGAATGTCGCTTGAGAGGTGCTGAGGTGCCGCTGCAGGTGCTGGGGATGCCGATCGAGCCCAATCCTTGCACCATGATATTTTGATGAATGGAACTGCCCAGGTCGGGCAAGGGGCGGCTCCGCAATCCGCAATCGGCTCGAAATCCAGGAAAAATTATGCCTCTCCAACCGGGGTGGTCACCGATTTGCCACGAAACACCTGCATCACCAAATGTGGCTGGGGCCTTGAGCCTCGACAGCATAAAAAGGAAAAAAATCACAGTCAGTCGCCAGAAAATGGAACAAAGACCGAGACTGATGAATATTGGCGATTGGCGTTTTGAGGACAGAAGCAGGTAGCGCCGAACCAGCCGTCGCACCGGGAAAGACAGGCTCTCCCGGCTGAGGCAACAGCCTTGCCCTCAAGACTGGAGGTGCCGCTAATGTGGCTTTGGCCAATTTGCGTCACCCTGGAACTAAAAAGGACCCGGAGCAGCTGGGTGCTTCGCATCCGGATCCAATTCAGCATCTAGGAAGTCGACGGGTGGGCGAAAGCTCGCCCCTCACTCCGGCAATATAGCAATTCCCGCAGCCTTCTCAAGGGTGCGTTTTTTCTCTTCCGCCTTTCACCTCGCTTCGACGCGGTCAAGCTTGCGCCGGGCGCCGACAGCACCGCCGAGCGACGATGAGGTGCGCCTGAGGCCGTTGGAGAGCCGCCGCCACCAGCTCAATTTGGGCGATTCAGATGTGGTTTCTGTCATGGCCGAGGGTGTTGGCCGTTCCCGCCCGCCAGCGAAAGCCGTAAACTTCAGGGACAACGGGGAACGACCGTGCCTGACGCCCAGGAATTAACCGCTGATGAAATTCTGGCGCGGCTTTTATACCGCGACGGCATGATGCTGGTGATCGACAAGCCCGCCGGCCTGCCCGTCCACCGCGGACCACAGAATGCCTTCAGCAAGGGCGGCCCCAATCTCGAATCGAGCTTCGAGGCACTGCGCTTCGGCCTGCCCCACCCCCCGGTGCTGGCACACCGGCTCGACAAGGACACCGCCGGATGTCTCGTTCTGGGACGCCACCGCAAGGCCACCGCGACGCTGGGCCTGTTGTTCAAGCACGGCCGCATCGGCAAGACCTACTGGGCGGTGGTCGAGGGGGGACCTGGAGAGGACCAGGGCACCATCGACATGGCGCTCGGGCGCCTCAACGCCGAGCGCGGCTGGTGGCAGAAGCCCGACCCCGACGGGCAGAAGGCGGTCACCAACTGGACCGTGCTGGGGCGCGGCAACGGCCTGACCTGGCTTGCCATGGAGCCGGTCACCGGCCGCACCCATCAATTGCGGGTCCATGCCGCCGCCATGGGCTGGCCGATTGTCGGCGACAATATCTATGGCTCCGGGCCGCGCCAGGGCGAGCCGTTTCTCCATTTGCAGTCGCACCAGATCGTCATCCCGATTTCCCGCAACAAACCGGCCGTGTCGGTCACCGCACCGGTTCCTGCGCATATGCAGGAGCGCCTCACCCGGTGCGGCTGGAGCGCGGACGACCGCCGCAGCTCCTGATATCCTCCCCTGTCGTCGACGACCTGCCCGGATCCGTCCGAAGCTGCAGGCCGCAGCAAGCTGTTCCTGCCTCGCCTCCCGCCACAGAGCCTGCTTCACCATGTCGGTCGAAGCGCCTGATCTCACCACCTATGACGCATCAGCATCTGGAACAGGATCGTGTGGAGACCGTCGCCGTCCGGAGCCCGCGATCACCTTTGCCCGTCGCCTGTCGATCCAAATTTTTGAGGGTCACGTTGATTTGCAAAGGCGCATGCGCTCCCGCCCTTGAGCCGCCAGCCCTTGACGCCTGTCCCTTCCAGGCAAGGCTCTGATCGGCCGAGTGAAATGCTCCGCGGCCGCCAACATCCGGTGGCATCTCGTCCTTGGCCAACATCCCAAGCCCACCTCTTGAAGCTTGAAGCGATTGACCCTTGACGAAGCGATTGACCATTGACGAAGCGATTGACCATTGACTCTGCGACCAGCACCCACATTGAATGGTCCCCGCGCCGCAGGCTGCGCCCGTTCCCGCGGATGCCAGGACGGTCCCATCATCAACGTCGACCGGCGGGATCTGATTCCAGATTGGACCAGAAGAGCTGACATGTACACCGACGCCGAACTCGACTCGCTCTGTTCAACCTATACTTCCGGATCAGTTCCTCGGTCGCTGAAAGCGGAGATCACGGCCCAGGTAACGAGCTGGCGGTGGGCAAGCGCGTCCATGACGAGCTGGATCGCGTATACCCGCATCCCCTTCATGCCGCAGTTGCATGGCGGCCCCGCACCGCGCTGGGTCGATGATAATCAGGCCGATCCCAGGACGCACGTCCATCATGGTCTGGATGCAGAGGGACGCATCATAATCGAATGCGATACGTTTTTCGACAAAGTCTGTCTGTACGCGCCACAACGACGCCTCACCGTACTAATCCGTGCATAATATTGATGACCTTAAGCTGCGGCGTACTTACAATCCTTATGCCTGAAAAATGCGCGGACGGAATCTGGCCTCATTTGTAGCTTACGCAATCCACGCCTAACCGC
>WQYW01000183.1 GCA_009781045.1 Alphaproteobacteria bacterium
GCGGTTAGGCGTGGATTGCGTAAGCTACAAATGAGGCCAGATTCCGTCCGCGCATTTTTCAGGCATAAGGATTGTAAGTACGCCGCAGCTTAAGGTCATCAATATTATGCACGGATTAGTATGTCGCGGAAATATAGCGCGATCATCACATGACACAATGTCGATGATGAGCTTCGGGTCGCTACCCTGCTACCGCCCGACAAATTTTCCCTCCGCTCCGGCATGAACCGTCTGGCTGAAAAATGTCACCACCGCGCAGCAGACAACACCTGGAGAAAAATGCCGCATCCCCAGAGTCCCCCCTCACAAAGCCGCAACAGAATGACCGCAATCTGGTGCGAATATGGCCACATCCCCAAGCCGATCCCCACGACGGCTGCTTTCACCCTGCAACTGCTGCAACACGGATCGCACGCGAAGCCCGCCACCACAACCACAGCCGCAGCATCAGCAGTGGCACGAGCCAGCAGACCCAGGCGATCACGGCATAGTAGAAATCAAAATCACGCGGCCGGTTCATGACGACCACAGCCGCCATCAGACGCAGCAGGACCGGACTCAGGGTCAGAACCACCATCTGCGCCATCCACCCTGCGTGGCCTTTGACGTTGTGCTGGCGGATGCACCAAAGACCGAGCCCCAGTGTCCCCAACCAGGTCACGGCCTGGGCCACGAAGCCCAGTCGCGCCGACCAGGTCGCGACGCTGTTGAGCGCCACCGCCAGCGCGGCAATACCGCCGGTCACGACACAAAGCGCCGCCAGACGCCCCAGCGGCCGGTGCCAGCGCGGCCAGCGCCAGGCCAGCACCGCGAGCGGCACCAGAGCCAGCGCCAGTGCCGATGCCGCCATATGCACGGGAAAGACTCTCGGCAGCCTGTCCAGGATAACCGCCAACGGATAGGGCAGCGTTGAGCCATCAAGGCTCAGTTCCAGCCCCGTCCAGGCCACTGGAATGAGGATGCCGACATAGGCCACCAGCACCCCACCGAGACCCAGCACGATCAGGATCCCTGTTTTGCTCCGCCACGGGAACCAGGGCCCGCACCGGCGCTGACTCTCGGGATCATCCCGCATCTCGGGCCGGGCACCTTCAACCACCACAGTCAACTCTCCTCCCGACATCTCGATCTCCCGCACCCTCCCCATCTGGCGGCATCAGCTTGTCGGCGCAGACATGCTGCATTGCGCGTCCCCGATGCGATGAAACCCGAGCGACAGCGGAAACATCCTGCGAAACATCCAGCCCCTTCCGGCTTCGCGGATCGGCGCACCAACGAGCCACAATTGCGGTCCGTCGGCATGGATTTGCGCAACGAATTCCTCCTTCCTGTCCGGATGTCTGAAGCGATATTCCGCTATCCTCCCTGCCGGGGGAGGATTCTGCGCAGACTGCCCCTGTTCTGGCGCAGCATAGGGTTCGAGAACCACCGCACCGCATCGGCTCCCCTCGACCAGGATCGCACACACCTCGTCGCCACAGCGCACGACATCCATCGTGAACGTCGCCGCCACCTCCCGCGGCGGCTGCCAGAGCCCTTTACCGGACAGCTGCCAGCGTCCCAGAAGCCCGCTATCCACGTTTGCATGCGCCATCTGACTGAGAAAGATCAGGGCCATCGTGTGGAAAAGACCCCGACAAAGCAACCGCATCATGAATTCCGCCTCCCTTGGTCCTCGCCAGTGACATCTGGGCTCTAATCCGGTTCGAATTGTGGCCACCTCCCCCGCGTCTGACGAAAGGCTCGTTCACAATGTCGGGAGAACGCCCGTCCCACGCCCCCCTGAGGCGTTTCCAGCGTCGGTCTCCCGCCTGTCAGTTCTGTCACCAGCGACCAGGATCGCGCAGACATCGTCTCCAAGAGGCGACAATGCCGCAGGTGAACTTCAACCTCACATTTTCCCGCTCCCCGCCACCCATGCGCTTGCCGTCGTCACCGCCATGAACGATCCGGTCTGACAGGTTGAGGAAGATCCGCGCGAAAAATCCGGATGAGGCCGACACGGCGCAAACAGACTGGGTTCGACCTGTTGCTGCTGTTGCTGCCCGCATCGAACGACAATCCCATTTCAGCGCCCCATTCCGACAGATCGAGAAAGACCCATCGCGGTAGCGCCGCATAACTTCATACTTCATCGGGCTTCAGGAACGTCGACACCTGCTCCAATCGCGCAAGTTCCCCCCCCCGCCTGCGCACCACAGGACAGCCACGCCCCGCTTTCCGTCTCAGGCCCGATGCCGTCCATCACCGATCATCGCCCTGGTTTGGGACGCTGCACAGCATCCCTCTCACGGCGCAGGCACGCGGCACTCAACGTCCCCGATACGGTCGAATTCATCCATCACCCGGGGAGGCGGCATCAGGTGGCCAAGGATTATCGGAGTTCGGGCCTCACTCGCTGTCCCCCCGCGCAGCCGGATGCGCATGGCAGGCTCCTGACTTTCATCCAGGCTGAAAATGAAAACGACGAATTCCCCCTTTCTGTCGGGGCGGCGGTAGTCATAGCGCGGCCATCGGCCTTTCGGATAGCGCAACGCGGCCTTCTCGAAGTCTTCCGACTCAACATGAGGCTTGAGGACAACCTCGGCACATCGGCCGTCGACGACGCGGGTCCCGCACAAGCCGTCGCCACAACGCACCAGGTCCATCGTGAACTTCGTCCCCCTTTCCTGCCAGCGGCCGACGAAATTGTCCTGGTTGCGCAGGAACCTGTCCCGAAGGCGCGGTGTGTCGTCGCCGGCACCGGCGGGAGGAACCGGGGCCAGGAAAATCTGGGCCACAGAACTCAGCACAATGGTCCAGAGAACGCTTCGAAGGCTGCGTGTCATGAAAACCCCCTTCTCCATCAACGGCTCCAACAGAGAGTCCGCATTGTGTCGCTATTGTGACGCCCCCCTTTGGCCCCCTTTGGCCCCCTTGGCTCCCCCGGGAGCCGGAGCCGCGATACTCCATACCGATCTCGCGCAGGACCACAGACCGGGCGCCATGGCGCAGGAGGTGTCAGGGCTCGCCTTCTCCCCCATCTGCCCCACTGGCAGGTGTTGCGGTCCAACGCCAGGAGGCGATGCACCGGCAAAATGCCTTGAGCGCCCGTTCAGCAGCGCGACGGTGACATTCGTGTCAGCATGGATCCGGACACGGTCAGCGGGCAGAGCGGACGGATGGCGTCCGCCCGGCATGAATCGCGGTTCGCCCGGCCTGTTGATGGCGCGACATCCCCCCGAAACCAGGAACCTGGCGCGCAGGCACGACGATCTGTGATCCAGCCGCAGCATTTGCCACGATGCCGTCTGGCCACGAGATCTCATCCTCCGCCTTCCCCGCGATCCTTTCCTGCGCTGCTGCGAAACCACCCAATCAATCTGTCGGCACCGGCATGCGGCATTCCGCCTTCCCGTTGCGATGGAAAACATCCGGCATTCTCGCCAAGCCCTCATCTGTCCCGGCAATCCTTTTCAACACCCCCCCTATCCCGCAGCAGGAGGTCCGCATCCTCTTGATCGGGCCATATGGCAACCTCCAGACTGTGCTGGAACTGCGGAGGCATGTCATCGAACTCAGGGAGACTGGAATCCTGATCCGGTTTCTTCAGACTCCCCGAACGCAGCCACCTGTCGCGCTCCCGTCCTGGCACAGCTTGCGAGAACGCCCCCTTGCAGCGGCCGTTCGCATGTTCGCGTGCCCGGATTCCACACAGCCGGTCGCTGCAGGACACAATGTCCCTAATGAAGTGTTCCTCTCCGGACGACCGGATTTCACTTCATCCATCTGCCCGCGCCCCAGACCTTCGTCGGCATGAGCCGCCTGGCTGAGAAAAATCGCAAATCGCTGCAACAGGCGAGGCCAGGCCCGCGTGAAAAAGCGGCATGTCGCCAAAGCCCTCTGCACAGTCGAGGCACGACAGCGCAACCTGGCTTCAATCTGCCCGGAATTGGGGCCTGCCGGGTGCCCGGCACGCGATTGCGCGTTTTTGAAAAAGACGACACCCCCCGTCTGCCTCAGGGCCCATCGGGAGGATGAGACGGGCCAGGGCAGCGCGGGGGGGGGCAGATTGCCGATCGGGCTCTTTGAACGCGCAAATCAGGCGCACGATCAAAGCGCGGGGGGGGGATGATCGGCAATCGGGGGACCGTGTCGGGTCAGACCATCTAAAGGCGATACAGGATCTGGTCGGTCCAGAACCGCTCGAGCCGGTGCAGCGACTTGTTGAGGGTCGCGAACTCCTCGCTCGAAATGCCTCCGACCTGCTCCACCGTCTTGACGTGCTTTTCGTAGAGTGCCTCGACGATGCGGCGAACCTCCTGGCCCTTCGGGGTCAGGCTGATGCGCACCGAGCGACGGTCCACGCGCGAACGCTGATGGTCGAGGAAGCCGAGTTCAACCAGCTTCTTGAGGTTGTAGGAGACGTTGGAGCCGAGATAATATCCGCGGGTCCGCAGTTCGCCGGCGGTTAATTCCTTGTCGCCGACATTATAGAGCAGCAGCGCCTGCACCGAATTGATGTCGGCGCGGCTGCGGCGATCAAACTCGTCCTTGATCACATCCAGCAGGCGGCGGTGCAACCGCTCCAGCAGGGTTAAAGCTTCCAGATAGAGCGACTGCACCGGGGCCTTCTGGCTCCCTGCGCGCTCAGCGGTCTCCACCGCAGTTGCGACGGCTTTCATCATGACACTTCCCTGTCGTCGGTTTCCGACGTAATTCGACGAAACTTTTGTTCGTCTGATAGCCGCAACTTAAGGGGCAGCATTTGAAGGACAGCTTAAATAAGACAATAAAAAGACCGTGAATTGAGGACAGTGAATCTCGGATTAAATCGAAAGCGCAAGGCACTCGCGCAATGCTTCATTGACAGCGCCCGCCGCCTGTTCGCCCTTTGTACCAGGCGGCTGTCGCATTTCGGAACAGGCGCAAGGAGATCCGCCACGCTGGAGTAACAGCCGGGCAAGCTTGATAAAGATTCGCTGCTTCCATGCCGCGACATTTCAGCGAGAAATCATCAACCACATTGCGAAGTCATCATGCTGAACGCTCCCGCGCCGCCATCCAGACAAGTGCAAGGTAACCGATGATCATGATCCCCTCGAAAACCACAACGATGAAGTTGCCGCCAAAAATTGTCGGAAACATCAATTCAATCACCGCCATCGACATCGCGCTGGTCAGCCACACCACCGCGCCCCAGGGCGTCGCCAGCCACAGCCCGACCGCGGCGACCAGTTCGATGACCGCAAAATAGATCGTGCTGGCCTGCCAGGCCGTCGACTGGTTCTCGAATCCGCCACTGGCCGCTCCGGTGAAGCCGATCAGCTGCGCCCAGTGATAAAGGCCCTTGATCATGGCCAGCATCGCCACCAGGCGCAGGAACAGCACCAGACGCGAGGTCCAGGGCTTGTTCTCTTCGGCGGCCTCGCGCGACGGCACCTTGGGCGACACCACAGGTTTACGGGCGCTGGGAGGGGGGGGCCTGGAGTTACGCTGCATCCGCTTTCCTGCCACTGGCATCTCGCAATTCCCTCTGTTCTGGTTTGGCAGGAGATGGGGTTCCCTTCATAGCCGATCGCATATCGAATGGCCAAGCGGCGGAAAGGTCACGAAATTTGCCGATCTGCGAAAAATTCCGGAAAGGCCGTGGGTGGCTGCGCAAATCGCGGGATTGCGGACGCTGGCCAGGCTTGCGGCTTTGCAAGCCTTCCGATCCGCAGAGCGACGAGGAACGCCGGATTCGGTTCGGACAGACCGCCTCCTCACACCAGGGCAGATCCACTCCAAATCCGCCCGAACAGGATCCGTGTCATGGCGCGAAAGCCCGCGGGCCTCCCCGGGCCGCCTTGAGGCCTCAGGCCAGACAGGAAATCCGGTCAAAATCCAAAGCCCTCCAGAAGATCAACCGGGATCGCACAAAACCAGGCCCCGCCGGAACATGGCTTCCTTCACTGCCCAGCAGAATTCCCATCGGCGGATCGCCAGCGCCCCTCGAGGCGGTCGGGCACGACACCAGGCCTCCCCACCGGGCCGCCTCTGTTCTGCCCGCTTCTGTCTCAGGAACCAGGCTTTTCCCACTCTGACCAGAACGTTTTGCTGGCGCCTCAGGCCATCGATGACCGCAATCCACCCGGAACGGCCATCCCTCCTTAAGTCCCTGAGAGCCGTCCCGAAAGGCCGGCCGGATTGCGCCACGGATGACTATTGCGCCCGCATGCCCCTTCACATGGCGGCCACGATTTGCCACGATCGGCGTTCCGGAGCATGATCCCCCTCCACTTCAAGCTTTTCAGGCTCTGCGCCTTTATTGCAGCGCGGGAAGAGGCTATTTCCTCACCGCAAAAGCCCGCCTGAAGGGCTCCAGACGAATTGATGCGGGACAGACGCGGTGCTTTGACGGCACCGCCCATTTGCGAAGGCGGTCACCATGGCCATCAAATACGGGCGCCCAATCGAACCTCGCGACATCCACCCTGCCGCGGCCTCGCGGCTCGATCTGACGGTGCGCCCGCGGCGCAACCGCAAGGCCGAATGGGCGCGGCGCCTGGTGCGCGAAAAGGTTCTCACCACCGACGACCTGATCTGGCCGCTGTTTCTCATTGATGGCGAAAATCTGCGCCAGCCGGTTCCCTCGATGCCCGGCGTCGACCGAATCAGCATCGACCAGGCGCTGCACGATGCCGGCCGCGCCATGGCGCTGCAGATCCCCTGCATCGCGCTGTTTCCCTATACCGAACCGTCGCTGCGGGATGCCGACGGATCGGAGGCGACCAACCCCGACAATCTGGTGTGCCGCGCGGTCCGTGCCATCAAGGCCGAGTTTCCCGATCTCGGCATCCTCTGTGATGTCGCCCTCGATCCCTTCACCAGCCATGGCCATGACGGCCTCCTGGTCGACGGCCGGATCCTCAATGACGAAACCGTGGCGGTGCTGGCACGCCAGGCCCTGGTCCAGGCGCAGGCCGGCTGCGACATCATCGCTCCGTCCGACATGATGGATGGGCGGGTCGGTGCCATTCGCGAGGAACTCGATCGCGCCGGTTTCGTCGACGTCCAGATCATGGCCTATGCCGCCAAATATGCCTCCGCCTTCTATGGTCCGTTCCGCGACGCCATTGGCTCGGCCAAGGCGCTTCAGGGCGACAAGCGCACCTATCAGATGGACAGCGCCAATTCCGATGAGGCGCTGCGCGAGGTCGAACTCGACATCGCCGAGGGCGCCGACATGGTGATGGTCAAGCCCGGCATGCCCTATCTCGACATTGTGCGGCGGGTGAAAGACAGCTTTGGCATCCCGACCTTCGCCTATCAGGTCTCCGGGGAATACGCGATGATCGCCGGCGCTTCGCGCAACGGCTGGCTTGATGGCGAGCGCGCGATGATGGAAAGCCTGGTCGCCTTCAAGCGCGCCGGTGCCGACGGGGTCCTGACCTATTTCGCGCCCGCGGCGGCCGAGAAACTCCTGGCACGATGACCCCTTTGAGCGATCGGCCTGATTCCCCCCACGATCGCTCCAGGGATTTTCTGATTTTTAATCCTTGTCCGCCCCTTGGAACAGGGAATACTGGTGCCCATGTGCGGGATTGAAGGAATCTCGCGTGGAGAGAGGACAATGTCCAATTCGAACCAGAGTGGGCGCAATTACTCCAATGCCTACGATCCCAGCCGGCAGCCGGAGCTGTTTGAGGGCGTGGTGACGCGACGCGCCATCGCCTTTGTCATCGACATCATCGTGATTGCGATTCCGGTGGTTCTCGCCTGCCTCCTCATCGCCGTCTTCGGACTGTTCACGCTTGGGCTGGGCTGGGCCCTGTTCCTGCTGGTGTGGCCCGCGACCGTGGTCTGGGCGCTGGTCTATTACGGCAGCTGCATCGGCGGGCCGCATTCGGCGACGCTGGGCATGCGCGCGATGGAACTTGAATTGCGCACCTGGTACGGAGCCCCGGGCTACTTCGTGCTCGGTGCCGCCCATGGCCTGCTGTTCTGGCTGTCGATGTCGCTGACGCCTTTCGTGGTCCTGATCGCCCTGTTCAACAGGCGCCGCAGACTGGGACACGACTTTGTCCTGGGAACAGTGGTGATAAACAATCCGCATCACGCCGCGCTTCCACAGCTCACCAGAACCTCTTGATATCTGTGACCGATATCGATCTGACCGATTGACCGGGAGACCGCCTGCGCACAATAGTTGAGCACTGTTTCGAAAGGCAGCGAAGTTCCTTGAGCCAGCACTCACGCGACACCCCGCAATTCTATCTGACGCCCTCTTTGCCCTGCCCCTATCTGCCGGGTCGGGAGGAGCGCAAGGTGTTCACGCATCTGGTTGGCAACAGCGCTGGCGGCCTCAACGATCTTCTGACCCATGGCGGCTTCCGCCGCAGCCAGTCGATCGCCTACCGCCCCGCCTGTGACGAATGCCATGCCTGCGTTTCGGTGCGGGTGATCGCCGACGAATTCCAGCCATCGCGCAATATCCGCAAGACCATCGCCCGCAACGCCGATATTCTCGGCGAGCAATGCAGCCCGGTGCCGACCTCCGAACAGTATTCGCTTTTCCGCGCCTATCTCGACGCCCGCCACGATCATGGCGGAATGGCAGACATGAGCGTGCTCGACTATGCCATGATGGTCGAGGACAGCCATGTCGAGACCCGAATCATCGAATATCGCCGCAGCGGCATCGACAGCAGAATCAATGGCCGTGGCGCCGAATTAGTGGCAGTCGCACTGACCGATGTGCTCAGCGACGGGCTGTCGATGGTCTATTCCTTCTTCGACCCCAACCAGGCCAACCGCTCGCTGGGCACCTATATGATCGTCGACCATATCGCCCGGGCGCGCCACCAGGGTCTGCCCTATGTCTATCTCGGCTATTGGATCAATGGCTCGCAGAAGATGGGCTACAAGTCCCGCTTCCTGCCGCAGCAGCGGCTGTCGCCGTCGGGCTGGCTCAGGGTCGAAAGTGCTGACGATACCGGTCCCTATTCCTGAGCGGATGGATCCGGCCTGATCCCGAAGCCCTGGGGGTTGGGAACTCAGGGGCTTGCGATCTCAGGGGCTTGCGATCGCAAAGGCTTGACGAACTCAAGGGCTTTGCGACCAGGGGCTGGCGCAATCATCCGAAACCCGCAACGTCCGGGGGGATCGCCTGTGGAAAGCACCTCCCTTGCGTGGCTGTGTCCGGGCTGCAACCGAAGGCCTGCCTCGATCCCTGCGAGAATTCTGGCTGGCTCCGCCAAGTTTTTGATCCGCTTCGCTTTTGCTGGAACAACGAGGCACCGAATCAGGGCTTTGCGTCCTGATCGGAGCGCTCACCCGGCAGCCTGGCGGTAGCCAGACACCTACCCAGTCAAGGAAATAGCGACGTTGTGCACAACCCGGTCCGACGCCGGCGGCAGGGTGGAGAAGAAGTATATTGCACCTGGGAATCTTCGTGAACTTCCCGATACTTCGCTGCCGACTCAAGACGGCGTTTTGAGGTCGAAACCGGGGCAGCGAGGCTGTTTTCCCCGCCTTTATTTTTTCATTCCACCATATTTAGTATTTAATTCAGACACCCGCGCTAATTCTTGACGCGCGGGAGGGAGTCGGCCTAGCCTGCGGTCATCAGGCGTGGCGATGTCTCCACGCCTGACCATCATCACCAGGTCCCCGCGTGCGACGATGCTCTGTCAGCCATATCCGGTTTGACGGAGGGCGGAGTTGTCGCCGGTGGCAAGGCTGGTCTGGCAAGGCTGGTCTGGCAAGGCTGGTCTGGCAAGGCTGGTCTGGCAAGGCTGGTCTGGCAGGGCTGGTCTGGCAGGGCGGGTGAAGGAGCCCGAGCGGCCCATGGGGGGCCCCGGGCGGAGGACGACAGGTTGAAGCGTGGGAGCCGGCCATCCTTGAGCTCTGGGATGACCGCATACCGATGGTCGCGCGCCGCACTCGGCGCCTGGCCGCCTGCAGCGATGGAGAGCAACAGGGGCTTTTGCCGACCACAAAAGATCAGGGGAACAGGCCTGACGCGTTTGGGCCCGACACGCGGCGATGCCTTCGAAGGCCTTCACGGGACTTTCTGAGGGATGTTCGCTTCTCAAAAATGAAGACACCATGGCCTTTCACAATGTGCTGTGGCGAAGGAACGGGGCAAGACGATGCGAATTGAGCGCCACCACACGGTTCAGGGACAGTCTCCCTACGCGGATATCAATTTCCGCCTCACCACATCCGAAATTCGTAACCCCGACGGCTCGGTGGTGTTCCGCCTTGAGAATGTTGAGGTGCCCGATTTCTGGTCGCAGGTCGCCTCCGACGTGCTGGCACAGAAATATTTCCGCAAAGCCGGCGTCGCCGCCCGTCTCAGCAAGGTCGAGGAAGAATCGGTGCCGTCCTTTCTGTGGCGCTCGGTGCCCGACCCTGATGCCCTCAGCGCCCTTCCCGAAAACGAACGCTTCGGTTCAGAACTCAGCGCCCGCCAGGTGTTTGACCGCCTCGCCGGATGCTGGACCTATTGGGGCTGGAAAGGCGGCTATTTCTCCTCCGATGACGACGCCAGCGCCTTCTATGACGAGCTGCGCTATATGCTGGCGCGGCAGATGGTGGCCCCCAATTCGCCGCAGTGGTTCAACACCGGCCTGCACTGGGCCTATGGCATCGATGGTCCCGGCCAGGGCCACTCCTATGTCGATTACAAAACCGGCAGGCTGACACGCTCGAAATCGGCCTACGAGCATCCGCAGCCCCACGCCTGCTTCATCCAGGGGATTGAGGACGACCTCGTCAATGAGGGCGGCATCATGGATCTGTGGGTGCGTGAAGCCCGCCTGTTCAAATACGGCTCCGGCACCGGTTCCAATTTCTCCCGCCTGCGCGGCGAGGGCGAAAAGCTCTCCGGTGGAGGCCGCTCCTCGGGGCTGATGAGCTTCCTCAAGATCGGTGACCGCGCCGCCGGTGCCATCAAATCCGGCGGCACCACACGGCGCGCCGCCAAGATGGTCGTGGTCGACATCGACCATCCCGACATTGAGACCTATATCGACTGGAAGGTTCGGGAGGAGCAGAAGGTTGCCGCCCTGGTCACCGGCTCCCGGATCAACCAGAAGCATCTCAAGGCCGTGCTCAAGGCCTGTGTCAACTGCCAGGGTTCC
>WQYW01000184.1 GCA_009781045.1 Alphaproteobacteria bacterium
ATGGCCAACGCCCAGATCGGCGATCTGGTCCAGGCCATCGGCTGCGGCATCGGTGCCAGCTATCGCGGCGAGGATCTGCGGTATCAGCGCATCATCATCATGACCGACGCCGACGTCGACGGCGCCCATATCGCCTCGCTCCTGATCACGTTTTTCTACCGCCAGATGCCGCGCCTGATCGACGAGGGCCATCTCTTCCTGGCGGTGCCGCCGCTCTACAAGCTGACCCATGGCTCGAAATCGCTCTATGCCAGGGATGACGCCCATAAGGACCTGCTGCTCAAGAGTTCCTTCAACGCCAATGCCAAGGTCGAGGTCAGCCGCTTCAAAGGCCTTGGCGAAATGATGCCGGCCCAGCTCAAGGAAACCACCATGGACCCGTCGCGGCGCACTTTGCTCCGGGTCATCCTGCTGCCTGAGGACCGCGAATCGACCTCGGACTCGGTCGAGCGATTAATGGGAACCAAAGCCGAGGCCCGGTTTGCATTTATTTCCGATAAGGCAGAATTCGCCCGCGAGGATCTGCTCGACGTCTGATTAAATGTCCCAAGCGGTTGAATATAAAGAGATATTCAGCCGCTCCGGGGTCCTCGCCAGGTTCCGGTAAGGTTACCCTTTTCCGCCTCCTGTGCTTTCTTGGGCACAACTTTTCCCCGGCAATCGACTATAGTCGCGATCAATCGATCTCGCGGTGCACCCGCCCCATCCAGTTTCCATTGGAGTATAAAATGAAAAAAATTCTTCTGGCCTCAGCCGCAGTTGCCGCTTTGAGCTTTGCCACCTCGGCCTCCGCCGCCGATCTCGGTGCCGCCCCCCGGCCATATCTCAAGGCTGCGCCCCCAGTGGTCGCGCTGAACTGGACCGGCCTCTATATTTTTGGCGGTGGCGGTGGCGGCCTGTGGACAGCTGACAACACCACTGCCTGTCAAGGGTGTACTCCCACCAACAAGCAGCGTCTGGGTGGCGATGGCTGGTATGGCACGGTCGGCATTGGTTACGACTGGCAGCTCAACGACAAGTGGGTGCTCGGCCTGTTCGGCGATGCCCAGTTCGGTGATATGAGCGGCACAATGGCGGATTCGAATTGGGAAACTCAAGGAACCGTGAAGATGCGTAACGCCTATGCGGCGGGTCCGCGTCTGGGCTATCTGGTTGCCCCCAATGTCCTGTCCTATGTCAATGCTGGCTGGACCAGGTCGGAATGGTCGGGTGCCGATCTGTTAGATCCGCATGGCGGCGGGTATGGATCGAGCACCCCGGCCTTCAACCGCAATGGTTGGTTCGTCGGCGGCGGTGTCGAGAACAACCTCGACCTCTTCGGTATTTCGGTCCCAGGATTGTTCATGAAGACCGAATATCGTGCGGCCTATTTTGATACCGCCACACTCAGCCAAAACAATAATAACGCGAACAAGATCACCTTTAAGCCCTGGACGCAGGAAGTGTCGACCTCGCTGGTCTATCGCTTCAACTGGAACGGCCCAGTGGTTGCCAAATACTGAGGCAGAAACCGATTTTGAGACGAACTGATCTTTAAGAGACGACCAGGCCCCGGCATTGCCGGGGCCTTCTCTTAGAACGAACTGCCTTTTTGGCAGCAGGAACCTGGCCGGATTTCCGGGTTCCAGCGCCCCCCTCCTGCAAAGCCAGCGGCAATCTGACCAGGGGGGACATACGCTTCCTCACCCGCATTGGCATTGGCATCGATGGGACTGCCCGCATCCGCAAAGCAGCTCATTGGTTTTGCCCGATCGCTTCAGGCAAAGAGTTCAGCTTCTCCACACATGGCACACAGCTGCTGTTTGTGGTCTGGCACCCGCGACACATCTGTCGCCACCATTACCAGGAAATTTTCTCACTGACGCATGATCAAAGCCGGGACCGCAGAACCAGTATGACCCGGGATTGATCGTCCGGTCGAGGTTCCGCACATCGCAGACTCCGGCGGATTGTGACCGCCATCGATAACCCGCCAGTCGCCGCAGCCTTCGCCCCGCGCTCCGCAACTCCGGCTTGCCTTTCTGCAGACTCGCGTTCCTAACCATCCCTGACCGCTGCCTTGATCGTCGATCGCACGCGAAACACCTCTTGCCCCAGCGATCGACATCCCATCCGCAACGACCGGCACGCCGCCGGAGCAGAGCCTTCTTCCCGGGCATCTCTCAGGGGCGCCTTGACGTCGAACGCCGTCTCCCAGCCGCAGGCGAGAAGACGGGGCAGGACGACGCACGACGCTTCGTCACGGGCTTGCCAGGTTGCGCCTTTTCGCGGTGCGCACCGGGACGCAGGCGTCGGTTTCTCCAGAGCGGTTCGCGCACGGTGCGGTGTGTCTGCGGACTGAGGTTTCCCTCCGACATCCGACATCTCCAGACAAGGTGATTTTCGCAGCACAATCAGTGCTTGATGTAGATCTTGACGAACGCACTCAGCGGATCGCCGACGATGGCACCCGCAGCATTGGCTTCGGTATAATACCTCTGATTGGTGAAGTTTTTGACATTCAGCGATATTCCCCAGTTCTTCTCTTCATAGCCGAAAAAGGCATTGGCTACGACAAAAGCCGGTATGGAGTTCACGTTGGTGATGTCGCTGTAACTCCTGTCGCGGTAGTTGACGCCAAGGCCGGCTGTAAAGCCAGGCCGGCCGGCGATGGAAAAGCTGTAGGTCGACCACAGGTTCGCCATGTATGCGGGAACCCCCTGGGGATGGTTGCCGACAGAGGTGATGCCCTGGGGGTTGTCGGTGATGACCGCCTTCTGGGCGGTAACGTTGGCAAAGACCCGCCATTGCTCGGTGAGTCTGGCGTCGAGAGCAGCCTCGAATCCTCTCGTTCTCTGACTGTCGAAGACCACGGTTTCAATGTCGTTGACGGTCAGGGGGGAGGCAACGTTTTCGCGCAGGAGGTCGAAGACCGCCGTACTCAGTGTCACCCTGTCATTCAAAAGCGAGAATTTGATTCCGGCCTCATACTGCAGGGCGGATTCGGGCGCGCCAATGCCCGTCTGGGTGTTTTCGGAATTGAAATTGGAGAGAAAGCTCCGCGACACACCGACATAGGGTGAGACCCCGGGAAACAGCTTATAGAGCGCCCCGACATTCCAGCTCACCGGTGCGTCTCTGCGCTGCTGCGTGATGCCGGCAACGACGGGTACGCCTTCGTTGTTGAAGCGCCCGGGGACGGTGATCAGGGGTGTCAGGGAGGTCTCCCACCAGTCCTTCCGGACACCGACGCGCAGCTTGAACCTGTCGGTCAGGTCGATCTGGTCGGTGGCATAGAGGCTGAGATAGGTCGCGGCCAGATGGTCGTTGTCGCAGGAATATCCCTGGCGGCACTGAAACACCAGCCCGTTTGCCGACATCTCCGGCGGGACAGGTGCGAAGGCGTTGGCGATATTGGGCAGATCCGCGGTGGAGCGCTGGGTGTCGATGGTCGAATGGCTGGCCTCGAAGCCGGTGAGGAGCGTGTGCTTCGCGGCCCCGGTGTTGAACTTCCACACCGGTTCGAACTGATAGTCGAAGCTGTTGTCCGTGTCGCGCTGCTGACGGGCCTGACGGCCGATGACCTCGCCGTAGGTGTCGGGATCGAGGCTGACCTTCGTCTTGGAGCTGTCTCCGGATCGGAACATGTCGAGCGATCGGTTCAGATAGGAGAATCGGCTGTTGATGGTCAGGGCATCGCTGATCCACCATTTGTCTGAAACCGTAGAACGGAGGTAGTTATAGTTGGCGTAGGAGAACGGCATCGAGTATTTGGCGGTGATCGGAACCGTCTTCAAAGGCGTGCCGTTGAAATAGATGATGCCGTAGGAATCCGGTGTGGCCTGAAGCTGACGGGCATCGACCGTGAATTCAAGGCTGTGGTTGCCGACCTGCCAGGTGAGATCGGGCCGGATTTCATAATCGGAATTTTTGAGGTCGCGAAAACCGTCCGTGTGCGTGGCGGTGACGTCGATGCGATAGTTCAGGCCGGCGATGGTGGTCGGGCCGGTGACATAGGATGTGTTGCTGATGCTACCGAAGGAACCGGCCTGCAGCGCCGAACCGTAGTGGAATTCCGAAGATGGCGTAAAATGCACGATGTTGACGGTTCCACCGGGCGGTCCGCTGCCGAACAGCGCCGAGCCCGGCCCGTTGAGGATCTCCACCCGTTGCACGCCGTTAAGGGAATGCGAAAGGCCGCCGAGCTGATCACCGTCAGAAAAGCCGTCGTTGTAGATTTGGGCGTTCAGTCCGCGAATCAGGAACAGGTCGAAGTAGCGGCCGTCCTGTCCGCCTTCGACAATGCCGCTGGCATTGGAGATTGCTTCGCGGAGCAGTGTGGCACCCTGCTGATTGAGGACATCGCGCGGAATGATCTGGACCGTGGCCGGCAGGTCCTGGAGTCGGGTTCCGGTCTTGCCGAGGGACGGAGCCTGATGCAGTGCGGGGCCCGGGCTTGAGCCGAAATTGCCGACGCCGAGATTGGCAGAGGACTGGGTGTCGGCGGGTGCCCGCGATGCTCGGGAAGCTGTGTGCGCAGCTACAGCGCTCGAACGCGGCCTTGAAGTGCGCTGCTGCTGCACGGCGTGGCGTTGCGGGGCGCGCACGGTAATGTCCTGAAGCCTGAGGCGGTCCGATGGCGCATTCGCGGAGGTCGGCGCCGGCTGCGCCTGTTGTGGCGGCGTCGCTGCAGGCGCAGGTGCAGTCTGTGCCGAAGCGGTGCACAGCGCGGCGACGGTCAGACACAGAGCCCCGCTGACGGTGATGCCGCTTTGAACGAACTCAGACATTGCAAACCTCCCATGAGCATTTAGTTTACTTTGTGAACCCGACAGCGGCGGAGGTATCCGCAGGACTGGCGCGCTCAGGTCAGCAGCGCAGGAGGTGGTGCGACTTGCGTTCAGAGAGAGGCCACGTGGGGGCTTTCGGCAAAATCGGCCGGGCCCTGAATTTGCACAATAATACATGACTGACGCAACGTGCCTCCGATAACTCACAACAACGTTAACTCCGAACATCCGCTCCGTTCCAGCGGCTAATTCTGCTCGCCGTTATCACCGTCGATGGCTTTGCACTTAATTATGGTTTGTGAACGCCTGATGACGTGATGCAATTTCCCGTCCCGACAGTCGACAAAACAATCCTGTCCCGTCAGTCTGGTGCCGTTACAACCACCCCTGTCCCAGCGCCACGGTCCTGCCCGAGAGTGCCGGACAGGGCACCCTTTCGATCGCGCGCCCCCCAGCCACTTCCGCACCGCCCGCACACAGGGAACCTGCCGGCGAACCGACAACAGGCAGCTTCATCAGCGCATCGGCTGCGGATACATGAGGCCGCCGTGGGTCCAGAGATCATTCAGCTCCCGATCCAGATGATAGGGGCCCATGCAGCGCTGGAAGATCTCGCCATAATTTCCGGTGGTGGCGATCACCCTTGCTGCCCAGTCCGGTGCCAGTCCCAGGGCCTGCGCGGTCGCAAAGTCGTGGCCGAGCAACTGTTCAGCGCGCACATCCTGCCGCTGCCGTGCCGTCTCCACATTGGCCCTGGTGATTCCCAGCGCCTCGGCCTCGATCAGGGCACTGATCGTCCACTCCACCAGCAGACCAAATTTCTGGTCGCCATAGCGATAGGCTGGAACAACCGGATTCAGTCCGAAACGCTCCGGCAGGAACACAAAGTCATCCCGACCGCGGAAATTGGCCCGCGACTGCGCCAGCCGCGACATGGTGCCGGTGCCCGCGCATTTGCGCACCGCCAGCGCCGCGTCCATTTCGCCCTGCTCCGAATGCGCCACCAGCGCATAGGGAATGCCCCGCGCGGTCATCTCATCGCGCAGCACCCGCTCCGTCGGACTGCTGTCAAGGGCACAGATCAGCTTGTCACGAAGCCCGGCCAAATCCCTGATTCCGCTCTGTTTCGACACCATCACGCGCTGCGGGTCGTAGAATACGGCAGGCCCGAAGGCGATGCCGAAATGCTCTGCCGTCGAAGCCGCCGGCGACACCCCCACCACAAGCTGAACCGCACCTCGCTTCACGGCGTTCAGCGCCTCGGGTTCCGCAGGAAATGTCTGCACCGTCAGACTGGCGTCATTCCCAAGGATCGCGGTTGCCACCGCGCGACAGACATCGGCTTCAAAAGCGGAGAGGTTACCGTGGATGTCGATTCCGTTCCAGTCATCGGTGCTGGCGATCGTGCCGCAGCTCATCTGATGCGCCGAGCGGATCGCCTCCAGAGTCTGCCCTTCCGCCTGCCCCAGAGCTGCGATCATCATCACAGCGCCGACCACGAAATTACGAGCCAGCAAGCCCCGGCACAGAAAAACTGCAACTGCGTGACGCATCAAAATGTCCTGTCATTTCACGGGAGAGAGGGGGTGTAAGGCCGTGCCTCCCCCCCCTCCATCTCGGGTCAGACCGCAGAAACCAGCCCCGCCAACTACGGCGTCCAGTTTCCGAAGGTCGGTGTACCCGGTGACTGCGTCGGACGCGGATTCACGTCAACCGGATAGGGATCGCTGGGCTTTCCCGCCTTGTAGGCGTCAAGCGAAGAGAAGTCTGTCGGCAGGATCCCGATCGCCTGGCACGCCCCGTTGGTGTAGCCGTTCGCAGAATAGTTTGCGGTTGCGAGGTGCGGCAGCGTCGTCACTTCTTTCTGGGTAAACGTCGCCCGCGACGCCGCAACCGGTGACTTATTTCCGCGCAGGATGTCATAGTCGAACGCTTCGGTGAGATCGCCGACATTGTTGTCTGGATCGTCCGAAGGACCGAGATCCTTCTGCCCCAGAGTCATCTGCCCCATCTGCCGGCCCTTCACCTCGTCCGGAAGCGATGCAAGCGGCACCAGACCGAAGAGCTGGTTGACGAATTTGATCACTGAACCGTGCTCGCTGTAGCGATGCGAGATCGTTCCGGTCCTGGCAAAGGGCGAGATCAGGATCGTCGGAATCCGCGGCCCGGCCGCCAGCGGCGAACCGTCGGCAAACACGCTGCGACGGAACGGCGACAGGTGATCGTAGAAGCCGTCGGTCTCGTCATAGGTGATGATGATCGCGCTCTGCGACCAGTAGGGGCTGTTGGCGATGTCGTTGATCGCCCTCGCCGCAAAGGCTTCCGAAATCTGCTGATCCGAGTAGGAGGGATGATCGTCATTGCCGAGGAATGCGTTCCGGACAGCCGGCGTCGGGTTCACCGGCACGAGGCCGTCATTATTGTTGTAGCCGCCACGCAGATAGAATACGCCTCCGGCCTGCGGCAGTTTGCGTCCCTCCACGGCATCGAAGAAATCTTTCGCGCCATGCAGATTGTTGTTCAGCACTTGCGTATTGTCCGCCAGATACCCGAAATATTGCGGGCCGTTGTGATGCAGGATATAGCCGGAGTAGAGACCTGGATCATTATCCGGGTTTGGCGTGCCCGTACCCTGAGGCTCGTAGGGATCCGGGACGTCGTTCCTGTTGAATCCCTGCTGGTACCAGCCCCAGTTCACCACCGGATCGAGCTTGGCAATGACCTTCATATCCTCCTGGATATCGACGAGGTCGGCGGTCGGATTCTGGTCCGCTTTCACGGTCGTGGCAATGTCCTTGCCCATGAAAGACAGCGGCTGGCTGGCAAAGGTGAGATTAAGAGCCGGATTGGCCTTATCCTCGTCGAAGTTGTACGGCGGCTTGACCGCGTTCATGTCGAGATTCGAACCCGGGAACGGGCCCGGATCGTTCACGATCGGAACGAAAGCGTTGCTCGTCGACGGCATCACCTGGGATCCGTAACTGGCGCCAAGCACGTTGGCGAAGGACGGGTTGGCATAGCTCACCGTGGGACCCTGGTTGTTGTGCAACGCCCATTGCGTCTGGCCGGACTGACCGGCAATGATGGCAACGGCATTCGGCGTCGAGGGCCCGACGATCGACTGGCGGAAATTGTCGAACAGAACGAAATTCTTCGCCCACTGCCACATGAACGGAATCGTGTCACAGTCGACATGGCTCACGTCCATCTGCGCTTTCTGCTTCTGCGCAAGAGAGATGGAAGTTGGCGACACGCCTGTGCTGGTAACGATATTGCCGTGCGCGTCTGTGGTAAGACCTTCCTGGTCCATGGCGTAGCGATCATTCGCCGCGATTCCGCTCGCCGCATCAACGTTGAGGCTGTTCGCCATGCCCTGGTGGCTGTGATCGACCGAGATCTGGTCGGCGGGATAGATCGGCACCACCTTCCCCGCCGATGTCTGCACCGCCTGCGGCAGCAGGAACGGCGAAATCGTCGCCGTCTTCAGCGAGGTGTCGAGGTATTTTTGCACAAAGCTCGGCGTCATATTGGCAGGAGTTGCGCCGCTCGGCGCTGTGAACAGGCCGTTGGCACCCGGGAACGTCCCGAAATAGTGGTCAAAGGAATTGTTTTCGTGATAGATTACAAAAACGTATTTCACTTTCTTGCGGAGCAGAGCGACCTTGTCCTCAAGAGAAAGCCCGCTTTGGTCGACGGCATTCCACTCGTCCTGCGTACTGGCGCTCGAGTTGCCGCTGCCCTGGCTGTTGCTCCCCTGGCTGTTGCCACCCTGGCTGTTGCCGCCCTGGCTGTTGCTCCCCTGGCTGTTGCTACCCTGGCTGTTGCTACCCTGGTTGTTGCCACCCTGGCTGTTGCCACCCTGGCTGTTACCGTCCTGGTTCGCCGAGGAAACGCTCGCCGCCGAAAGCAGAGCCAACACACCGACAATGGCGGTTGTGTACCTCAATACCTGCTTCAATGACATCTATGGACCCCTGGTTTCTCTTCACTGTTAGCTGAAACAATCGCGTCACTGTTACGCTTTACCATGTCGCTACGATGACACTTTGATTACGGCGGTGATAATTGACGCTGGTTCTGCAACATTTCTCACAACCCTCCGCATTCGACCCGCGCACAATCTTCGCAAAGCCCCGCAGGCTCCACCCTGCCGGCGGACCACCAGGGAGGCAATGTGCCTCACCGGGCTACCGTTCTCTCATCTCTCATCGCAGCCGCAGGGCCTCCGCACCATGGTGCGAAGCCCTTGCCCCGTCGCCAGATCTCCGCCTCAAAGGAGCGTCCTGCTCCCGAGCTTTCCCTGTCCCCTGCCGCTCCACGAGAATGGCAGCCTTTTGCCGCAGGCCGCATCACCCACCTCGTCTGCCGGTTTCCCGGTGACCATCCGAAAGCACAAAAGCACTGGAGGGGATCAGAGGCTCGGCCCCTGCCCCCCCGGACTTTTACCGCTTCCTCGGAGCGCGATCAGTCATCAGTCATCGTCGCCGTCACGATCCGTTTTCGGCTTTTCGGCTGCGGCCTTGACAAAGGCCGCCGGCATAAGCACTTCCCTCTCGCCCGGATAGGGACGCTTCCAGCCCGTCGCCGAGTACCAGATAGAATGATTGAGGAAGTCCGGGTCCGCCGCATCGGCCCTGGTCTGCGCTCCCTTCATCATCCCATCGTTCGCTTCGATCCAGGCCTTCTGGACCGGATCAAGCCTCTGCTCGGCATAAGTCGCACCCAGACCGGAATAGCCGAGATAGGTATTCGCTCCCGACAGGTTGAGCGGAAGGGTCGCCGGCACATGACTGAACGGCGTCAGATCCGCAACGGTACCAAACGCATCGAACATCGGCGAGGCCACGAGATCGAACTGGGTCAGAGGCTCCAGCCCGAGGATATTCTCGATGGTGCGGTTGATGTTCTCCTGCGTATAGGTCGTGTGGATGACCTTACCCTGATCTGCAGCCTGCGGCCGTACCGTCCAGGGGCTGATCACGTAAGCAGGCATGCGGTGGCTGTCGACGTGGTCGACGCCATCCTGGGTGTCGTCTTCCTCGACAAAGATCGCCGATTCACCCCACACCTTGCTGTTGCTGATCGTTTCCACAATCCGGCCCAGTGCAAGGTCGTTGTCGGCCTGATAATTGATCGGCGCCGGGTTCGTTGCGTTCGTTCCGTTGGTGTGATCGTCAGGCACCCACATGATGGTCAGGTTCGGGACCGTGTTGCTGTCCAGCTGCTGCCTGAACACACCCTGCCAGTAATCCACACGATACTGGTCCGGGATCGTCGTGTTAAACGACGGGTAGTGCCGGTCGAGTATGCCGTCCGCCGAGGGCACGCTGGAATTTTCCGTGTCCGCGGTATAGGGGACCTGGTCGAGGGTCGCGCAGATCGCCGCACTGAGGGATCCCTGGTTGCACAGATGGGTGTTGTAGAAATCTCCCCAGCTGTAGGCCTTTCCGGTTACCGAACTGTTGGCCAGACTCGTGCCGTTGCTCCATTCCCCGAACAGCTTTACCGACAGACCCCTTCTCTGAGCCGCCGACCACAGAAAGCCGCGCGGCGTGTAGGTCAGGGAATCGTTGCTGTTACCACCTGGATAGCTGCGAATCCAGTCCGGAGACTGTACGTCGTTGGAATAGAACGAACCCGACGACACAATCCACGGATGTCCGTCGGCCGACTGCCGGCTCGGCGCACTGACGTTGTCAAGCAGCGGGAACCGCTTGACCAGCGCGTGCTGATTCGGCGTCGCGTTGGCAAAAATCGCAATACCCGGATCGCCATTGCCCTGCGGCAGATCACCGAGGATCTGGTCGTAAGTGCGGTTTTCCTTGATGATCAGAAAGACGTGCTTGATGACAGACGGCTCACCAATGTGCTTCGGCACCGGCACCGGCTGCGCCGACTTGTCGACATAGTCCGGGCCGACCTGGATATTCGGATTCAGGCTGCTCCAGTGATTAGAGCGGTTTCCGGTCACATGGAACCGTATCCAGCATCACGAATAAAGTTCACGCATTCCTCATCACTGATCTCCCGAATCGTTTTGCGAATAGTTCTCACTGTCGATTTCTTGGTTTTGTCCATTGCTTTTCGTAGATGCGACTTCATCTTGCTGAAAAACATCTCGATAGGATTTAAGTCAGGTGAATACTTCGGAGTGAAGAGGACGGATGCGTCTACGGCCTCGATTGTTTCCACCACGCCCTCGACCTTGTGAACTCTTAAATTGTCCATCACAACAGTCATGTCCGGCTTCAAGGAGGGA
>WQYW01000185.1 GCA_009781045.1 Alphaproteobacteria bacterium
AACGATTCCTGTTCGTTCCGCATCCGATTCCGGTTTGTTCACGAACGCATCTTTTGACCTGGGACTGCCGGGGAAATGGAGACCACAAAATTCTTCAGTTTGGGGGGCATTTAGAATCGCTGGGGCGGAGGGCCTGAAATTCGACAGGCGCCACCGTGCGCGGGTGCGTTCAAACATGACAGCCAGCACGAAGCCGCCAGCCGCGGCAATCGCGTCGACGACGAAATCGCCGAGTCTTGCATGTCGCCCCGGCACCAGAAGCTGCAGCGATTCGAGGACCCCGACGAGGCACACGGCCACGGTTGCAAAGGCCAGCCGCCGCTGTGGATAGGCCAAGCCGAAGCTCAATCCCAACAGCACGAAGGCCAGAGCATGCTCGCCAGCGTGGCTGATGGCAAGGTGAGGACGCAGGCCCGGGGGGCCCAGCGTTGCCAGGGTCACCGCGGCAGCCAGGAGCCAGGCGACGCTTTTTTGTACAGGTTCGGTCATTGATCCTGCCATAGCATGACCGCGGGCGGCGGCACAAAATCCGCATTGGGGACTTTGCGACGCAGTTAATGTCACGACCCGGGCTCCATTCTGCCGAAAACCACGGTCCGGTCCGGTGCCCTTTGACCTCGCCCGCAAGGGGGATCTGCGATCGCGGCCATAATTCGTGACCAAAGGAGGGTCTCGGAGACGGATCCTTCTGCCGGTTTCAAAACGAAAACGGAGCGCCTCCCGGAGGCCGGGTCGTTACGAGTTGAGGAAAAATCAGCCCGCTTCGCTGGGGATTAAAGACGAAGAATGACAGCAATTCGGTCATTCGCCTCAGATTCTGCTTCCATTATGTTAGCCAAAGGCGCCTAGTGGGGCCCACGGGGCCAGAACAGGAGGGTCCTAGCGATGTCGCTGTATGTCGTTCAATTCATGAAGGACGTGCTGGGAAATAACGGCCGGCACAGCGAGGTTTGTCAGGGCGTGCTTGAAATCTATGCTCTGGATGTGGGTGAGGCGACGGAATCGGCCAAACAGCAGTTCTGCGAGAATCAGGCGCTGCATCATTGGTCCCTGCACGCCGATCGCATTGAGGTGTCCAGGCTGAGCTAGATTTTTTGATTTGTACTGGAGCGGGCCGGTTTCACGACTTAACGCGCAGGAAGCGCGGCAATCGGGATCCGGCCCCTCGCACACGCAATCTGCACCCGACCAGGTGCCTTGCTGGATTGTTTCCACCCACCTTCCATTTCTGCAAACGGCGGGCCAGTGCCTTCTTTTGACGTTGTCGAGATCCAGCCGCCTTTTGTGATAGAGGTGATGGGTGCTGGATGGATGACCATCCCGGTTGGAGAGGCGCAATTTTCGCCGGATTCGAGTCGGTGCAGACGTCCTCTTGTCCGACCTTGAGCAGTTACGCCGGATTGAACGAACTGCCGCCATTTTCAACCCGACAGCTTTGGCGTCAGGCCCCGAGCGCCATACACCCCTGCACGATGCGAAGCCGTTTCACCGATGTGACAGACGATTTGTCACTGACGAAAGTGATTCGCCTGAAGGCAGGCTGCGTGATCGGGCTTTCAGGGTCTGGCGCGCGATCTGGTTTTGCGCTCCTACCCGCCCTTTAAGGCCAATCCTTCAGCCAGCCTGACAGGCCGAAAAGGGCCGAAATAGCCTGATCGGGAAGAGCGGCAATTTTCTCTGCAGGTCTGCAAGGGGAACTGCGTTCCCGGGTTGAACCTGGAAATTCTGGCAAGCTGGCGAAGCGCCTGGCTCAATGCGGCTGGACTGCGGATTCTGCGCCGCTTCGATCCGCTTTGTTTCAAGGGGGGGGCATAACCGGCAACAGGCATCTCAGCTGCTGCCCCTCACGCAAGGCCGCATATGTCAATTCCAGCACCGGAAGTTCCGACTCACCCGATGGCCTGCCATTCCATGGTCGCAGCTGGGCTGGCGGAGGAGTGCAATCGGTGCAATCGGGAAGGGGGTCAGGAAGAGACCGCGAACTGGGTCACAAAGAGGAATGTCGCAATGACAACCGTGAGCACGATTGCGACGATGGCCCCGACGGTGGTGATGGCACCCTTGCTGCGCATCAAGAGCGCAAATCCGCAGAGGATGATCGTCATGATGATGAGGCCGAGCTGTGCTTCTGTCATGGTCGGGTGCCTGGGTTCGGGCAGGAGGTTTGCGCCCTCGCTGGCCATCTGCCATCCTCTGCCATCCTGTCTGCCGTCAGCCAGCAGGACGACAGGCACAAAGTGTGCGGGTGATTTGTGGAACATAGGCGAAGCATTGCGGGAGGAAAAGCCTGCCACCCGGCACAACCGACGGTAACCGGATACAACCTGCGCGTTTGCCGCCGCCCCGGGGGTGGAGACGGGTAAAAGGGCGGGGGCGATGAGAAGCGCCGATGGCCGGAAGGTCATCCTTCGCCGGAAGCCGGATGACGGGCGAATCGGGTACGGTGCGCGATCGCACAGCTATGGCAGACGGAGCTGTCGATGGCGCCAGCCGGAGCGATCTTCGCCTCTTCGCTGCAATTTGTTGCCGGACAAATTGCAATACGTCCGTGGAGGATAAGGCTCGAATCGATCGGGAGGTGAAATGGCGGCAGCTGGCGAAGAAGAACAGGAGGACAGTGGCTGGGGTATTCTCGGGCAGTTGCCCGGCGACCCCATGATCTGGATACTCATTTTCAGTGAATTCGCAGCCTTTGGCGCCCTCCTCGGTGCCTTCTGCGTCACCCGGCTGGTCAATCCCGCCATGTTCGCCGCCGGCCAGGCGGTGCTGGATGCGGGTCTCGCCGGCAGCAACACCATCGTTCTGGTGACCAGCGGCTGGGCGGCGGCCCGTGGTGCCAGGGCCGCCGGTGCGGGCGACAGGCGGCGATCGCGCTACTGGCTCTATGGCGCAATGTTCTTCGGTGCCGTCTTCATCACCATCAAGCTGACCGAATATGCCGGCGAGATGTCCACAGGCGTCGGCCTGGAAACCAACACGTTTTTCACCCTCTATTTTCTTCTGACCGGCTTCCATCTGCTCCATGTCGCCCTCGGTATCGTCATCCTCGGGCTGGTGAGCTGGAACGCCGATGCCAGAAACATCGAGACCGGAACTTCGTTCTGGCACATGGTCGACCTGGTGTGGATCGTGATGTTTCCAATACTTTATCTGGTGCACTGATGCTCAGTCGTCACAATCATCTCGATCTGACCTGGATCGCCCTGATCGCCCTGTCGGTTGCAACCCTGGCGGTGCATTTCCTGCTGCCTTCCTGGCTGCCTGCCAGGCTGCCGGCAGCCGCAGTGGTCGACCCGCTTGTGCTCGTCCTTGCTGCGATCAAGGGGCGCCAGATAGTACTCTATTACCTTGATCTCAAATCCGCCCCTGCGCTATGGCGCCGGTTGGTAACCGGGTGGGTGGTCGCGGTTGCTTTGTTCGCCTGGGCGACCTCCGCTATACGAGTCTTGATCTAGCCCAAATTTCGTCACGCTTGGCAAGGTCTGGTCACGCTAAAGTCTTTCTCGTTCCTTAATTTGCGCAAAATTCCTTGTGTTTGCGCAAAGAGCGGGTCGCCTTGAGCTTTACAACAGGCCTCACTGCGGCTCTCGACTGGAATCAACTGGAAAGGATTGGCCATGGCTGAACGCTTGACCAAGTCGGCGGCTCGAAACGTCTTTTATGGCGGGTCGGCCTTTTTTTTCATTATTTTTGTAGCACTTACGGTGCAAAGCTTTTTCTACATCTCCTCGACGTCAACCAATGTCAGCACGCTGACACCCTCGGTGGCACACGGCAAAGCCATCTGGGAGAGGAATGCCTGCATTAACTGCCACACGATTCTTGGTGAAGGGGCCTATTACGCGCCTGAACTCGGCAATGTCTGGGATCGCCATGGCGGCAAGGACGACGATGCAGGGGCCCGTGCCTGGATCAAGAACTGGATTGCGACACAACCCGGGAACACTCCAGGGCGTCGCAAGATGCCACATTTCAATCTCAGCGACAGCGAGGTCAATGATCTCATCGACTTCCTGAAGTGGACGAGCACCATCAAGCGTCAGGACTGGCCGCCGAATGCTCAGGGCAATGATCAGGGCTGAGACCTTTCACCACATTTCTTCAAGACGGGGAGTTCCTCGATGAAATATCAGACTCAAAAAGTCGCCATGCAGTACTTCTACGGCGCATTGGCTCTCTTCCTGGCCCAGGTGCTGTTCGGCATGGTGGCGGGAGCAATCTATGTCATGCCGGACCTTGTTCCGGTGGACGTTCTGCCCTTCAACATCGTCCGAATGGTCCACACCAACGCCCTTATCGTATGGTCGCTGATGGGCTTCATGGGCGCCACCTACTACCTCATACCGGAAGAGACCGAGACCGAGCTTTACAGCCCGGGCCTGGCAACGCTCCAGTTCTGGGCGTTCTTTCTCGCTGCCGGCGTTGCTGTGCTCGCCTATCTGTTCCACGATCATCTGCCGTCCTGGCTGCAGTTCATGCACAACGAGGGCCGTGAGTTTCTGGAGCAGCCTTTGATCATCAAGGTCGGCATCGTCGTGGTGTGCCTGATCTTCCTGTTCAATATCACCATGACCGCACTCAAGGGACGCAAGACCACGGTCACCAACATCCTGCTGTTCGGGCTCTGGGGTGTGGCGATCTGTTTCCTGTTCGCCTTCTACAACCCGGCCAACCTCGCGCACGACAAGATGTTCTGGTGGTATGTCGTGCATCTTTGGGTTGAGGGCGTGTGGGAACTGATCATGGCGTCGATGCTGGCGTTCCTGATGATCAAGCTCAACGGTATCGATCGCGAAGTGGTCGAGAAGTGGCTTTACGTCATCGTCGGGCTGGCTCTGTTCTCCGGCATTCTCGGCACCGGCCACCACTATTACTGGATCGGCACCCCCGGTTACTGGCAGTGGATCGGCTCCGTGTTCTCGACGCTGGAAGTGGCGCCCTTCTTCGCCATGACCGTGTTCACGGTGGTGATGACGCTCAAGGCCGGCCGCCAGCATCCCAACCGTGCCGCTCTGTTGTGGGCGGTCGGCTGTTCGGTGATGGCGTTCCTCGGCGCAGGCGTGTGGGGCTTCATGCACACCCTGTCGGTGGTCAACCGCTACACCCACGGCACCCAGATCACTGCGGCGCATGGTCACCTGGCTTTCTTCGGTGCCTATGTCATGCTCAACCTGGCCGTGATGGCTTATGCCATTCCGCTGCTCAAGAAGCGTGAAGCCTATAATCAGTGGCTCAGCATGACCAGTTTCTGGATCCTGTGCGGCGCCATGCTGGTTATGACCTTCGCACTGACCTTTGCCGGCGTTGTGCAGGTCAGTGAGCAGCGGGTGCTGGGCAATGCCTATATGGATGTGCAGCCACGCCTTGAGATGTTCTACTGGGTCCGCCTGGGCTCCGGTGTTTTCGTCCTCCTTGGTGCGCTGATGTTCATCTGGGCCGTTCTGGTCCCCGGAAGAGCCAGGCAGGAAGCGGGAGCGCTGCAGGCTGCCGAATAACGACGGTTAAAATGGCGGCCGCGACGATCGCGGCCGCCATTTCTCTTTTTTGACATGCTGGAGAGAGATATGGAATCCGGCTACGAGGTTGCGGCGCATCCGTCGCGGGAAATCCCCGCCTATACTCCCAGCAGAAATGAATGTGAGCTGTTTGAATATGCCTGGCGGCGTCATCTGCCGGTGCTGCTCAAAGGCCCGACCGGTTGTGGCAAGACGCGTTTTGTGGCGCATATGGCGGCACGACTGGGTCTGCCGCTGCACACCGTGGCCTGTCATGATGATCTGACCGCGGCTGATCTTACCGGACGCTACCTTCTTAAAGGCGGCGACACGGTATGGACGGACGGGCCGCTGACCCGCGCAGTGCGCGAAGGCGGCATCTGCTATCTCGACGAAGTGGTGGAGGCGCGCAAGGACGTGACCGTGGTGCTGCACCCGATCACCGACGATCGCCGCATCCTGCCGCTGGAGCGGACCGGCGAGGAGCTGTCGGCCCCCCCCGGTTTCATGCTGGTGGTGTCGTATAACCCGGGCTATCAGACGCTTCTCAAGGCCTTAAAGCCATCGACGCGACAGCGCTTCATCGCTATTGAATTCGACTTTCTGCCGCCGGAGCAGGAGATCGCCGTGGTCTCCAGCGAGACCGGACTGGACCCGACACGGGTGCGCCCGCTGGTTCAGCTTGCCGGGCGGTTGCGGGCACTCAAGGGGCATGATCTCGAGGAGGGGGTGTCGACCCGCCTCATCGTCTATTGCGCCACCCTGATCATGGCGGGCTCGCCAGTTACGGAAGCGGTACAGGCCGCGATGATCGAGCCCTTGACCGATGACCAGGATGTCAAGGCGGCGCTCGTTGAGGTGACCCGCGCGGTCATCGGCTGAGGGCTTGGAATGGTCAATTTCCTCGAATTGGAGGAAACCGTCGGACGGGCCTGGCATCGCCTGCTGGGAAGTGGCGGCAGCTATCCGGTCTATCTCGGCTGTGCGGCGACGCTCAACGAGGTGCGCTCGCAGATCGCGGTCATGTTCCGGGCTTTCGGCGGCGAGCCGGGGGTGCAGATTGCCAATGCCAGCGCGCGCAATTCCGCCCACCGTCTGCGCTGGCGCCAGCGCATGGCGCTTGGCGAAGAACGGCTGCAGCAGCCCGGCCGTGACCATGCCACGGTCTTTCTTCCCGACCAGATTGCGCTGTTTGAGGATCACGAACTCAACGTCGCGCTCTATCGCTGGCTTGCGGCATGGTTTGCGATGCAGCCGGTCGAGCCGATCGAGGCTCCCGATGCGCTGACGCGCGATGTCGTCACCCTGCGTCGGGCGCGGGCCGGAACGGAGGCGGTATTGCGGGAATTTCCGGGGCTTGCCGGGAGCTACGGGCGGCTGGCGCAGGCAGTGGCGGCAGCGCGGCCACAGCGTTCACTGCCGCGTCTTGAGCTGGAGATGGAACGCATCGTCATGGCCGTGCTCGGCAGCGCCGAGCCGCCCTCAGGGCCGCTCTGGAAGGCGGTGACCGCGGGGGCGGCGGTAACGATCAAAACACCGCCGGGCTATCGCACCATCCTGCCCTGTCCGCTGTGGGGCGACTGCTGGATCCGCGAGGTCACGGCGCCACGCTCCGAGCAGGACGAGACCTCCCCGGCTGGCGAATCGGCGGCAACGGATGACCGCAAGCACAGTGCGGTGCGCCAGAAGGACAAGGGCGAGCGCCGGGATCCCCTGGTACTCAACCGTTTTGAAAAAATTCTCTCCATGGCCGAGATGGTCAATGTCGACCGGGCCGAGGATGACAGCGAGGATGAGGACGCCCAGAAGGCGGCGGAGGATCTTGAAGAGCTTACGATCGCGCAGCGCAGCGGCAAGCCGGCGACCCGGCTGCGCTTCGATCTCGACCTGCCGCCTGAGGCGCTGGATGCCTCGCGCATTGGTTCGGGTCTGACCTATCCGGAATGGGACTACCGCGGTGCCAGCTATATGCCGGACCAGTGCCGGGTGTTTGCCACCGACGCGCCGGAGAGCGGCGAATTATGGACCCCCGACGACACCATGCGCCGTCATGTGCGCTATGTGAAGCGCCGCTTTGAGGCGCTCCGGCCGCGTCATGAACTGATGCGGGCGCAGGTTGACGGCCATGATCTCGATCTCGATGCCCTGGTGCGTGCGCGCTGCGATCTTCGCGCCGGGGGCAGTGGCGCGATGGATCGTGTTCATGTGGCGTTGCGCCCCCATGGTCACGATCTCGCCGTCACCCTGCTGGTCGACGTGTCGCTGTCCACCGATGCCTGGGTCGAGGGCTATCGGGTTCTCGATGTTGAGAAGGAGGCGGTGCTGGTGCTGGCCCACGGGCTTTCGGCCTGCGGCGACAATCACAGCATCCTGACCTTCACGTCGCGGCGGCGCGGCTGGGTCCGAATCGAGACCGTGATGGCCTTCGGGGAACCGATGAGCGGGTCCGTGGAGCGCCGTATCGCCGCCCTCAAGCCCGGCTATTACACCCGGATCGGCACTGCAGTGCGTCATGCCACCGCCGAACTCGTCAAACAGCCGAACCGCAAGAAACTGCTGCTGGTGCTGACCGACGGCAAGCCCAACGACATCGATTATTATGAGGGACGCTTCGCGATCGAGGATACCCGCAAGGCGGTCCAGGAGGCGCGCCGGCTCGGCATCGCCGCCTTTGGCGTCACGGTGGATGCCACCGCGCAGTCCTATTTCCCGACCCTGTTCGGGCGTGGCGGCTATGCCATCGTCGGCAATATCAAGCGTCTGCCGGCGGCGCTGCCTGGGATCTATCGCCATCTGGTCCATTAGCGGGAGTTTTTAACCCGTCATCCACGCTTTCGCCAAAGGGGCTGGCGGGCCTGCTGGTGCCCCTCTTGAAATATTGTGCGCACCTCCGGCACAATGGGGGGCAATGCCAACTCAAGGGGGGCGTTTTGGATGCTGCTCAGCTGTGGCGACGCACTGATCGATTTCGTGCCGACGATTGCGGCCGACGGGCGGGCGGCCATGATCCCCCTGGTGGGCGGCTCCTGCCTCAATGTGGCGATCGCCATCGCCCGCCTGGGCGCGCCGGCTGGCTTTGTCGGCGGCATTTCCCAGGATATTTTCGGCTGCATGATCGCCGACCACGCCAGCCGCTCCGGTGTCGAGCTGCGCTATGTCACCCGCTCCGAGCGCCATACCACGCTTGCCTTTGCCCGCATGGTCTCGGGTCAGCCGCATTATTTCATCTATGATGGCGATACTGCATCGCAGCACTGGATGTACCGCCGGGGTTCGATCCCGTTCGATTCGATCGAGGCCATTCATGTCGGATCAACCACGCTGGTCAATGACCGTTGTGCCTCGGAGACCCTGGCTCTGATCGCAGGTGCCCGCGGCAAGGGCACGATCTGTTTCGATCCCAACTGCCGCCCCGATCTGGTCCGGGACCATCGCGCCTATGTCGCGCGCATGAACGAGTTCATTGCGGAGGCGGATATTGTGCGCATGTCGGATGCCGATTTCACCTATCTCTACGGCACCGTACCCTATCACCAGATAGCGGAGAAAATGCTTGAACAGGGGACCAGCCTGGTGGTGATCACGCGGGGACCCGACGGGGTCATCGCCTGGCATCGCGGTGTCGGCCAGATCGAGATTACGGCTGCAGCGATAGACGTCGTCGATACGATCGGCGCCGGCGACAGTTTCCAGGCAGCGCTGCTGTTCGCACTGCGCGCCCAGGGGCGGCTGTCCCGCGAGGGGCTTGCCGTGATCAATATCAATGAACTGCGTCGCGTGCTATCTTTTGCCACCAATTATGCCAGCCTGACCTGCACCCGATCGGGGGTGGATCCGCCATGGAGCAGTGAGGTGATCTCGCTCTCCAGGGGCATGAGCGGGTGAGCCGCGCGGACGGCAGCAGGAACAGGTGGCGGCAGGAAGAGGCGAGGTTTTCGATGACGGAGGAGGAGATCCGGCTTCGCGGTGCGATCATCGCCAAATGCCGCTGGATGAACGAGTCCGGCCTCAACCAGGGCACCGCTGGCAATATTTCTGTGCGCTTTCAGGACCGCCTGCTGATCACGCCGTCGGCCACACCCTATGACAGCATGACCCCCGGGATGATCGCCTCCATGGAGCTTGATGGCGAGGGGGCCTGGAGCGGGCCACTGCGGCCGTCGACGGAATGGCGGTTCCATCTGGATATCCTGCGCGCCCGCTCCGAGGTCGGCTGTGTGGTCCATACCCACTCCACCTATGCCACCGTGCTCGCCATTGCGCGCAAGGCGATTCCGGCCTGCCATTACATGATCGCGGCCTTCGGCGGCGATGACATCCGCTGCGCCGGTTATGCGCGTTTCGGCACAGCTGAATTGTCGGATCTGGTGCTGGCGGCGCTGGAGGGGCGCAACGGCTGCCTGATGGCCAATCACGGCATGATTGTCGCAGGCCGCGATCTCGAGCAGGCGATGTGGCTTGCCGTTGAACTCGAAACCATCGCGCAGCAGTATTATCTGGCGCTGACGCTCGGCGCGCCCCACATCCTCGGCGATTGCGAGATCGCCGAGGCGGTGCGTGCTTTTGCCGCCTATCGCGCCTGACAGCCGTCTTATTCGGAGTAGACAGGAGGATCCGGATCCTCTTCGGCATTGTCTTCGGCGGGGTACTGCTCGAGCCATTTGTCGACCCAGGCGACGTGCTCGTGTTCGTCCCTGGCGAGTTCCGCGGCGAAGACGGCGATCTCGGGATCGGTGGTGGCCTGCGCAATCGCCTCAAAATACTTCGCGGCGCGCTCTTCGTTGTAACGCGCCAGCATCAGGGCGCGGTAGGGCGTCATCAGATAATGCACCGCCTCAAGATCAATTGCCTCCGGCCCGTCAGGGCCGAGCCAGGTGAAGCTGGCGGGCCGGCCTTCAACCAGGGCATCCCCGGCGCGACGGCGGATTTCGTCGCGATGTTTGGCCTCGATATTGGCCATTTTGCGGAAGATGGCGGTGATCTCGCGGTTGTTGTGCACCTCCATCTGGTCGGCAAGCAGGCCATAGCGCTCGCTGGCCTCGGTCTCGATGGCCAGCGCCTGGGCGAAGAATTCGGCGACGCTGTTGAGCTGCGGCGGTTTGACGGTCATATGGCAAACTCCCGGCTGATATGGGAGGACAGGATGCTGGCCTCATTGGGGGTTTCATAGGGCGGCCGTTTGCCACGGTAAAGCACGCCGACATTGAAACCGTCGTCGCTCATCAGGCGGCGGGCGGCGCGGACGGGATCGTCGGTCTCCAGCACCGGGGCGTCATGAACCAGCTTCTTCCAGCCCTTCTGCTGGTCTTTGCGGAAGGTGACGCAGGGGCTGAGGATCTGGACGAAGGAGAAGCCGGGAGCCTTGATGGCCTCGACGATCATGCGGG
>WQYW01000186.1 GCA_009781045.1 Alphaproteobacteria bacterium
CGAGTAGCGTCTCAAAGATGGATGGCAGCCTTTCGCGAGGTGCCATGTGGGAGGCTCGAGATGGTTCCGGGCTCGCCATCCCGCAAAACCGGCACAGATCACAGACTGCGAAACGCGGCAGGTGGCTGCCATCGGCCTTCTTCTGGTTGCGCCAGATGCGACGCGCCGCTTTCGCATGATCATGGCTGGCACCACCAGCAGGTCGTTGTGATGAGCGGCGCAGCCGGTGTGAGGGAGCCTGAAAACCGCGCCCCTCATCGCGGTTGCCCATTTATTTGTCGGACCGCGGTTGGGTAAAGCCGCAGCGGACATGGCTGAAAATGTGTTCTGGTTGAATTCCTCAATGATTTGGTCGCTGGATTTCGTTGTCTGAGCTTGTCCTTTCAGTGTTGCAATTTCCCGGGCAGAAATGTATATCTGGTTCCAGAAATTCCTCCCCGCTGGACACGCTCTCTTTTTGAGGGACTCTGGCGGGGTTTTGTTTTTCAGGCGCACATCAGCCGGGGTCTTGATCGGCAGGGAGCGACACAGAACCGCCTGCACTTTGCAGCGTCCTCGCCGACAAATGTCTCGTGCCTGAAGGGCCCGTCAAAGGGTGATGTGACCCCGGAGGATGAGGTCGGTGTGGGAATGGTGACGCATGCCGCGCGATCTCAAGGATTCCTGTCAGTCACGATCCTGAAACAGGTGAGATGCTGGCGTGCGGGAAGGTGATCGAGGAGGCTCATCGGAAGAATTTCCGCAGGTCAAGCCCTCACCAGCACATGGTACCGCTCACCGCTCACCGGCAGGGGCGCAGTCAGCTCCGCTGGTTGGCGCATTGCTGCAGGCAGGCCTGGGATCCGGGGTTTCAGGGCGCCCCTTGTGATGCTCAGTGGAACCCGAGCAATATCTCGTGGTGGACGAGGCAATTCCCTGAGCTGATCGAGTCCTTGCCTGCGGTGCCGCCGAGCACCAGAGCCGGGACGAAATAGAAGCATTGATTCCGGGCCAGCGGTTGCGGGTTCATGGTTCGAAACAGCTCGTAAAGGCTCTGCTTCCTGGCCTTCAGGAACGTGTTGAGGTCCTGGGCAAAGAAACCCTTCATTGAGTGGGTGATGACAGCGTTCGAACGGTAATGGATGCTGAGAAACGCCACGTCACTGGCGCTTTCCCAATCTCCCGGCAGGCCCTGGGTCCGTGCTCGCTGGCGCAGGTCCCGAAAATAGATCAGATCGCCAAAGGCCGTGCGCGCAAAGGGGATTCGGCTCGGGTCCGGTTGCTTGAGGGGCAGCCACCGAGCCAGTGCCGACTGGTATTCCTCTGGATCAAGCAAGACCAGGAACCCGTTGCCGAAGCTGCCGATCCCGACCTCCCGCCAGAACGCAATCAGGGTCGGATGCGCATGTTCCCGCAATTCAGGCGACAATTCCTTGTCGTAAGGCCGGACATCCTTTCCCGGCGGGAAGGCGGCAATGAAGGCCTGGAACTCGCTCGACAACTCCGTGGCCGAAGCCGTACCGAACACCAACAGTGCCATGGCAAGGCACAAGACACAAACACTCAGGCGCTGCAACGTCAGTCCCTCCTCAATCATCCGCAATCACGGTCCTGGAATCATTACAGGATCGCAAGAGCGATTTGACATCCCGGAGGTCCTAAAAGCCAAAAGCTGCCGTCGGTTTGCGTCCCACCCACCCACCCGGCTGCTGTGGCGTCAGCGCTGCCGCCGTCGTCGATAAGGCGCCTTGCGCCGGCGGCAGAGCGGCATTGTGGCGCCACCGCTGGTGCAAAGCCAACCAGGCCGGATCAATGATGTTCCATGGTGGTCCGGCTGAGCCACGTGGCACTCGGATGCTGGACGGCGTCAAACCGCGCTTTCAGTGTGCAGTGGCCGCAGGCCTTGGACTCCGGGCCCGATTTCGGCCGTGTCCTGCGCCGCGGCACGGTTGATCGCCTGAGGCTGGTTTGGGTAGCCTTACCTCAGATGTAGCCAGAAAATAGGCCAAAAAAATCTCGACGATTGGTATACCAAGTGGCTGCCTGCCACACTTGCACTGTTGCAGGGGTTGATCCGTGACCGGGTGCCGAAGGCAGCGTGGCCGCAAAACGCGCATTGGAATTGGCCGAACAAGGTCGCTCGTGTGCAGGGGCTGTTGGCCTATCGCGGGTTCAGCATAGTCGCTGGAGGAGAGACGCAGGGGATGGCGCAGGTCGATCTGACCAGACTGTGTCGAGAGCCCGGCCAGGTCGGAAAGCCGTTAGTCTACGTCGACTATCTTGAGGTTGCGCCCTGGAACCGGCGAAAGCTTGAAGCGAAACCACGTTTGATTGGCGTTGGCACGGCCCTGATGACGGCAGCTGTCATGTTGAGTTTTGACGAGGGTTTTGAGGGGCGACTCGGATTGCATTCGTTGCCCCAGGCTGATGCTTTCTATCGCCAGATGGGAATGAGAGATCTTGGAGAAGATGCGAAATATCAAAATTTGAAATACTTCGAGATGACTGAGGAAAGAACTCGTGAATTCCTCGATTGAGGAGTGAGAAAGATGAAAATTGAACGTAGTAAAGAGTGGTGGCTGGAACGCTCACGTCGTGAAGGTGACGCCGTCGTTGGTGCTGGGCTTCTCGCGTTCGATCCAATACTGGACCAACGCCCAGTCGTTGCGCAGACTACGGTGGCTGATGAAACGCGTGCCGTTTTCGGCAAATTCGTCAATCTTATGCGTCGTAACCGCGGCTTTTCAGTGGAGAAATTGGCTCAAGCCGCCGATCTTGATGAGGGCGAATTGCTTGCAATCGAGAATGATCTCCTTCATGTTCCCGAGCCGCGGACTGTTTTCAAGTTGGCGCAAACCTTCAAGCTGCCACATGGTCGATTGATGGAGCTCGCAGGGTTGGCCGCTGCGAACGATGCTGGTTTTCGACAGGAAGCTGTGCGATTCGCTGCGCGTTCTGAGGCGGTTCAGAAGCTTACTCCTGAGGAAAGCTCTGCTCTTGAGGCGTTCATAACGGTTCTGAGTAAGGCAGGAGCGTGAGTGCGTTGAAAAGCATCAGTCTCGGACATCGAACGACCGCTGATATTGACCGACAGGTTGCGAAGGTTATGGATGGCCTTGGGAATCCTGATCCGCCCATTGATCTGAGTATCGTCAGGGATCTTCTGAAGCTTGACCGTGGCTACTACAGCACAAGCGACGATGGGTTCCTGCGTGAAATTTTTTCGCGCATGAAGGTGGCAGGTAAACAGGTTCTCTTGCGGCCAACGATCTTGAAGGATGCTGTACAAACTCTGAGCCTGAAGGCTCTGTATCTTCCTGACCAGAAGAGGATCCTTCTCGATAACGACCTTCCGCCGCTGAAGCACCGATGGAACGAGGCGCACGAAATTGGTCACGACGTCATCCCATGGCACGCGGGGATGATGCTGGGAGATACCGAGCAAACGCTCACACCGATCTGTCATGCACATATGGAGGCAGAAGCGAATTATGCGGCAGGCCAGATCGTCTTCCCGTCTTGCCGCTTCGCCGTAGAGGCCATTGCTTCGACACCGAGCCTCGATCTCGTCAGGCGTCTGAGTAAGGCCTTTGGCAACACGATGACTTCGACGCTTTGGCGATTCGTTGAAAAGGGGCATGGGGGACGTCCGATGGTTGCGCTGGTTACGGGCCACCCGCATCCAACCCGGCGCAGACCTGATTTTGATGCCTTTAATCCATGCCGCTACTGCGTGGAGTCGCAACCTTTCCGCGAACGTTTTCGTGCAACAGAAACGGACTTGTTTGCGGTGGTCGCTGGGTACTGTGGTTCGCAGCGCGGTGGAAGTCTAGGCCAGAGAGAGGTTGTTCTGGTTGATCGCAATGGGGATCGGCACATGTTCGGATTTGAGACTTTCTTTAATAGTTACGAAGCCCTGACGCTCGGATTTCAGCTCCGGTTTGAAATGAGAGGAACGGGATTTCAGAACTCATAAGGACAATCTATCGCAAGCTTGTTGTGTTTGCCGGCTGACCAGTGTCTGGCCTCCTGCCCGTTTTCCTGGGGGAAACGGATCCACAGTTGGTGACAGGTTCATGCCGACCAGAAAACGCATCATGACGCACGCTGAAGGTCGACCTCACGGTCTTGGACCCTCCAGGCTGCATAACGCAATGCCTCAAGTACGTCCTCTCTCTCAAGATAAGGATAGTCGCCAAGGAGCGCCTCAATGCTGTAGCCAGCAGCGATCTGGCCGACGATCATGCCCACAGTGACCTGCTGGCCTCGGATACATGGCTTGCCGCCCATTATGGCCGGATCCTGGGTAATACGGGAAAATTCACTCATGGCTCTCTCCCCTTGAATCTTGAATGAGATGTCAATGTGCATTCGATCCACTCGCGGCGTCGGATGTCAACAAAGAATTGGCCGAAGCCGCAGTCTTCTCGGCAATCGGGATTTCTCAGCATAGCCGTCTTTAGAGAAAGCGTCCAATGGTCCAATGGCAGGGTGATCGGGTGAAGGAAAAGCCGAAAACCGCGTGACGGGAGCGAAATCCTCTGAAGCTGTGGACGGTATTGAAGCTGGCGCAGACCTTCGATGTGCCATATGGGCGGCTGATGCATCTTGCCGGGTACTCTGCCGTCACCGTGTGCCGGCTTTCGACAGGCGGCTGTGCAATTTGCGGTGCGTTGTGCTGTGCGTTCGCGAACTGACGCCTTGCGGAGGAGTCCGCTCCTGAAGCCTTCTGTGCTGCGGTTTTGACTGACCAAGGCTGGAGTGTGAGCTGACAGATGCGACAGCAGCCAACGCTTGACGTTGGACTGTGGCGGGATCGCCCGGCACACACGACGCGGATTTGTGTGGCAGCAGGCGGCGCATTTTCCTGAAAGCTGAGCGGTGACCAGCGGTGACCGACAGGCGGTCGCGGAAATTCGCATAAAGCTGTGGCTTTACCAGGTGCGATCCTTCGGGCCTGGGGCTGTGGGTCGCAGTCTGCCAATCAAGGTTTCGCAGGGTCCTCCCGTCCGCCAGCTGCGGGCACGCACCGTCTGTGTGAGCTGTCCATCCGGGGTGACGGGGGGGCTCCCAGCCCCATCTTTGCCTCAATTCATTGATTCTAAAAAAGAAAAGTTGTCTCCTTAGGGGAGAATGAGGTTTCGGCATTTTCTGCACTTGCAACGCATTCGCAAATGTGGTGAACAGGCTCATCACCAGGTAAGGGCGCGGTTGAGCGCGTCAGGGTCAGAAAGTTTGCGTGACGATGAAATCCCGTTCCCGAAAGTCCCTCCGCGCCGGCGTCGGCCTTGCGGTCCTGTTCCCAGCCGCTGCCGCCGCGGTCGATCTGTCGGAGCGGATGGCGCGCCGTGGGGGCGTCGATGAGTGGACCGGACCCTATCTGGGAACCCAGGTCGGTTTCGGGCGCAGCACCGCCCGCCGCCCCAGGGCGGGCTCAGTCCTGTCGGACGCGGGCCATGTCTCAGACAGCGTCATCGGGGGAGTGCAGCTCGGCTATAACTATCAACCGAACCCGGCAGTGCTGCTTGGCGTGGAGGCCGATCTGGCGGCCCCGAACGCGCGCTTGGGAAGCGAGATGCTGTCCTCGATGGAGATGGCAGGCGCACGTGTTGACGAGCATTGGGACGCGGCCGCCAGCCTGCGGGGGCGCCTTGGCGCCACACTGGGGCCGTTTCTGTTCTTCGCTACCGCGGGCCTTGGCGTGGCGCGCGAGCGCCTGCTCGGGCTGGAAGCGGGAGGTGGGGAGACGAAACAGCTCAACACGCGCTGGGGTTTTGTCGGCGGTGCCGGCGTGGAATATTCTTATGCTCCGCAGTGGACGCTGCGGCTTGAATATCTGCAGCGACATTTCGGGGCGGGCAGCGTTGCCGGGCGAGCGGGCATGCGCGAGGGGCCGGCCGACCTCGGTTCAGTCAGCCTCGGGCTCAATCGCCGCATCAAGGACTGGAGCGGGACGGGAGCGAGGGATGCGCAGCCACACCAGGCAAATCAACGCTGGGACGTCCAGGGTCAGACGACCTTTCTGCCCCAGGCCTATCCGGGTTTTCGTGCTCCCTATAGCGGCGCCAACAGCCTCAGCCCGAACCGGCAAATGCAGGAGAGCTGGTCAAGCTCGCTCTTTCTCAATGCCCGGTTGTGGGAGGGCGGCGAGGTCTATTTCAATCCCGAAATGCTGCAGGGCTTCGGCCTCAGCAACACCAGCGGGATTGCCGGATTTCCCAATGGCGAGGCCCAGAAATCCGGCTTTGCCGCCCCCCGTTACAACAATTCCCGGCTGTTCCTGCGCCAGACATTCGGACTTGGCGGGGAGCAGGAGGAGCTTGCGGCTGCGCCCTTGCAATTGGCGGGGAAGCAGGACATCTCCCGTCTCACCTTCCAGATCGGCAAGCTCGCCGTGGTCGACACTTTCGACGGCAATGCTTACGCCCACGATCCGCGCAGGGATTTCATGAACTGGTCGATCTGGGCGTCGGGAGCCTTCGATTATCCTGCTGACAAGCTCGGTCTCGGCTATGGGGGGACAATCGAACTCAACCAGAAGCAATGGGCATTGCGCGGCGGCTATTTCCTGATGGATGCCGAGTCGGATGCCAACGACTTCGACATGCATCTGGGCCGGCGCGGCCAATATGTCGTCGAACTGGAGACCCGCCATCAGATCTTTGGTCAGCCTGGCCGGCTGCGCAGCATCGGCTTCGTCAACAGTGCGTGGTCGGGGAGCTATCGGCAGGCGCTGGACAATCCCGCTCCTGAACCTGACATCGCGGCCAGCCGCCGCGGGCGCATCAAATATGGCTACGTCTTCAATCTCGAACAGGCGATCAGCGATGATGTCGGGTTGTTCGGTCGCTGGAGCTGGAACGACGGCAGGAGCGAAATCATGGCGTTCACCGATATCGACCGCAGTCTTTCGGGCGGGCTGTCGATCAAGGGGACGCGCTGGGGGCGTTCGGAGGATGTGGTCGGCATCGCCGGAGCCGTCAACGGCGTGTCACGCGATCATCGTGATTTTCTCGCCGCGGGAGGCATGGGGATTCTGGTCGGCGATGGTGCGCTCAACTACCGTCGGGAAAGCGTGTTCGAGGCTTATTACGCCTTTGCCGTGAACAAGTCCGTTACCGTCACCGCCGATTACCAGCTCATCACCAATCCCGGCTTCAACGCCGACCGCGGACCGGTGTCGGTCTATTCGGCGCGTCTGCACGCCGAATTCTGAGGGCATCACAATCGAACAATCGAACACCCTCGCGCCGGCTCTGGCCGGCCCGAGCGGGTACGCCATGTCCTGGTCCGGACAGCACCGCCGGCACGGGTTCCGGCGCTGGCTGCGGCGGGGACGTGGTCGGTCTGCCGCGTGGGCATCAGGGCGGATTGATCACTTTTCCGACGCCTTGCGCGGCTTGCGGGCGGTTCTGCCGTGACCCGCTGCGGTTGACTTCCCAACGGGGGCTTTGCTGTTGGACGATGCCCTGGTGGCCGCCTGCCGCACAGTGGCTGCGACTTGCAGGAGCTGTGCGGCGAGGGGAGTGGTCTTGCGCCAGACCATGCCGATGGTCCGGCAGGGTTGCGGGTTCGGGAAGCGCGCCACCGCCACCGGCGCGGCGCGGCTTTCCACGGCGAGTGCCATCTCCGGGATGAGAGTGACACCGATACCGGCACCGACCATCTGCACCAGGGTGGAGAGGGAACTTGCATCGAGCGCATCCGCGCGGGGGTTGTGCATGTGGCAGAAGGCCAGCGCCTGATCCCGGAAACAATGTCCTTCTTCGAGCAGCAGCAGTCGCATCTGGCGCAGCCTGTCGGGGTCGGGCACCGGCTGGTCGGCGTCGGCGGAAGGTCGAACGAACAGAAAATTCTCTTTGAACAGCGAGACCTCGGTCAGAGTACGCTCGGACAGCGGCAGGGCGACGATCGCAGTGTCCAGTCGCCCGTCGCCGAGTTCCTGTAACAGGGTCGAGGTCAAGGCCTCGCGCACCCTTATATCGAGTTCGGGATGCGCGGTGCTGAGGCTGTGGATGATGGCCGGCAGCAGATAGGGTGCGACCGTCGGAATCATGCCTATACGCAAGGCACCGGCGAGGCGGTCGCGCGAGACCCGCGCCACATCGCCGAGTTCGTCGACCGCGCAGAGGATGGCGCGCGCCCGTGTAGCGAGTTCCGTGCCAAGGCCGGTGAGCACGACCTGGCGCGCGCCGCGCTCCAGCAGCGCCCCGCCGAGTTCCTCTTCCATCTCCTTGATCTGCATCGAAAGCGCCGGCTGCGAGATCGCACAGGAATCAGCGGCACGCCCGAAATGACCGAGGCGGGCCAATGCCTCAAAGTAGCGCAGCTGGCGCAGCGTGACATTTATCATCAGAATGCCTTATCGTCCCAATCATTAAATACAAATTTACTGATGTTAGGCAAGGGGTAAATTGGCTTCCATCGCACAGAAGCGCATGGACGCAGGTCTACAGCTACAAATGAGGACAAACGCATGGCTGAAGCCGACAAATGCCAGTTTCACGACAAGTCTCAGGCCCGGAGCAACCGTGACTGGTGGCCGAACCAGGTCGACCTCGCAGTGCTGCACCAGCACTCCGGTCTGTCCGATCCGATGGGACAGGCTTTTGACTATGCAGCCGAATTCAGGACCCTCGATCTCGCTGCCGTGATCGACGATCTCCACCTCCTGATGACGGACTCGAAAAAATGGTGGCCGGCCGATTTCGGGCATTATGGTCCGCTGTTCGTGCGCATGGCCTGGCACAGCGCCGGCACCTATCGGATTTCCGACGGCAGGGGCGGCGGCGGCGGAGGCCAGCAGCGCTTCGCGCCGCTCAACAGCTGGCCCGACAACGTCAATCTCGACAAGGCGCGGCGCCTGTTGTGGCCGGTCAAGCAGAAATACGGCCGGAAAATCTCCTGGGCCGATCTCATGATCCTGGCCGGTACCGTGGCCCTGGAAACGATGGGCCTCAAGACATTCGGCTTCGCCGGCGGACGCGCCGATACATGGGAGCCGGCAGCTGACATCTACTGGGGGTCGGAAGGCAAGTGGCTCGCCGATGAGCGCTATCGCGGTGAGCGCGAACTGGAAAACCCGCTCGGTGCGGTGCAGATGGGCCTGATCTATGTCAATCCGGAAGGGCCGAACGGCAACCCCGACCCGGTCGCGGCAGCGCGCGACATCCGCGAAACCTTTGCCCGAATGGCGATGGACGACGAGGAAACCGTGGCGCTGATCGCTGGCGGTCATACTTTCGGCAAGTGCCACGGTGCTGGCGATGCCGCGCTTGTCGGTCCGGAACCCGAGGCAGCCCTGATCGAACAGCAGGGCCTGGGTTGGGCGAGCACAGCTATGGTTCGGGAAAGGCGGGCGATGCCATCGGCAGTGGTCTCGAAGTGATCTGGACCACGACGCCGACAAAATGGAGCAACAACTTCTTCTGTAACCTGTTCGGCTATGACTGGGAACTGACGAAGAGCCCGGCGGGGGCCTGGCAGTGGACGCCCAGGCACGGTGCGGGTTCCGGCTCCGTGCCGGACGCCCATGACAAAACCAAACGCCACCCGCCCTCCATGCTGACCACGGATCTCGCCTTGCGCTTTGATCCCGTCTACGAGAAGATCGCACGGCGCTTCCACGAGAACCCCGACCAGTTCGCGGACGCCTTTGCCCGCGCCTGGTTCAAGCTTACTCATCGCGACATGGGACCGGTTGCACGCTATCTCGGACCGCTGGTGCCGAAGGAGGCCCTGATCTGGCAGGATCCGATCCCGGTTTGCGATCATGAACTGGTTGGTGAGCAGGACGTCGTCGCACTGAAGAGGAAGATCATGGCCTCCGGTCTGACGGTGTCCGAACTGGTCGCCACCGCCTGGGCCTCGGCCTCGACTTTCCGTGGTTCCGACAAGCGGGGCGGCGCCAATGGCGCACGCATTCGCCTGGCGCCGCAGAAGGACTGGGAGGTCAACGGGCCCGACCGGCTGGCGCGCGTCCTCGGCAGGCTGGAAGCGGTGCAGAAGGAGTTCAATGCATCGCAGTCGGGGGGAAAGAAAGTGTCGCTCGCCGACGTTATCGTTCTTGGCGGTTGCGCCGCGGTTGAGAAGGCGGCCGCCGACGCTAGCATCGACGTGCCGGTTCCGTTCACGCCCGGCCGTATGGATGCCGCGCAGGAACAGACCGATGTGCTGTCCTTTGCCCCGCTTGAACCCGTCGCCGATGGTTTTCGCAACTATCGGCGCGGGCCCCAGGGGCGCAGTCCTGAGGAACTGCTGGTCGACAGGGCGCAGTTGTTGATGCTGACCGCGCCGGAGATGACGGTGCTGGTCGGGGGGTTGCGGGTGCTCGGTGCCAACACTGCCGGGTCGGGCCACGGAGTCCTGACGACGCGGCCGGAAAAACTCACCAACGACTTTTTCGTCAACCTGCTCGACATGGCAACGGAATGGGGTCCGCAGGAGGGATCGGATGGCGTTTTTGAAGGCCGTGACCGCAGCACGGGAGAGGTGAAATGGACCGCCACGCGCGTCGATCTGATCTTCGGATCGCATTCGCAGCTTCGCGCACTCGCCGAGGTCTATGCCTGCGACGACGCCAAAGAGAAGTTCGTGCAGGACTTTGTGGCGGCGTGGACCAGGGTCATGAACCTCGATCGGTTTGAGATCCTGTAGGCGGCCGGGTTCGCCATAGACATGCAAGGAGGGGGGCTGACCACAGCTCCCCTTTCTTGGTGTGCCGAGCATGATCGACAGCTTGGAGGTTAGAGTCCTTTACCCAGCCTGATGACGGCGAAGGGTTAGCGAAGCGCAAGGGCACCATCGCGAGGTGGGGTCTGAAGGAAGCGC
>WQYW01000187.1 GCA_009781045.1 Alphaproteobacteria bacterium
CCGGTGATCTGGGCCGCGTCATCGCTGCACAGGAACACGGCCAGCGCCGCCACCTGTTCCGGGGTGACGAATTCCTTGGTCGGCTGGGCTTCGAGCAGAACGTCTTTCATGACCTGTTCGCGGGTCAGGTTGCGCGCCTTCATGGTGTCCGGAATCTGCTTCTCGACCAGCGGCGTCCACACATAGCCCGGGCTGATGCAGTTGCAGGTGATCTTCATCGTCGCCAGTTCGAGCGCGACCGTCTTGGTCAGGCCGGCGATGCCGTGCTTGGCCGAGACATAGGCCGACTTGAAGGGCGATGCAGTCAGCGAATGGGCCGAAGCGGTATTGATGATGCGCCCCCAGCCGCGCTTCTTCATGCCGGGAACCACGGCGCGGATGCCATGAAAGGCCGACGACAGGTTGATAGCAATGATCTGGTCCCATTTCTCGATCGGGAATTCCTCCACCGGGGACACAAACTGGATACCGGCGTTGTTGATGAGAATATCGACCGCACCGAAATTCGCCTCCGCCAGCTCCACCATGGCGGCGATCTCGGCCGGCTTGCTCATATCCGCAGGCGAATAGAGCGCCCGCACCCTGAAGTCGGCTTCAATCGAAGCGCGCTCGCGCTCAATGTCGGCGGCATCGCCGAAGCCGTTGATGACGACATTGACCCCGGCACGCGCCAGCGCACGGGCATAGGCCAGCCCGATGCCACTGGTTGAACCGGTAATCACTGCGGACTTTCCCGACAGGCTCATCTTTCAGTCTCCTCCCTTTTTGAAAAAAAATCATGGCGTGGGAACACGGCAGTCGGGCCGCTTTCCGCCACCTCGACGTGCGCGTTCCCACCCGTCTTCACAGACCTTCAGGAACTGTTTCGCTCGCCTCACCATCCGGTTTCCCGGCAGGCTCTGCGTCACTGGTCAGATCATAGGCCACCATGGTCTCGTCGGAGCGCGGCTGTTCCTGCCACTCACAGTGGAGCATCGACAGATCGACATCGCGCATCCCGGCCTGCCAGTGTTCAACCATGGCCAGTCTGGAAAAATCGTAGTCTTTCGATTTGATCTCGAAGTTTTTGCTGCGGTAGATCAGGTGGACCACCGTCACGGTGTTCTCGTGGACGGCCTTGCACAGTGTGTCGACGGCGGGATCGTTCTTCATATCCTCCGGCAGCCGGCCGATCAGATCATGCAGCGCAGTGCGGATATTATGCAGCTGCCGGTTCTTGTCGGTGTTCATGCGGGTGCGGCTGGAAAAACGGATGTCCTTCTCACGCTCGGCGGCATCCAGCAGCGTCCGTGGCAATTCCCCGCGGGCGCTGAACAGATCGATCTGGAAAATCAGGAGGTCGCGGTCATGTTCGGTGTCGAGGACATAATCGAGCGGGGTGTTGGTGGCGATGCCGCCATCCCAGTAATGCTCGCCGTCGATGACGATGGCCGGAAAGCCCGGCGGCAGCGCGCCGGAGGCCATGATATGTTCGGGGCCGATCTTCTTGCCGAGTTTCCGGAACTCAAAATTGTCGAAATAACAGAAATTGCCCGAGGTCACTCCGACCGCGCCGACCGACAGCCGCATCTTGAGATCATTGATGCGGTCGAAATCGACCAGCCGCTCCAGGGTCTTGCGCAGCGGCTCGGTATCGTAGCAGCTCAAGGCCTCCGCCATCCCTTTCGGCCACAGCAGAGCCGGGGGAAAGCGCGGCAGAAAGAAACCGGGGACGCCGAAAGTGGCGATCAGGGCCACGCTGGCACTGTTGAACAACTCGCGGCTGTGACCGTCGGGACTGAGCGGCGTCCAGGGCACCGGCGCCGACACCATCTCCCAGAATTCATTGAGGCGATCAATGCGCGCCTCCGGTTCGTTGCCGGCGATGATCGCGGCATTGACCGCGCCGATCGAGATGCCTGCGACCCAGTCGGGCTCGAAACCGTAATTGCTCAGCGCCTGACAGGCTCCGGCCTGATAGGCGCCGAGCGCGCCACCCCCCTGGAGCACCAGAACGCGTTGGCCGTGGGCGGAGATTTTCTGCGCAGGATGGGCGGCCATGATCTATCTCTGTTCGGTTGAGGCCATGATCATGGTCCAGAATACCTTATATTTGCTGTGCGGGGCATAGCCGGTGGCGATGCCGAGCCGGGTCACCCCCGGCTTGAGCATATTGGCCCGGTGCGGCGGCGAATCACGCCAGCCGGAAAAAGCTTCCGCCAGCGTGTGATAGCCTGCCGAAATATTCTCGACCGCGACACCGGCGGGATAGCCGCTCGCCATCAGACGTTTGGCGAGCGGTGCCCGCACATCATGGTCCATGCGGTCTGCAGCCGCCATGGCCCGGGACTGGGCCTCGGCCAGTTTCATCAGGGCGGGATCCACGGTGACGGCACCAAGGCCGTTATTGCGGCGATATTGGGAGATCATGCTCGCGGCGGCCTGGGGGTTGAGTTTGACATTGTGCCCCGACAGATCATCATACATCGGCGCGGATGTAGCCGGCGAGGGCGGCACCGCCTCGCTCACCAGACAACCGCCGAGGGACAGAGTCAGGCCGGAGAGAAGCGCCCTGGAGATTGCCGCGATTGCACGCATGTCTTTTACCACCCACGCTGTCCGCCACCTGCCGGAACAGAAGACCACAGGCGGCCTTGAGCTTTCCGTAGGCGCACCCGGTCACCGGCCCCGGATAACAAATCAAGCCCGGACCCGCAAAGCCTTAAAACCTGCGACGGGCAGGGCGGAACCTGGCGGGCGATGGAGCGGTGGGCAGGATCGCGAGCCGAGGCAGGGTTTCCAGCGAAGGCTGTGGCGACAGGGCTTGTGGATCACGTCCCTCGGGAAATCGGCCATGTGACGGGGCATCTGCCGGGAAGACCGCCGCCGCGGGGCGCGCGAGGCTTTCGGATCCCGGTGGCGGCCCTTGCGCGACGCAGCATAATGGCACCGCAACGATGGCTGCCGGCGTTGGCCGTTTACAGCTCGTAAAGGGTCTTCTCACCACCGGGACTTTGAGGCTAAAAAGGACAGCGAAATCTCCTCATCGCCGATCCTCAGGCGGTCCGACCGGGACTGCCGCGCCGCCATCGGCACCATCACCCTTTAACAGAGAGCCTGCCCATGAACCGCGTTGACGCTCACGGACTGCAGATTGCCCCCGTTCTGTTCGATTTCATTGCCAAAGAGGCGATCCCGGGAACAGGGATCAGCGCGGACGCATTCTGGGCGCAGTTTTCCAGCCTGGTCAGCGACCTCGGCCCCAAAATCCGCGAGGCGCTGGCCGAGCGCGACAGCCTCCAGGCCCAGATCGACCACTGGCATCGCGCCAACAAGGGCAAGCCCTTCGACAGCGAGGCCTACACCGCCCATCTGCGCGAGATCGGCTATCTCCTGCCCGAGCCTGCGACCAAAGGGGTCGAAACCAGCAATGTCGACGAGGAGATCGCCCGGATCTGCGGCCCCCAGCTGGTGGTGCCCCTGACCAACGCCCGTTATGCCCTCAACGCCGCCAATGCACGCTGGGGCTCGCTCTATGACGCCTTTTACGGCACTGATGTGATCCCGCACGATCCCGCCGAGAGCGGCAGGGGCTACAACAAGGCCCGCGGCGACAAGGTGATCGCCAAAGCCAAGGCCTTCCTCGACACTGCGGTGCCGCTCGCCACGGGCCGGCACAGCGAGGTGACGGCCTATGCGGTCAAAGACGGCCAGCTCGCGGTCACGCTTGCCAATGGCGAGGTCACGGGCCTCAGGACACCGGCCCGGTTTGCCGGCTACCAGGGCGATGCCGCAGGGCCGGAAGTGGTGGTGCTGGTCAATAACGGCCTCCATATCGAACTCCGCATTGATCGCAGCCACGTCATCGGCCGGGACGACCCGGCAGGTGTTGCCGACATGATCCTGGAAGCCGCGGTCTCCACCATTCTCGACATGGAAGACAGCGTCGCTGCGGTCGACGCCGAGGACAAGGTGCTGGTCTATCACAACGCGCTCGGCCTGATGAAAGGCACGCTGTCGGCTGATTTCGACAAAGGCGGCTCCAGTGTCAGCCGCTCGCTCAACCCCGATCACGTCTATAAGACCCCGCAGGGCGGCGAACTGAACCTGCACGGCCGCAGCCTGCTGCTGCTGCGCAATTGCGGCCACCACATGTTCACCGATGCCGTGCTCGACCGCAACGGCAACGAGATTCCCGAAGGCCTGCTGGATGCCGCGGTTTCCGGAATTATCGGCAGCCACGACCTCAAGGCCACGGCGACGGTCCGCAACAGCCGCACCGGCTCCATCTATATCGTCAAGCCGAAAATGCACGGTCCCGCCGAGATCGCGCTGACCTGCGAGATTTTCCGTCGTGTCGAACTCATGCTGAGCCTGCCGGAAAACACCATGAAGGTCGGCATCATGGATGAGGAGCGCCGCACCACGGTCAACCTCAAGGCCTGCATCCAGAACGCCTCAAAGCGTATCGTCTTCATCAATACCGGCTTCCTCGACCGCACCGGCGACGAGATCCACACCTCGATGGAGGCCGGTCCGATGATCCGCAAGAACGAGATGAAGAGCCAGCCCTGGATCAAGGCCTATGAGGACTGGAACGTCGATATCGGACTGATCGAAAAGCTGCCCGGCCGCGCCCAGATCGGCAAGGGCATGTGGGCGGCGACCGAACAGATGGCGGCGATGGTCGAGCAGAAGATCGGCCACCCCCGAGCCGGTGCCACCACCGCCTGGGTGCCCTCCCCGACCGGTGCCACGCTCCATGCCCTGCATTATCATCAGGTCAACGTGCTCCAGCGCCAGGCCGAGCTTGCCAAAGCCGGACCCCGGGCACGGCTGTCGGATATCCTCACCATCCCGGTCTCGGCCTCGAACTGGGCGCCTGAGGATGTCCGCGAGGAGATCGACAACAACTGTCAGGGCATTCTCGGCTATGTCGTGCGCTGGATCGACCAGGGGGTGGGCTGCTCCAAGGTCCCCGACATTCACGATGTCGGCCTGATGGAAGACCGCGCCACCTTGCGCATCTCGAGCCAGCATCTGGCCAACTGGCTCTATCATGGCATCGTCACCGAGGACCAGGTCATGGAGGCGCTCAGGCGCATGGCAGCGGCGGTCGACAAACAGAACGCCGGTGATCCGCTCTACAAGCCGATGGCGCCTTCCTTCGACGGCGTCGCCTTCCAGGCGGCCTGTGATCTGGTGTTCAAGGGCCGTGCCCAGCCCAACGGCTACACCGAATACATCCTCACCGCGCGCCGCCGCCAAGCCAAAGCACAAGGCTGAGGCTGAGAAAGGCGGAGGCTGAGAACTGACTTCGGCAGCACACGGCCCGCTCTCTTTTCCAGGAGGGCGGGCCGTTCCATTTCCGGCCCTTGTCTCTTTCCTGGACGCAACACCGTTTCAGCTCCCCTCCCATTTCTGAAAGCGACTGACTGTGCTGTCTTTTTCACGTTGATCGGGGAGGTTTATCGCGCCGAAACCGGGAGAAAATGCCGGGATTTCCTCGCCAGCCACGTCAATGGACGGACCGAAAGCTGGCTGAGGGGCGGGCTTCCAGGGCAGTCATGGTCGAGGCACGGACGTTTTTCAGAAGCGACATGTTTCGTGGCAGATGGATGACCGACCCGGTTGGAGAGCTGCAGTTTCTCCCGGATTTCCAGCCAGCTGCAACATACCCGGATGTTTTACAGATCGCCTGCACTCCTGCGAGGGCATGCTGTGCCAGATCTCCGGGCAAAACAATTCCCTGTGGCAGGGGCTTCACAGGCGCAGAGCGCCACCTTGGTCAGAGCCGGGCCTGACCCTGCAGATCGCGGCCGAGGAACAGATTCCAGGCCTTGACTGCTGCGACCCGCCATGCGGCAAGGCCGGTCGGTGGCGGCGGCCGCTCCTCATCCTCAGGCAGCCGCAGGCCGACCACATTGACCCGCCCCCCGGAGATCGAGCGCGCCACCAGAACGATGCTGTCGAGCACCAGTTCGGCCCCCTGTTTGGGTGCACCGTCGAGATGAACGTCGAAATAATCGGCAAGCGTCAGGCGCGCCTCATCCTCACCGACATGGACGCCATAGATCCCGGCAAGTTCCTCCAGCGTGCGCTCGCCCGAGACCATGAAGTCGCCGAGCAGATGCGGATCCGGGGCGCTGCTCGGCAGCATATCGACGAAGAAACGGTCGAGCGCATAGGACTTTTTGGGCGGCGCCAGCAGATAGACGTAATCGCCAGGCGCAATCGGATCGGCCTCTTCCGGGGTCAGAATGGTCTCGTTGCGGATCACCAGGGTCGGCTTCGACCAGGACGGGATCAGGCCACGGCGGAAAAACAGGCTCTTGGCCCGCACCGCATAGCCGACCAGCTGCTGCTGCATCTGTCCCGGCAGATCCAGTTCGATCCGCCGGGGGCCGCGATCGGTGCGCGGCATCACCACCATCAGCCGGCGCGCCGCCGGTGCCAGGGTCCAGCCCTGAAACAGCAGCGAGATGATGACGACAACAAAGGCGACATCGAAATAGAGCGAGTCCCTGGACAGTCCGACCAGCATCGGGATCGAGGCCAGAAAGATCGCCACCGCGCCGCGCAGCCCGGTCCAGGCGATGAAGACTTTTTCGCGCCAGTTGAAGCGGAACGGCGCCAGGCAGGCCAGCACCGCCAGCGGGCGCGCAATCAGCATCAGGACCAGCGCCACCGCAATCGCCGGCCAGATGCTGGAGGCCAGCCGATGCGGCGACACCAGAAGGCCGAGCATCACGAACATCACGATCTGCGCCAGCCAGGTCGCGGCGTCGAGAAAGGTCACCACCGCATTATGTGCCCTTGTCGGCCGGTTGCCGATGACGATCCCGGCGAGATAGACCGCGAGGAAGCCCGAGGAATGGATCATCTGCGAGCCGCCGAAAATCACCAGCGCTGCGGTGGCGACAAAAGGTGCATGCAGTCCCTGCGGCAGCTCGACGCGGTTGAGCGCGGCGACCACAAGGCGGCCACCGATAATTCCCACCACAGCACCGATGAAGGCTTCCTGGACCAGCTCAACGATCACGTGCGTGGCCGAACTCTCCCCTAGCGAAATATATTCCACCAGCATCAGAGTGAGAAAGATCGCGAAGGGATCGTTGGTGCCCGATTCCACCTCCAGCGTGGCGCCGACGCGGGGGCGCAGCCGCAGCCCCTGGGTGTGCACCAGCAGGAACACTGCGGCGGCGTCCGTCGAGGCAACCACGGCACCGACCAGAAGCGACTCGGTCCAGTTGAGATCAAGGACAAATTTTGCAAAGGGCGCGGTGATCACGGCGGTCAGCAGCACGCCCACCGTCGCCAGCACCAGAGAGGGTCCCACCACGGTGCGGATGGTCTGGAATCGGGTGCGCAGGCCGCCGTCGAACAGGATCAGCGCCAGCGCCACCGACCCGACCATATAGGTGGTGCGCACGTCGTTGAACTGGAGATGCCCCGGACCGGAGTCGCCGGCGAGGACACCGATGCCGAGAAAGACCAGCAGCAGCGGGGCGCCAAAACGCAGCGCCAGAAGGCTCGACAGGATACCCGCCATGACCAGAACGGCGCCGAGCAGAATGGCGATGCTGACTGAATCGATCGAGGCCATCTTGGGTTAGCGGACTGCCGGAAAGAGAAACGGGATTGGAACTGTCGCCCTGCCGGCCGCCCTCCCCGAAAGGCGTGTCCGGATGCCAAGCTTTGAGATCCCTCACCCCATTCCATAGCCTTGCCACCCTCCCCCGCCAACCCAAAATCCCGAAATCTCCCCTTGCCGTTAATGACCGTTTGCGCCTTAGCTCCCGATTGAGCGCCGCGTCTGTGCGCCCGGCTGCACAGCCAATCCGAGATGGGAAGCGAATGGAACTGGATCTGGAACACATCATCGAGGTTGTGACCACGACCGCGCGCAGCGTCGGCGTCGAGATCGCCTCGCCCTATTTCTATCTCCAGTTCGGGCTCATGGTCGCGATCGCCGGCATCGCGGTTGCCACCCAGTTCCTGCTGCGCAAAAGGGTCGACGTGACCGCGCTTGGCAGCGGCCTGCCTGCCCCGCTCCGGCATTTCGTCCAGGTCATGGTCCGCGGCACCGCGGCTGCGGTATTCACCCTTCTGGTGATCGTCGCCCGGGTGGTGATGTACCACACCACCTGGCACAGCCGCAGCTATCTGCTGATGGTGGCCGCCAAGCTCGGACTGGCCTGGCTCGTCATCCGCCTCGTCACCTCGGTGCTGCGCAACGCCTTCCTGGGCCGGGTGGTGTCGGTGTCGGCATGGATCGTCGCCGCGCTCAGCATCATCGGCCAGCTTGAAGCCGCCCGCGATCTGCTCAGCCAGCCCAGCATCCAGTTCGGCGATGTCCAGCTCACCCCCCTGCTCCTGATCAATGCCGGGGCACTCCTGATCACCGCGCTGTGGCTCACCAATATCGTCAGCGATTTCATCGAGAGCCGGATCACCCGCGCCAGTGACCTCACGCCCTCGATCCAGGTGCTGCTGGTGAAGATGATCCGCATGGGGCTGATGATCGTCACCATCGGCTTCGTGCTGCGCGCCGTCGGCATTGATCTCACTGCCTTTGCGGTGTTCTCGGGCGCGGTCGGTGTCGGACTGGGCTTCGGTCTCCAGAAGATCGTCGCCAATTTCATCTCCGGCATCATCCTGCTGGTCGACAAGTCGGTCAAACCCGGCGACATCGTCACCATCGGCGACAATACCGGGCGCATCTCGACGATGAAGACCCGCTATATTTCGGTAGCCTCGGGCGACGGCCGCGAAATCCTGGTCCCCAACGAGGATCTGGTGACGCAGAAGGTGATTAACTGGACCTTTACCAACAAGAATATTCTGGTGAAGATCCCCTTTGCCACCAATTACAAGGCCGATCCTCGACATGTCTGCAAGCTCGCCATCGACACCGCCGCCAGACACCCGCGGCTGCGCAAGGGCATGCGGCCCAACTGTGTCCTGACCGAATTTGCCGAGACCGGCATGAAATTTTCCCTCACCCTGTGGCTGTCCGACCCCGACGGTATGGACGGCGTCAAAAGCGATGTCATGCTGGCGCTGTGGGACAACTTCAAGCGCGAGGGCATCAAGGTTCCCTATCCGGTCCGCGAAATCCGCCTGCGCAGCGGCCAGCTGCCGGAGGAGATGGTGGAGCCGGCCCCCTGAAACCTGTCGCATCGGGGACACCGTCGCACACAGGCTTCCTTCCTGCTTGCGTCTGCGCTGACCGCCATTAGATGAAGGGCCTGCACATCCTGCCTGCCCGGCTCCTTTTGTTCCGGTTGGCCGTCAATGTTCCAGCGCCTCGGAGTTGAAGACACGATATGAGCTACGTCGATGCCAGCGACAGCCCCCGACGCAAGACCGGCCAGATCAAGCTCCATGGCGAAACCGCCTTTGCCGGCATGCGCAAGGCCGGTGCTGTGGTGGCCCAATGCCTCGATGAGCTGACCGACATCGTCGCCGCCGGTGTGCCGACCTCCCGGATCGACGATTTCGTGCGCGAATTCGCCTTCGACCATGGGGCCATTCCGGCGACCCTGATGTATCGCGGCTATCGCTATTCGACCTGTACCTCGATCAACCGCGTGGTGTGCCACGGCATGCCGGACAGCCGGGTGTTGCGCGAGGGTGACATTGTCAATGTCGATGTCACCTTTATCGTCGACGGCTGGTACGGCGATTCCAGCCGCATGTTCGCGATTCCGCCCATCGCCCGCAAGGCCGAACGGCTGATCGAGGTGACCTATGAAGCGATGATGCGCGCCATCGCCGTGGTCAAACCGGGAGCGACCACCGGCGATATCGGTCACGCCATCCAGAGCTTCGTCGAGCCCCAGCGCATGAGCGTGGTCTACGAATTCTGCGGCCACGGCCTCGGCCGCCTGTTCCATGACGAGCCGAACATTGTTCACATCGGCCGCCCGGGCGACGGCGTGGAACTTCGCCCCGGCATGTTCTTCACCATTGAGCCCATGATCAATCTCGGCAAGCCGCAGGTGAAGCAGCTCGACGATGGCTGGACTGCGGTCACCCGCGACCGCTCGCTGTCGGCCCAGTTTGAACACTCTCTGGGCGTCACCGCGACCGGCTGCGAGGTTTTCACATTGTCGAAGAGGAACGCCGAAAAGGTGCCGGGTGCCTGAAGTTGCCTGAGGGGACCTGAGGGTCCACGGTCCAACCGATCGGGAACGCTTTCTGAGCCTTCGGCGCGGGCTCTGCCCCGCAAAGGTGCAGCTGTGACCTCGCCAGGCCGGAATCGTGGTGCGCGAATTTCCCCGCGATCCCGAATGCGGCCGCCATGTTCGTCCGATTTTGATTTTTGATGAACATCGCCCCCTGTCTGCACCTCTCGACCTGCACCTCCCGACCTGCGCCGACATCTCCGCGTCCAACCGCTTCAACGCCCCGCCGCCGCTTCACAACGCGGTGTCACGGCCTTCACCGCACCGGGCGGCGCCGCGTGCGCGCGGCTCGCCCTTCGGTTGCAGTAATCGCAACATTCCATCCAACATGGCTCTTGCAGCACGGTTCCAAATTCGCAAAAATTCCTGAGCACCGGGCGGGCTTCTGCCAGATTGGCCGGAACGGGCCCGTGTGGAGCTGCGGCTGTTGCAATGAAACCCGTGAAACCTCTGCTCAGCCGGTATTGCACCTCCCGAACGTTATCGCGGTAGGGCCGGCCATTGCTGGCCGCCCCCCGCACAGATCCCGGCGAGCGGCTTTCCCGCACCGGGCTCCTCCCTTGGGTCGTGCCGGCTTGCACCACGTGTGCGCGCCGAGCTGGTC
>WQYW01000188.1 GCA_009781045.1 Alphaproteobacteria bacterium
GACGCCGCCAATGCACTCGGCATCGGTCGGTCCTCCGTTTACATCCTGATCCAGTCTGGCTCGCTGGATGCCTTCAAGATCGGCAGGCGAACGCTGGTAACGACCGAATCCATCAGGCGTCTGAGGCTGAGGGCACCAGGTGCGGGATGCAGCGCTGGCCTGTGGTGCTTGCGTGGTACCCCCAACCGGACCAGCTCCGCCGAGGATGCCATCGGGGCAGCTGGGGGGCGGTTCCGATCCCTGTGGCTGTTTGACGCTTACCGCCGAGGCGATGCGAGCCAAACTTCGGGCCGGCATTGACCCGATCGCCAACAAGGCCCCAGCAGCGGCTCCGGCAGTCACCCCGACGTTCAAGGAGTGGACCAAGACCTTCTTGGCCGGAAAGGAAGGCGGGTGGAAAAATGAAAAGCACCGGGCGCAATGGTACATGACCTTGGCGACCTATGCCGAGCCGCTCCACAGCCTTCCGGTCGATAAAATCAAGACCGAGGACATCCTAAAATGCCTAACGCCGATCTGGTCCACCAAGCACGAGACGGCAGACCGGACCCGAGGCCGGATCGAAAAGCTTCTGAATGCGGCGAGGGTGGCCGGGCACATCCCGACCGACGCCCCAAATCCAGCACGTCTTGCTGGCCATCTGGCGCTTCTTTTGCCTGTCGTAAAAAAGGTAAAGAAGCACCATCCGGCGTTGGAGTGGCAAAGGATGCCGCAATTCATGGCCGACTTGCGCCAGCGGGAAGGCATCGCCGCACTCGGCCTTGAGTTCGCAATTTTGACCGCTTCGCGAAATTCCGAGGTCACGGGAATGCCGTGGACCGAGATCAACCTTGACGAAAAATTATGGACGATTCCGCCCGAGCGAATGAAGGGAAATCGCGAACATATCGTACCGCTCTCTGACCGCGCCGTTGAGATTCTCAAACGTGTCCGACCGATCACCAACGACGACACCAACCACGTATTTCCGGGAGAAAGGCGCGGTCGTGGCTTGTCGAATATGGCGTTCAAAGCCGTTCTCAAGCGAATGTCAAACGGCTATGAGAAACTTGAAACCTGCACCCCACGGCTTCCGTTCGAGTTTCCGGGATTGGGCCGGCGATGCCACAGAGTTTCAGAGAGAGGTTGCCGAGGCAGCCTTAGCGCACGCCGTTGGCGACAAGGCGGAGCAGGCTCATCGCAGAGGGACCGCCATCGAAAAGCGTCGACGAATGATGGACGCATGGGCGGATTTCTGCGGTTCAACACCCATGCAAGAGTCCGTCACCGATAGACCGGGACTCGTCGCATGGGCGTTCTCCCCGTCAAGTCGCTACGCGACTGCTCCACTTCGTTTCGTCCCCTGCGGGGTGACTGGTCCGACCGCCCTTTCATCGCTGACTTCCATGAAGTTGTCGGGCAGGCCGGTAGCTAAAGAAGCTCCCCGACCTTCGACAACTTCATTTATCACAAACACACAATCGACGGTTACTAGGCGTTAGGTGCCATAATGTTACACAACCAAAAGGTACGCGGAGATAGCCGTATTCGAGCCTGCAAAAAAGACAGAGCGTTAATTCTATCTCAACGCAAAAGGTTGTGCAGTGAGAAATTTTGAAAGATCGACGATCCCCCTTTCTACTTTTTTATTCGCTGTCGTTGGCGCTGTGCGGGGGGCTTGATCAATGTCTTTGCGAGGCTTTCTAGCTCTGTTCTTGACTGTCTTAGTGTTCATCACCCTTGGGCTTTATTGGAACCAGAGCGCATTCGAACACGTCCTGCACGATGGCTATGACACCAAGGGAACAATCATATCGGCCGAGGTTACACCGCACCGATTCCCGTTCCTCTTCGATGCCTGGCGGCCGCGTTATGTTGACGAGGCTATGTCGATTGAATTGCGATGGACTGGCAGGGACGGCGTCCAGCGCACCCGACGCGGTGTTGCTGTTAGCGATGTATTTGCTGCTCGCATTGTGAGCGGCACTCAAGTCAAAATCCTTGAGATACCCGTTCGCGTCCTCGACGATAACTCTTCCCAGCCAGTGGTCGTCGACGATGCAGGTGATCGTTTGCGCAAACTCCGGTCATCTTTTGACTTCACGTTCAAGGCTGGCATATTCCTGACCTTAGCTTTGGCAGTCTTCGTTGCTTGGCAAACGTTGTGGCAGCCTAATCGCAGCCGAACTCAAACAGACCCTGGGGCCAGACGATCGCGACCCCTGCCGGTCCACTTGATGCTGATCACGGCTTCAATGCTCGGGTTTGGGGCATTTGCGCTTGTGAATTCCCATTTCAGCCAGACAGACGCGCGGGAGATGCTCGCCAATGGAAAGGAAACCGTCGCTGACATCACGCGCGTGTTTGGCGAAATGCAAAAGCCCGGCGAAGCGCCACACTATCTGATCGAATTAGCCTGGATCGATAAGAATGGCCAAAGGCAGGTTTACGGGCCGACTCATATCAGCGGGACTTTCTATCAGCAAATTACATCCAACAATATCCAGCGAGTTAAGCAGACGACGATCCGATACCTTGATGCCAGGCCCGACGTCCGGCCCCTCATAGTGGCCGACGCCTCCGAACGCCAATCCCAGGATAGGCTCGGAGTTGTAGCCGGTGCGGTGTTCCTTGCCGCCGGGTTATTTCTATTAGGCCTGATGTACCACCAACGCGCGGTTTCTTCTGGCGCTAATGGATCAGTATCTGGAACTGTACGGGCAGACCGAACCGGTCCGAGAAGGCGATGACCTCGACCGCGCTCGGCTTTGGCTGGTAATGGATGTGGTGCGGCAGGCCCGACACGACCAGCGCCCTGGTCGGCCCGTCATCCGATTGCCGGCCTATTGCCGCAAGCCTCATTTCTGATGATCGAGCAGCCTCTTGAAGTCCCTCAACGCTAACTCCTGACCAGCTTTGGACAGGATGACCTCAAGCATGCGTATTAGTTGATCATCATTCCTGGCGAGATCGGACAACGCGCCGCCGCTGATCGAACCTCGACATCTCATCAAGAGCAGCTTGCGCCTTTTGTTCGGCTTCCGTCGCCCTCTTGCGCTTGGCCTCAGCCGACGCCCTGTCTTTATCAGCTTTGGCCTTCAATGCCGCATACCGATCCGCTGCCGCCTTCTCTTCGTCGGTCTCAACCACGGGAGCCAACGCCGGAACTACAGCCGCAGGAACCGGAGGCGTCCCCTCTTTTTCTCCATCGTCGAATTCTCCATTTCTCTTTTTTCTGTGACGGCTGGTGCTGTCGAATTCTCTCCATCGTCGCCTCTTCCGCACCACAAGCTCATCTCAAATTTCTCCATCGTAGTTTCTGATTGTTTTGTTGTACCAGAACGACAGTATTTCGATTGATTTTCTGGCGTCAAGACTCCGTCTTCCGCTTTGTCGAAGACAAAGCGCCCCCTATGCAAACTTCGCGTGCGGCGCGCTGGGGATGCTCCCCAGACCCCTAAGGAAGACCACCGATGGCGGTCTACGACTTTCACCATAACACACACAGCCGCGCCAAAGGCGCATCGTGCGCCGCCGCTCTGGCCTATCGCTGTGCCCTCGCCATCCGTGACCCTCGCACCGATGAACTACATGACCTTACCCGCAAACGTGGCGTGGTGTCCGTGCATTCGTTCGCTTTATTCGGCGAACTTACACCCGCCGAAGCAGCCATGATGTGGACCAACGCCGAGCTAGCAGAGCGGCGAGAAAATTCTGTTGTCGCTCGCGAGGTTGTCATAGCGCTACCCGCCGAATTGACCGACGACGAGCGCGAAATGCTCGCGACCGGCTACGCCCGTTTCATCTCCGGCCGGTTCGGCGTCGGTGTTACCGTTGTCATCCATCGACCGCCCCGGCATGGCGATGACCGCAATCACCACGCCCACATCATGTTCACCACCCGCGCTGTCAATGCCGATCGATCAATGGGCGCAAAGACCCGCGAATTGGACGACATGAAGACCACCGGCCCCGGCACACACCTTCCGATTGATGGGCACGTCGCATCCCAGCCGTCTTGAGCCTGATGGAGGACATCAACAAGGGTGCGAGCCAAACCCAGGGCCGATGTTGCGTGTTGCGTGCGCCACTTTTTCGCCATTTTGCATTTTGCCTCCAGGCAGAGGTTTGAGCTGCCACCCGCCATTCGCTCGACTGACGAGGGGGAGGAAGGCACCAGTCCCTCGTCGCCTCTGAGCGCAAAATAGCGGGCTGGAGCTTTGGGGGAGAGGCCTGACGAGCGCCTTGGAGGCGCGGCCGGACCAACAAACCGCCGGAGGCGCGTAGGCGCGGGGTGCCGTGAAACAATCCTGTGGCTGGGGAAACTGCCAGCTGCGGCCTGTCGCCGGGACAAAGCATGGAACTGGTTGCCGGATCAGCTTCGAAGATGGGAGACATCGGAGCCACCCAGGGCGGCAGATTGCAGGTTGAAGAAGCCCGGAATAGTGCTAGGCTCCAGCTGGATACGGACTTTTGAGCTACCCATGAACGTCGTTGCAAAGCTGCCAAACCTTGAGAAGGCCGAGCAGACCATACGGGCGTTGGCTCGCCGGCATGGCATCACGGCCGCGCGGACACCGATCGACGATTGGGCGGATGCGCTGTCGCGCTTGTCGGACGCCGAGGTTGAGAGCGATGAAGTGAAGGATTTGCTGGTTAACCTTCGACGCGCCGGCATCGTCGATGGAGCGACCAGTCGGAAGCTTCTCGTAGCTTACCTCAAACAGGCCCGAGCGTGATGTTTGATCCTTTCGGGGATTTCGCCGAAAAGGGGTACCTGCGTAATTCAGAAGGGGAGAAAGACCTTCTCATTGTGAAGGAACTTGAACAGGCAGAATTCAGGGAAAACGTGGAAGTTGCGCTTTCCAGACTCGCTTTATGCAGGAGAGTTGAGTATGTCGATGTGCTCAATACGCATAGGCAGCTTTTTTCAGGACTCTATCCATGGGCTGGACAGGATCGTCGACAAACCGCGCCCCATCTCAATATAACCAAGGCAGGTTACAGCGATATCTTCGCACCGCCACTTGCAGCCAGGCTTGTTGCGGAATGGGGCCTTCGGCTTGGCAACGATCGGAACACGATGCGAGCACACGTGGGCACTGTGCTGGCTGCGCTCGCGCACGCACATCCCTTTATTCTTCGCACCCGCGTGTTGGCGAAGCACACGTTGACGCGAACGGCCGCAGCTCACGCAAAGCGGTGTTGCTGACCCGGGCGCGATCGCGGCGCATAACACAGACATGTCAGCGGCACAACACCCTCCAGCATTGCCACACCAGCGGCACTGATTTCGAAAGTCCTTAATCTATTGGAAGTGTTGTTCCATTTTTGTTGCAGTGGGAGACACATCTACGTGATATGAAGTAGGACAAATCAAGCATCGAACTGTCACGATGAATTTCGTTCAAATTGTATGGAAAATCGCAACAGGCTTTATCGTCGCGGCAGTGATCCTGTACGCGCCGGCAGTTCTAATTCTTTATCCCATCTTCGGGCCTCTGATTATTGGGGCGACGTTTCCGGTATGGAGCGTCGTCATTGTCCCCATCGTCTTTCTCCGTTTCTTGGCGACCCGTCAGTTCTATAAAGCTATCGGCGCAGCAATTCTCTTTATCAACTTCTTTGTCTATCCATCGGAATGGCCAGGCGGAATGTATTCGAGCTACATCCGCGACAATATCATTGATTTCGTTGATCTCGTTAGTTTTGTTAGAGTTCCGTTCCAGCATATTGCAACGGAAGCTGAATGCTCAAACGGCCACACGGAATTGATGCGCCCAAGCGTCAAGCCAACCCGTCTCATCATCGATAGTCAGGATAAGATCGTCAACGGTGGTTTCGGAGGTTTCGACGGATATGACCCGATTAAGCTTGCTGCCGCCCTGGCGAAGGTCGAGGTGATCGAAATCATAAGGAACGAAGGCGTAACACAACGCTTTGTCGGCGCGTGGGCGACAACGGCCATACCTTTGAATCCCGCCTGCGACGGCAGCGGCGCCAGCCACATAGGCGATAATACACTGAAACCACGCTCATGGAGTCCGGGCAGCCCGGAGACAATCAAGACAGATGTGTGCTTCAAATTCACGGAAGTCCCTGATCCCTCACAGGATGCCAGTCCAGCAATCGTCCTTCGGGCCGATCCAACAATTGGCAAGCGGTGTTTGGCGATCGACGTCTTTGAACGGACCAGCCACGGCGACGCGCTTCTGGGTAAAATGCGTTACTATCGGGAGAATGGAAGCGTTCATTCCTATCCCGAACTTCGCCGGGATCAGGGAGCGAGCTGGTTCCGTGCTCTCTTGAGCAAGGTATTGGGCACCGACACCGACCCCGACAACGCCACGATCATTCGACTTCTTGTTGAGCCCATTGCAGAGAAATGGCGCTCGGTATTGCGGCAAGCTTTGAAAAGTCACAATTTCGATGCTGCTGCAGTGAAGGCTGGAGCTGATTTCTTTCGCGGGATTGCACCGAACCGCAAAATCGAAGGGGAAGATATCGACATTGCCAGATTGCTGCTGACCGATGAACGGTTCCCTGTTCCAGCCCTGGCTCGTAACGCCGTGCTGTATACCAAGAATGCTCCGCCAGACTATTTCGACGCAATCGGTGCCGCAATGTTCGAGCGCTTGCGGGCAATAGCATCATCCAATGAAGAGAAACGAGGCTCGTCTGGTGACGATCCATACTATATTGCCGACGTGATCAGTGTTCTTCCTGGCGATACGATAAGGAAGCACCACGGAGACCTTGAATGGCTCACGAAACAACGCGTGCGGCCTCCTCTGGCTATGCAACGCCTCGCCGTGTTTGGGGCATCAGCCGCCCAGACCTTCTTGTGGCTGATCGACGACAGTCAACGTTTCATCAGCAAGTGGTCGAAGAGTGATTGGGAGAATCCGTATTCCGGCGGCCTGATAGGCCTCTGCAAGCTGGGCAGAGAAGGTGCGGAAATGATCCCACGAATCTATGACCGGATCGATTCGGGCGTGATTCCCCTTGACCGCTACCGTATACTCCTCGTGAACAGTTTGATCAGCATGGGGGCGGAGCCGGAAGATATTTGGCGGCACATTGAAAAGAGCACTGCATCTGACAAGAACGCAAAGATCGACGATGACCGACGGCGCTTCGATTCGACGGTCTTGAGCGCACAGAAGAAAATTGACTGTTATAACAGCCATTGAGGCTGAACTTCGAGCGCAAGCGCGCTGGTCCGCGCCGATGCCGGGGCTGTTATTGATTATTGACGCGGTCGGATTGATCATGTGTATCTTCCGGCAAAATTGGCACTGACCATGCACCAGTCGCATCTTCGCGTTAGCACTGGCTCCCATCGGGCACAGCCGGGGAACACATCATCGTGGCACACCCGTGAAAGGAAAACGCGAATACGGTGAAAATCATGATAGGGCTGGGAGCCGTAAACATAGCGCCCATCATCGTCGGTCGTCGTCCGTGTGCATTTTCCTGTTTTTTTCCGTTTCCTGGATGTCCACCCACGTCCATTTCCTCTGACTAAATTGATGAGCTGCACTGACTTAACCTCCGCTTCGGGTATCGTTGTCTTCCGGCAGCTCACCCTCAGCCACTCTTTTTGACATGGGGCGTGACGTGGGAAGCGCCAAATCAACGTTTTCTGCCATCAGGCGTTCGCTGGTTGACCCGAACAGCGCCCCGCTTCGGACACTGCCCCGCGAAGACCGTAACCTCTTCATCGCGGCAACGAATGGTCATGTGCTGGCTTTCGATAACCTGTCTGGAATTCCGGTCGCGACTGCCGATACGCTGTGCCGCCTGGCAACGGGAGGCGGCTTTGCGGTGCGCTCACTCTTTACCGACAGCGACGAAACGATGTTCAACGGAGCGCGACCGATTATCGCAAAAGGCATTGATGACTTCGTGACCCGCCCCGACCTGGCTGACCGCTCCATCTTCCTCACGCTTGCCGCGATACCGGAAGATGCCCGGCGGCTGGAGCGGGACGTTTGGGCGGCCTTCGACAAGGCGAAGCCGGCGGTCAGGGCGCGCTATACGAAGCGGTGGCGGGTGGCTTGCGGGCGTTGCCTTTCACAAAACTGGAACGGTTGCCTCGCATGGCGGACTTCGCCATTTGGGCGACTGCTTGTGGCAGCGGGCTTTGGCCCGGCGGCGCGTTCATGGTTCATGGCGGCGTATGGGGCGAACCGGAAGGGGCTTGTCGCCAGCGTGATTGAGGCCAACCCGGTGGCGTCCGCTATCATGGAGTTGATGGCTGACCGAGGCCTCTGGCACGGGACCAACGCTGAACTGCTGGAGTTGCTGGGCCGAATCACGGGTGAGCCAGGGATCAAATCGACGGCGTGGCCTTCGAGCACGCTTGCGCTTGGCCGGGTGCTGCACCGCGTGGTTACCCCGCTGAGGGAGGCAGGTCTTGAAATGGAGTTTGCCCGTTCCGGTCAGAAGCGGACTGTCACCCTTTCCCGTGGCAGATTGGGTAGCAAAACATCGGGCACAACTGTCACTTCTGTCATTACGCTGGAAAACCAAGGGGATAGCAGTGACAGTAAGGGGGATGATGCCGTCACGGCACCTGTCACAACTGTCACCGCCCCGTAACTGTCACAGCATCTGTCACAACTGTCACGGCTTCTGTCACAGCCAAGCCTTTGAAATATAAGGCAAATGACAGAAGTGACAGAAAAATCCCTACCCAATCTGGCAACGGAACGGGCGGTGCCCCAGCCCCAGCCCCGGAACCCGCTGGCTGAGATGACGATATGACCGCACTTGAAGCGTTGGCACTGGCGGCGTCACTCTCGAAGTCATAGACCGCAAGTTGACGGGCGCTCCCCCAGCGGGCTTGCTGGCGGCGTTGCGCGACAACAGAGCGACGTTGGCGGCTATGATCCATGATCCGGGGGGTGTGTCAGTTTTGTCAGTGCCCGTCATAGGGAGGTTTTGAAAAACGCATCTGCCCAGTCACGGATGCCCCCTGGTGGTTCCGCGGTGACATTTCGCGAAGGGCGACGCCGCGCGCCGAAGACCGCGACACGGGCGACCGTCCGTCCCTCTCCGGTTTTCGGTTTTCGGGCGCCGGTGTGCTGCGGACGGCCGCGAGCGCAAAAGGCCGCCTCTCCCTTCGACGCCAGGCATCTCCGGACCGAAAGGGAACCGGAAGGCCTTGGAACCGAGGCCACAGGCTGTGCGAACGGGGCTGCACTTCAGCGGTACCCGGCAACCTCCGAACACCCCCCGTGTCCCCCTTGGCCTTCGCCTTGCCCGCGCCATGATCGCCCCCGATGATGCCGGATTACCGTGACAATCTCAAACCTGGCTGCGATGCGGCATGCTCACTCAATCGCGACGGACAGGGGAACGGGGATTTGTATGGAACGAGAGAATAGCAAATTCGAGATAATCCCGGTTGGCGCATGACTGCAAAAGCTCCCCAGAAAACCGCAGCCTCCATCCAGCGGCCTCCGGCTGAGATCGCCTATGCCGAGGAATTGAACGCGCTGCGGAAATCCGATTCCGCGCCTCGTCCGCCGGGCTGGACCCTGTCGCTGCAGGCGGTGAAATCTTTCATCCTGGGGACCGAGAGTGGGAGCCCCAAACTGGTCTGCGCCCCTGCCCTGATCGAACGCGCCATGGTGACGCTGGCGACTTCGCGCGGCCTGCTTCTGATCGGCGAGCCGGGAACCGCCAAGAGCCTGCTCTCCGAATTGCTTGCGGCCGCCATCTGCGGCGATTCCACCCTGACGATCCAGGGCGGTGCCTCGCTGACCGAAGACCAGATCAAATATGGCTGGAACTATGCGCTTCTGGTCAGCGAAGGCCCGAGCCTCAGGGCTCTGGTGCCGGCACCACTCTATCAGGGCATGCAGGAAGGCCGCATCGTCCGTTTCGAGGAGATCACGCGCTGTCCGCTTGAGGTCCAGGATAGTCTGCTGTCGGTGCTCTCCGACCGGGTCATGGCCGTACCCGAACTGGAAAGCGCGGATGCCATGGTGTTTGCCCGCGAAGGCTTCAACATTATCGCCACCGCCAACACCCGCGACCGCGGCGTCAACGACATGTCGGCGGCGCTGAAACGGCGTTTCAATTTCGAGACCGTCTTCCCCATCCAGGATCTCGATGAAGAACTGGCCTTGGTCAAACGGGAGGCCGGGAAACTGCTGGCGCGCTCCGGCGTGCCAAAGGCGCCCGACGATGATGTGCTGCGCGTTCTGGTCACCTGTTTCCGCGAACTGCGTGAGGGACTGACCGACAAAGGCGGCGGCATGGAACGGCTGAGTTCGGTGATGAGCACTGCCGAAGCCGTCAGCGTGGCGCATGCCATCGGTGTGCGCGGCCATTTTCTGCGCAACGACAGCGGCAATCCCGAAGACATCGTTGAATGTCTGGCCGGAACCGCAGCCAAGGACAACGCCGAGGACCTGGTGAAGCTCAAGCGCTATCTCGAACAGAAAGTGTCAAAGCGCTCCGGGGAGGCCTGGAAGGCCTTCTACTAATCCGTGCATAATATTGATGACCTTAAGCCGCAGCGTACTTACAATCCTTATGCCTGAAAAATGCGCGGACGGAATCTGGCCTCATTTGTAGCTTACGTAATCCACGCCTAACCGCCC
>WQYW01000189.1 GCA_009781045.1 Alphaproteobacteria bacterium
GATTCGATCGGCCTGGCCACCGTTACGGCCCCGCAGCCTGCATAATCTGTCGAACCGCCGGATACGGACCCGTATGTCCGGTGGTGTGGGAGGGGCGGTCTCGCGAGAGACCCCCCTATCCCGTTTTTTCTCCTGGACCCAGTCTTCCTGCCCATGCAGGGCAGACCACGGAGGCTTCAGGCGCGGGTGCCTGTGAAGGGGTAGCTGCCCATGGGGCCGATGCCCATCTCGCCGCTGATGCCGTCGCCGGACACCTTTGCCGTGAATTTGAGTGTGAGCGGCATGGGATCGCTGATCTTGACCTTCCAGGTGACGTTGTCGCCATTGACGGTGCCGTCGAAAATGTCGGTCGATTCGCCCTCGGCACCCTGTTTGCCGGTGAGGGTTCCGCCAGCGCTGCTGAGGCTCAGCGTCGCCTCACGATCGCCCATCGGGGTCGTCATGCTCAGTTTCCAGTTTCCGTCAACCGCCATTCCTGCTCTCCGCAATATCTCTCCGCTGAACCGGGATGGTCCCGCGCCGGGTGCCCGAATTATAGCCCAGCCAGGTGCGGCTTCCCAATGGTCTATTTCTGGCACTGGTGGAATGCGAGCGCATTGCCACGTGCGACCATTCAGGACGACGAGGTTGTGGGGAAGGGCCGGAGTGGTCCCCGAAACACCTGACAGAGAGTGGAAATCCGTCTAGAACACAGGCGCTTTTGTCAGATCATCGATCCCCTCACCATTATGCCCGTCATTTCCGCCAAGAAACCCTATCGTATCGGTCGATCCCGCACTGGACTTGGCCTTTTTGCCACCAGGCCGATCAAGAAGGGAACCCGGATCATCCAATATTTTGGCCCGCTCCTGGATTCGCGGAAGGTCGAGGACGATGAGATCGAGAACAAGTGTCTGTTTGAGCTGAGCGCTCGATGGACCATCGACGGCTCACCGCGCAAGAATATTGCCCGCTATATCAATCATTCCTGCCGTCCAAACGCCGAATCGGACGTGCGCCCACGCGAGCGCAAAATTTATATTCGCGCCATCAAGGACATCGCGGTTGGCGATGAGATCAATTACGACTACGGCACCGATTATTTTAAAATCTATCTCAAGCCGATCGGCTGCAAATGCGACTCTTGCGAACGCAGACGCGCCAAGGCGAGGGACCTGGCACGTGCGGAACGCCCGAAAGCCGGGAAGGCAGGAAAAACCGGCAAGAGCGCAGGCAAGACCGCGAGCGGCAGAAAGACGGCCAGCAGCGCCAGCAAGGCAGGTAAGACCGCCGGCCGCACAGGCCGGCCGCCGTCGACGAAGAAAGCGGCCAACGGCAGGGCGGAAAAAAGCAGAAAGCGCAGTGGATAGCGATCGGCGTCAGCTGTGACCCGACAGGCTCTCAGGGCTCGGTGCGCGCCATGGCTCCCGTGCGGCTGGGATTCTGCCGTTCAATCATGCGGTTTCCTGCCCGTGCTGCCTGACGGGCTGCGTTGCGTTTCAGCAGCACGGCATGGATCATGGCGACGACCGGAGTGTGGCGCCGGCAAAGAAAACGCCGGCTTTGCCTGCGTTTTCAGCAAAGACGGCGATCGATGGTGCCGGGATCACCAGGGACGCGCCCCCCGGGAGCATCAGATTTCCGGAGGGCGTCAACGGCTGATTCGCTAACCGTCGCTGGGGATGAAGTGATCGCGGGTCGTGGCGGTTTCTCCCGTCTCCATGTCTTTGAGTTCAAATCCGATCGTGACGGCGCTTTTTGGCAGCTGATTGGGCTCCAGCTGTACCGTCAGGCGCAGTTCGCGGGTCTGGTCCTGCTCGACCCCCACCACCATGGAGCCGTCCGCCTGGGGCTCAACGCCGGCGACATGGATCACTGCGCCCGGCAGGTTCGAGACGGCGATCGAGAACGTCCGTTTTTTGGTCATGTTGAAATTGAACAGGCGAACCGTATAGGCGTTCCGGACACCGCCGTCCGAGAGGGTGACGGTGAGCGGGTTGCGGTCATGCAGGACGTTGAGGTCCATCGTGCCGCGGGTGCTGAGCCGATAGACCATGGCGCAACCCACCACCAGGATCAGAGCGGCATAGATCAGGGTGCGGGGCCGGATCAGCCGGTAGATCGGCGCCAGGCCGTCGCGATGACGGGCGATGTTGATGTCGGTGTCGTAGGCGATCAGGCCGCCCGGTCGATCGATGTCGCGCATGACCTTGTTGCAGGCATCGATGCACAGGCCGCACTGGATGCAGCCAAGCTGGATGCCGTCGCGAATGTCGACACCGGTGGGACAGACGAAGACACACTGGCGACAGTCGATACAGTCACCCGCGGCATTGCCGGCCGCGCGGGCATGATCGGCCTTTTTCACCGACATGCGCGGGTCGCCACGATCCCGGCGATAGCTGACATTCAGCGCCCATTCATCGGTCAGCGCCGCCTGGATGCGGGGCCACGGGCACATATAGATGCAGACCTGCTCGCGGGCGGTGCCGGCGAAAAGGTAGGTCACGCCGGTGAGAATGGCGATCCAGATATAGGCGGTGGAGGGTGCTTCAAGCGTGACCAGGTTCTTCAACAGGGTCGGCGCATCGTCAAAATAGAGCACAAAGGCGGTTCCCGTGGCCAGCGCGATCAGGAGCCAGATGATGTGTTTGATCGCGAACCGAACCATGCGTTTGAAGGTCCAGCCGTGCTTCTCGGCGAGGATCCGTTCGCGCCGGTCACCCTCGGTCCAGCGTTCCACGGCGAGGAACAGGTCGGTCCACACCGTCTGCCAGCACAGATAGCCGCACCAGATCCTGCCTGCGAGCGCGTTCATGAGGAAGAGGATCAGCGCGGCAAGGATGAGCAGGCCGGTAAAGTAATAGACTTCCTGCGGCCATATTCCGATGAAGAAGAAATAGAAGCGCCGGTGCGGCAGGTCGGCGAGCACGGCCTGGGTTGGCAGGCCGAGCCCGCGATCCCAGCGCACGAACGGCAGCAGATAAAAGACCGCGAGCGTGAAGGCCACGAGTGCCCACTTTATCCGGCGAACTGGTCCCTCAACCGACTGGGGATAGACCTTCTCGCGTTTTTCGTAGAGTGGCCCCTCAATGAACGTATCGTCGCTCTTGAGTTTGTCGTCGGTTGTGTCACGCGTCGTCATGTTACTTTGTACTTTCTCTGCGTCAAAATGAGTGCCAGGCTTAAAGTTCAGTTAAACGCGCGACCGCACGGCAGGCCGAGTTTCTTCATAATAATTGCGGCGGGACAGATGCCGGTGAACGCGGTCTGGATCATGTTCAGTCCGGTGAATGCCGTCAGCAGGAACCACCAGGCATTGACGTAGTAGCCAAGGACCAGTCCGACCAACACCATTATTCCGGCCATGAGAAAAACAGCTTTATCAACAGTCATAGGGCGCTCCCATTGTTTGTAACATAGCGGGTTTACAGTTTCATGTGGTTGGAAGGCAAGAGCTTGGCCTCGGTCCATCGCACGATGCCTTCGGTATCCATGGCGCCGGAATGACGGGCGATCTCGGTGCCGGCGCGCATCAGGAGCAGGGTCGGAATGGCGGTGATGCCGAGCCGTCCGGACAGCCCCGGCTCGGTGTCGGAATTGAGCTTGAGCAGCCGGACCCTGGGCTCCAGCCGTATTGCGGCGCGCTCAAAGGCGGGGGCCATGCCGCGACAGGGTGCGCACCAGGGTGCCCAGATGTCGGTGAGGGTGGCCGTTTCGCCTCCGGAGTGCCGGTTGAAGCCGGCCTCGTCGACCTCGATCGGGTGCCCGGTGAAAACAGGCTGGTGGCAGGCCCCGCAGCGCGCGTCGGCGGCAGCGCGTTCCGCCGGCAGGCGGTTCGGGCGGCCGCAGTGTCCGCAGATGATAATGATGTGACGGGTCTCGTTCATTTCAGGCAGCGCCAGTCCGATCAGAAATCCTCAAAGCGCGTGAAAGGCCGGCACAAGACATCTTCCGACGAAAGAATCTTTCGCCAGTCTCACCTGCCCTCACGCCATGCTTGACGTTATATTCATGAATGCGTATATACGCAATCATGAATATAGATATCGGAGCGATGGAGCAGGCGGCGGATCAGGCCAGCGACCTTCTGAAGGCGCTTGCCAACCGGCACCGGCTTCTCATCGTCTGCCAGCTTATCGACAGCGAGCGCTCTGTCGGGGAACTGGCAGGGCTGTTAAAATTAAGGGATTCCACGGTGTCCCAGCATCTTGCGCTCCTTCGCAGGGACAACCTGGTCTCCGCGCGCCGCGAGGCGCAGACGGTCTATTACACAATCGCAAGCGAGCCTGCGCGCGGTGTCCTGAAGGCACTTTATCAGGGATACTGCACGTCAAAGCTCGCAACTTCAGGGTGAACTATATCGCCGCCGTTTCGGTCGAATATTGAGCAGGATCAACGGCAAATCGGCGATCAGGAAATGTAAGGGAGTACCGCAAAGGGGCGGTGGTGAATTCATGATCTTTCGAATCTGTGGCACTTTGTCTTTGAAATCGTTGGCGATTCTCTTCCTGCTGGGAGTCGGGGGGGCGGCTGCCGAGGCCGGCAGCCTGACCGTGGCGGCGCAACCCATCAATGACGAAAAGGCGGTGTTCGCCACCGTCGAAAGCATCAGTGTGGTGCCGGCACGGAGCCGGATCGGCGGTACTGTCGCCCAGCTCCATGTCCGGGAGGGCGATCGTGTGGTCGCCGGGCAGACCATTGCGACCGTCGCCGACCCCAAGCTGCTCTTGCAGATGAAGTCGCTCGATGCGCAGATCGAGGCACTGCAGGCCCAGGCCAATCAGGCCCAGATCGACTTCAAGCGCATTGAGGATCTGGTCCAGCGTGGCATCACCCCGCGGATCAAGCTTGATGAACAGCGCACCGCGCTCAATGTTGCCGACAACAGCCTGCAGGCCAAGATTGCGGAGCGCGCTGTCATCAACCAGCAGATGAATGAGGGCGAGGTCCTGGCCCCGTCAGGGGGGCGGGTGCTGAAGCGGCTGATCATGATCGGCTCGGTGGTGTTGCCGGGCGATCCGATCGTCACTGTGGCGCAGGAGAATTTCAAGCTGCGGCTGCGGGTCCCCGAGCGCCATGCCCGCTTCCTCAAAGCAGGCGACAGGATTCGTATTGATGGTGCGGAACTCGGCGGGGAAGCCTCAAAATGGGGCGTCATCGATCTGGTCTATCCGCAGATCGAGGAAGGGCGTGTGATTGCCGATGCCACGGTCGGGGGGCTCGGCGAATATTTCGTCGGTGACCGTCTCAGGGTGTGGATCTCCGGTGGTACACGATCTGCCTTTGTTATTCCCGAAAGCTACGTGACCACGCGTTTTGGTATTGATTACGTCAATGTGAAGCAGGGCGAGGGCACCGTCCAGGTGCCGGTGCAGCGGGGACGGGCCTATCCGACGCCCGCACTCGCCGATGGTCTCGAAATCCTGTCCGGTATCCGTGCCGGCGACCAGCTGGTGCAGCCGTGAATCTGGGTCTGTCAGGGAAAATCACCAAGGCGACGCTGATGTCGCCTTTGACGCCATTGTTCCTGCTGGCGGCGCTGGTCGTCGGCCTCATCGCGGTGGTGGTGATCCCGCGCGAGGAGGAACCGCAGATCAGCGTGCCCATGGTCGATATTCGCGTCAATGCCGATGGCTTGCGCGGCGCGGATGCCGTCGAACTGGTCACCAAGCCGCTGGAGTCCATCGTCAAGGGCATTGACGGCGTCGAGCATGTCTACAGCCAGACCGAGGATGACCGGGTAATGGTCACCGCCCGCTTTCTGGTCGGTACCAAATTCGAGGACGCCATTCTGCGCGTTCACGAGAAGATTCGCGCCAATCTTGATCGCATTCCGGTCGGTATTCCCGAACCCCTGATCGTCGGTCGCGGCATCAATGATGTCGCCGTCACGGTGCTGACATTGTCCCCCAAGCCCGAAGCTGCCGGGCGCTGGACCGACAAGGACCTGTTCGAGCTTGCGGACAAGCTGCGTTCCGAACTGATGAAGGTCGAAAATATCGGCCTGACCTATATTTCCGGCGGAGCGGCGCAACAGATCCGGGTTGAACCGGATCCTGAGAAATTGTCGCTGTTCGGCATCACCCTGCAGCAACTGGTCGGGAAGGTGAAGGATGCCAACCGCTCCTTCCTGGCTGGCCAGGTTCGTGATGGCGGTATTGTACGCAATGTCGCCGCCGGGCAGACTCTGACCGGCATCCCCGACATCGGCCTCTTGCTGATCTCGTCGCGGGATGGGCGCCCGATCTATGTCAAGGATGTGGCCTCGGTCATCGTCGGCCCGAGCACGGTCGAGCGTCGGGTCTGGAACGATGCCCGCGATGAGAAGGCAAAATCCGGAGAATGGTCGCGGGTGCCCGCGGTCAGCGTGGCGCTGGCCAAGCGTGCGGGAGCCAACGCGGTGGTGGTGTCGGGCGAGATCGCTGAGCGCCTGAAGGAGCTGAAAGCGCGTCTGATTCCCGACGATATCCAGGTCACCGTGACCCGGGACTATGGCGAAACCGCCAATGAAAAGGCCAACGAACTGCTGTTCCACCTCGGCCTGGCTACGATTTCGATTGTGGTCCTGATCGCGATCGCGATCGGCTGGCGTGAGGCTCTGGTGACCCTGGTGGTCATTCCCACCACCATCCTGCTGACGATGTTTGCCGCCAATCTGATGGGATACACCATCAATCGCGTCAGCCTGTTCGCGTTGATCTTCTCAATCGGTATTCTGGTCGATGATGCCATTGTGGTGGTCGAGAATATCGCCCGGCACTGGGGCCTGCGGGATGGCAGACCACGCCTGCAGGCGACCATTGAGGCGGTCGCGGAAGTGGGTAATCCGACCGTGGTCGCCACTCTGACCGTGGTCGCGGCACTGCTGCCGATGCTGTTTGTGTCGGGACTGATGGGGCCCTATATGGCTCCGATCCCGGCCAACGCTTCTGCCGCGATGCTGTTCTCCTTCTTCGTCGCTGTGGTGGTTGCGCCCTGGCTGATGCTGCGGCTGGCGCCGAAGGAAGGTGCTGCTGCTCATGGAGCGGCCCATGACGAGGGACGCCTGGGCTGGGTCTACCGGCGCATTGCGTCTCCGATCGTCCAGAGCAAGCGCGCGTCCTGGATCTTTCTGCTCGGTGTCGGTATCGCCACCCTGCTGTCGATGATTCTGTTTGTGACCAAATCGGTTACCGTGAAGCTGCTGCCTTTCGACAACAAGTCGGAAATCGCAGTGGTGGTCGATCTGCCGGAAGGGGCCAGTCTGGAGGCCACGGAGCGGGTGCTGTTTGGCGTCGCCGATGTCGCACGGGGCCTGCCGGAGGCGACCTCGCTGCAGTCCTATGCCGGCACACCGGCACCGTTCAATTTCAACGGACTGGTGCGCCATTATTATCTGCGCGAGCGGCCTGAGCTGGGCGAGGTCCAGGTCAATCTGAGTGCGCGCGGCGAACGCAAGCGGGCCAGCCACGATATCGCGCTCGATTTGCGCCAGCGTCTCAAGGCGGTTGATGCACCGCAAGGTACCAGCATCAAGGTGGTCGAAGTGCCGCCGGGGCCGCCGGTTCTGGCGACGCTGCTGGCCGAGATCTATGGTCCCGACGCCACCACGCGGCGCCAGGTCGCCGGAGAGGTGAAGAAGATCTTTGCCGAGGTGCCGTTCATCGTTGATATCGATGATTCCATCGGCGAAAAGCGACCGCGGCTGCGGCTCTCCATTGATCAGGAGCGCCTGGAATTTTTCGGTGTCGAACAGCGCGATGTCTACGACACCATTCAGGCGTTGTTCGGCGGCATTTCGGTGGGCTATTCGCACCGGGGCGAGGATCGTAATCCGATCGAAATCGCGGTCCATCTGCCCAAGCGTGGCCTGGTCTGGGATGAGGCCCTGGCCTCGACACCAGTCCCCGCCAATACCTTGCCGGGCAGCAAGACCGTGGTCGAACTGGGCCAGGTGGTGAAGGCGACCATGGAGGAGGGATCACCTGTCATCTTCCGCAGGGACGGCCGCTTTGCCGACATGGTCCAGGCGGAACTGGCTGGCCGTTTCGAGGCTCCGCTCTATGGCATGATGGAGGTGGACAAGCGGATCGAAAGCCACGACTGGGGTTCGCTGCCAAAGCCTGCCATCAGTATGCACGGCCAGCCGACCGAGGAGGCTCGCCCGACCCTGTTGTGGGATGGCGAATGGGAAATCACCTGGGTGACCTTCCGTGACATGGGGGCAGCCTTCGGTGCAGCGATTCTCGGCATCTATGTCCTGGTCGTGGCCCAGTTCCGGAGCTTCCGCCTGCCGCTGGTGATTCTGACACCGATTCCGCTGACGCTGATCGGCATCCTGGTCGGCCACTGGATCTTGCGGGCACCGTTCACGGCGACATCCATGATTGGATTCATCGCCCTTGCCGGTATCATAGTGCGGAATTCGATCCTTCTGGTCGATTTTATCCGTCACAGCCAGGACTCGGGCCGGGCCAAATCGCTCCGTGAGGTGGTGTTGGACGCCGGTGCCATCCGCTTCAAGCCGATCCTGCTCACCGCTCTTGCGGCCATGATCGGGGCGGCGACCATTCTGCTCGATCCGATCTTCCAGGGACTGGCGATCTCGCTGCTGTTCGGACTGGCGTCCTCGACGCTGCTGACCGTGCTCGTCATCCCCGCGATCTATATCGTCCTGCGCTCGCCACCGAGCGCAGCACCTGAAGGCCAATCCACAAAGTAGAGGACAAGACATGGAAAAGGACTATATCGCGATCACGAAAGGTCTCTCGGCCAATCTCAAAAAGGTGCGCAAGGGCATCCCCGACACCATGCAGGGCTTCTCCGCGATGGCCCAGGCCGCGACCAGGGATGGTGCCCTGAGCAAAAAGACCAAGGAATTCATTGCATTGGCGATTGGAGTGGCGGTCCGCTGTGATGGCTGCATCGGGTTCCATGCTGAAGCCTTGGTCAAGCTTGGGGCGACCCGGGAAGAAGTCGAAGAGGTGCTCGGCATGGCGGTTTACATGGGCGGCGGACCGTCGCTGATGTATGCGGCGGATGCGATTGCGGCGTTTGAGCAGTTTCAGGCCGCGAACACCTGAAGCCCTTTAACGGTGTGCGGAGGATCGGGCAGGAAGCTGCCCGATCCTCTCCGGTGAAGGTTTTGTTTTGTCAGATAATTTTCGATTTCGAGTGCCTTCCTGCAGCTCCCGGTTGCGCATCAATCATCGGTCGATATGATGGAGGAGGCCGACCAAGAGGGAGGGCAGGGTGAAACGAATTCTTGTTATCGCTGTTGTGGTTATGGCCGTTGCAGCCTCGCCGGTGTCCGCCCAGATGGGTGGTGGCGGCAGACATCACCGCAATGGCGGTGATCAGCAGGCATCGAAGCCCCGCGTGGACGAACAGGCTTACCAGGCGGCTTTGCGCAAGATTCCGGACAAGAAAGGGGCAAATGATCCATGGGCGGGAGCACGGGCCGTGGATCCTGCCGCAAGTAAGGCAAAATAATGCAGCTCAGAGAAACGGGGCAGACCACCGGATTGTCGGATCTGCGAATGGTTGGGTTGAAAATGCCCGAATTCGCCCCCATGATGTGGGGTGATCAAGGAGCAAACACATGAAGATGTTCCGTGTCGTGGTGCTGGGGCTGCTCGTGGGGGGGCCTGCCTTTGCGCAGATGCCTCACATCAACCTAATGGCAGATGGACCCGGCAAAACTGAGGAAGAACGGGCCGCCGATGCCGAGAAAGAAAAAGCGTACCGGGATTCGTTGAAAAAGATCCCTGATGCCAAGGCATCATCGAACGATCCTTGGGGGGGCATGCGCTCAGAACCCGCGAAATCTTCGCCTGCGAAACCCGCCAAGTCCTCGGCGAAAAAGACGACAAAGGGTGCTGTAAACTGATTGGCAGGTGCCAAGGTTCGGGGCTGGTCCGGAAAATGGTGAGCAGCCCTGCTTGGGACGAGGGGCTTCTATGCCAAGGGAGAAACAGGCGCGAATCAAAGGTGCCTGCTGGTTAATCCATTGATTTTGTAGGATAAATTTATGCCTGGCAGGAGTGGCAGGGATCGAACCCGCAACCCCCGGTTTTGGAGACCGGTGCTCTACCAATTGAGCTACACTCCTGTGTGATCCAGCGTTCACTGAACCGCGTGCTTTCAAGCACAAAGAGCGAGGGCAATGCAAGGGGAGATCGCGGAATCGCGGGCATAAGGAGCTGGAGTGTTTTCAATGCCCCCCAAATGTGCCTCGGCTCAAGTATGCCACCAAAAGTGCAGACCGTGCCCTTTTAACTGTGGCATATCGGGAGCCAGCCGCAATCCGCAACGTCCACTGCGCGAGATCGACCTCTATCTCAACTGCAAATTGGACGACAAGACGACCGAGATGGTGCCCCCTTTCGCGAAGTAATAATAGGAAGATCAATGCTTGGGCAGACCGCAAGCTCCAAAATGGATAGTCTAGTCTACACGATGAACAACCCGGGATATGCTACAGTCACGAGGCCAGAGAAGGAGGGGTGCGATTAAAACCTCGGGGGACCTCATGCGGCCATTTTCGTCTCCCAGTACTGTGACCAGTCGTCATTGAACCGGCAGATCCTCAATGCAGCCATGAGTTCTGCATTCTTGACCAGCC
>WQYW01000190.1 GCA_009781045.1 Alphaproteobacteria bacterium
CGCGCATTGAATCAGTTCGGATATGCGCGTGGAAGAAATTGGAGAGAAGGATCGCCTTGCGGAAAAATCCGAAATTGCGTGAAAATTCAATTGGATATCAATTTTGGGATAGACACTATCTAGGTGTCGCGGCTGCTATTTCTTGTTGCATGATGGAGCGGCGTGTCAGGGCTGCGGTGCGGCGTTCAATTTTATCGCGCAACATCGTTGGCGCAACGGCTGTCAACGATGAACGCACCTCGACAAAAGGCCACCGAAATGGTCCATATATAAAGAGATGGGTTACCCCCTCAAGGAGGCCCAGGATCATGTTTGATCTCGATGACCCAGCACACACTGGTCACTGGTCACTGGTCACTGGTCAGTTGCCGCGCGTGCGAGATCGGAGGTGGCGGACCTGATCCATTCGCTGATGCAGGATACGGATGATCGCGATCCCATAGGTCGCCGGGCGGAAATATATGAAGTGCTCGCCGACAATCGAGCGACGATACCCCGACCGTATTGCGGAGCAGTCCTTGGCGCGTTGTGGCGCAGCAGCGAGGCAGGCACAGGCTGTTTCGATAAGATCCGTATGGCGCAATGCCTGAGCCAGACTCCAGTGCTCAACAGTATATTCAAATATATCGTCAAGATCACATTGGGTCTTCCGGCTAAGTCGGTACTCAGCCATGCTCAGCCACTTTGTGCCGCTTGAACGCTGCGAAATCGAATCGTTCCGGCTCGCCGCTCTCCTCACCTTCGATGAGAAATTGCCGGATTGTCTCGATGTGGAAGCTGCGGTCCTGCTCGCACCGGATCAGGTCGCGGATCGCCTCACTGTCATTGGTGTACTGTCCGGCAGCGATTCGCGATGCAATCCATGCATCCTGCTGCTCCGTGATCGTAATCGTCTTGCGAACGGTTCCCATGTTCCCAACCTCCGCAACCAGACAGGGATGAAATAATCATACTATTTGTGCAATTTAGTGCATCGCCGGCGGTCATGCAAGGCAATCCCTGTATCATCTTTCGTCTTTTGTTCCTCTTCCAGATGATGCGATGCGAAAATCGGATATTGCTGCCGATTTTCAGATCCGGTGGGCTCCTCTTCCACCATCCAGCCAACGCCAAATTCCACGGATGCTGGCCCGTTCATTGTTCATTGAAACAACATGTTTTCCGTGACTTTAAAGGGAGCCAGAGGGTCATCTGGTCGAGGCTGATCAATTATCTGTCTCCCCCACATTTGCGTCTTTCAGCGCGCCAAAGCTGAGCCGGATGCAGCCAGGCTCTGTGCCTCCCATCGCCTGCCCAAAAGACAACAGGGGAGCCGATTGCTGCCCTGGCTCGGGTGCAGCTCGCGGTCCGACCTTCCCTGATCAGAGCGGGAAGCGGACCCGTAAATATCAGACTCCTGTCTCTTGAAGTCTCCAGCCGCCACTTCCGTGCGTGCAGCCGGGATCCGAGGGATTCTGACAACCTTCGATAACCCGACACCAGCGATATTCGCTTTTGGAAGCTCGTTTGGCGCACTTTTGAGTATGCGGAATTTTCCGTCGTGCACCCCTAGCGCGGCTATGATAGCGACCAGACGTCCTCGCGTGTGTTTACGACGGCGCACGATAAGCGCCTTCCTTGTCGTCCCACTGCAGCCGGTGGCGATGCTCATTGAGCCAGGCGCGCACGTCAGCCTGCCTCTGTGAACCAGCAAGCCATGTCCGGGGTGCCCGATCTTTTAACGCTTCCGGCATCGGCAGAACTGTTTTGGCTGCTTTCACCTTTCACCGCAAAGACCAGACAGTAACCTGCACCATGGTCTGTGACAGATGGCTGTTCAGGGAGATGATCGAGAATCACATCCGCGATTTCGAGATTTCGGGAAAACAGTCGTGGCAAAGGAAATATCTTCACATCAAGCGGATCGGATGCATCGTGGAATTGCTCCCAAAGCCGCATCGCATGGTTGCGGTAGGTGATAAAACCGTCAGCGACCTCAGGTGGAGAAAAATGGCTGGCGACCATAAGTTGGGATGTTGGACATTGTGCACTGAAGAGGAAGCATCCGGAGATATCAGAGCGGAAGGATGCGCTTTTCGATCGCCTTTTCTCGTTCCTCCGCCTGCAATTCGAGATTCCTCAGCCGACGCGCCTCAAACCATTTCGACAGTGATCTCATCGTGTGCCGCTTCCAAAGGACTTGAACTCAATTCACAGAATACCCTGGGACTACCTTTACTTGTCCGGCGGCTGCGCACCCGCTGCAGCCCCGACAAGGCGCCGATCCGCATCGGAACCTCCGCCACCATGCCAAGTTGAGGGCTCGGATGGTGATCCCACCGCGGCTGTGCCCAGGGTTGGCTCGCGGCGGTTTGGAACCCGGATCGGTGCCGAATTGGTCATTGACGAATCACTGCAGAGGGCGACCGATGATGCGCTCAAACTCGAGGACGTCCGATCGAAACCCGCCTCCGTCCGGACATCTCCGTTACCTGAGGTGCTGACGGATGCGGTGTTGAGGCAGCATCCGCAGCAGGTCTGGACGGAACTTGCAATCGGGCGCGACGATGGCCGGGAACTGAGGCGCAAGAAGCCGATTTCCTTTGACCAGGCGACAGCGGCGCCGGGGTCGCGACCTGCAAGAGCGTTCCTGAGACCTTCCTGACCCGTGTCAGCCTGCTGGAAAAAGGTGCCGGCGACTTCTCCTCGCGCCGCGGCTATCGGTGCCGGGGCGGAATACGGCTTGCCGCCAGCGGCTACTGCTTCAATCGAAACGGCAATCGTTATCCGAACGCCCTGCCGATGTATTATGCGACCGGAGATGGATACCGGACATCGGCGGACTTCAGTCGCCTGGGCTGGATGGTCGGACTTGGCACGGAATTCGATCTGGGCGGGAACTGGTCGGCCAAGGCGGAGTATGACTACATCCGTTTCGGTTCGCAGACCGTGACTGCGACCGATGGCGAAACCAGACTGACGAGCCGTGACGCACTGAATCAGGTCAAGGTCGGCCTGAATTACCGCTTTGGTGGCGATGGCTCAGCGCGGGATGGCGATCCTCTCTTCGTCAAGGTGCCGGATGTTGCCAGGATCCGGGATTGGCGCGGTGTCTATATCGGCTGTAATATCGCAGCCGCAATCGCCAGAACCAATAACGAGACGCTTTATCCGTCCTGGACCGCGACCGGTGGTTCGGGCTTTGCCAATGTCGGCAGTCTTGCTGCGAGCGGGGCGTCGATCGGAGGCCAGCTCGGCTACCGGGCGCAGGCCGGGCGCGTTGTCTATGGCGTCGAAGCCCAAGGCAACTGGGCCTCCCTGAGCGGCAGAAATACCAGTGGCCTGGATGCCGACTTCTATCAGTCATGGACCAACCGGACGAAAATTGACAGTGTCGGCGTCTTTACCGGGCAACTCGGTGTCACAATCTCCGATGCCCTGTTCTATGTGAAGGGTGGCGCGGTCGTCGTGTCAGAACGCTCCGATCTCTTCCGGAGCACCGGGAACTACTTTGTACCTCCGGATACGTTCCATCCAAATCAGACCACTCACAGAGGGAGCGACAGTGCCACGGTTTGGGGGGGAGCCATCGGGGCCGGTGCTGAATACGGCTTCTCAGCGAACTGGAGTGCGGGCATCGACTATGTGCACGGTTTCCTGGGCACACGCAGCTACGATATGGCGGCTGTCAATGGTAACAGCGTCTTTGCGACCATGCGCACCCGCCAGAGCTTGGACATGGTCTCGCTACGCGTCAACTACAGTTTCGGGGCGAAATAGCACGCCTCTGACGATAAGGCGGAGGTTCGGGGCCGGCGGCTTGTGGTCGCCGGCTGCGGACGTCCGGTCGCGGTCCGGACAGCGTGGGTCGGGTCAGGCTGGAGATCAAGGGCCCGGGCTGGCACCAAGGCGTGCGCCGCGCCCCCAGTGTCGTTGAGAGCTCGAGCCCGGCACTGCCGTGGCGCCTCCAAGGGGGGCCTTTGCGGGACCAGTGCGCACCGGCCAGCAGAGGGCGGAGGGGCCGGCTTCGTCTTGAGTGATCCCGGACGGGGTGCTGTCGAAGCTTGAGCCCCGATCAAAAAGGCAAACCGATTGCGGCTTTTTCGTGCCCCCTTGGCGTTTTTGCGAGCCGCACGGCGCCATTGTGACCCCGGTTTGCGGCACGCTTTTGTCCGATCTGCGGGGGGCGTTGGCGGGGGCTGCCGGCGCAGAGCTGGCCCTGCCGTCGTTTTGACTTGTACGCGGGCGATAAGGCGGTTGAATTACCAGTTGTCCGGGCCATGGGCATGGATTAAGCAGGAACCCCTGTTCCATAACAGGGTGAGGGCTGCGGAAATCGGGGCTTGAGGGGGGCGCGAGAGTTTCGCGAAAGGTTCGATGGCTGTTTCATGATCTCTCACTTTGTGCTGCAGCTGATGCTGTCGGGGGCAGCCGTCTGTATGATGGTTCTGGCTCCTGCGAGCGCCTGGGCGGAGAAGCGGGTAGCGCTGGTCATCGGCGACTCAGCCTGTCAGAATATTCCGGAGCTGACCGATCCGGGGCGTGATGGCGAAGCCGTTGCCGGAGTGCTGAAAGACGCAGGATTCCATTCCGTCGACCGCAACGTCGGAAATCGGGATTTCAGGCTGGTTATCCGCAAATTCGAAGCGGCGGCCGCGCCGGCTGACATCGGGGCGATCTATTATACCGGTCACGGCCTCGAAATCGATCGAACAAATTCCCTGATCGCCACCAATGCGCCGCTGGCAGGCGACAATGACGCCGAGGGGACCGCTGCTCCGTTCACCGCGGTCCCGAAAAATCTCCCAGTGCCCGGTCTCGACATCCGCCTCGGCCGGGTGCGCGACGAGGTGATGAAGGAGACGGGTAATCATCAGGAACCTTCGGTCTACGGGTCGCCTGGGGGTACCAAGGCCGCGCTGGTGTCGGTGGCGGCGCCCGCTCAGCTCAGCGAGGTCAAAGGCAATTTTGCGCGGGTCCATAAGATCGCCAGGGGGCTGCTGTGGGAAGTGTTTCAGAATACTCATCCGAAGGGTTTCCATGCTGATCGTGCTGGCGCCCGGTTCGAGGCCGTTGATCATGGTCAGGAGGCGTTGCTGCAGGAGGCGAGCCTTTCCACAGGGCCCAGGACATCCGAGCCTTCGGAAGATCAGCTGGAATGGGAAAAACTGCGGGATGTCACCGACATCTCAGTGCTGCGGAAGTTCATCCGGCGTTTTCCGGATTCGTCCTTTGTCCTCAGCGCCCAGCAGCGCATTGAAGAGCTGAGGAAAGCGGACCGGGAGCGCGAGGAGCAGGTCCGCGAGGCCGAGCGGCAGGTCGCTGAAGAGGCCAGGCAGAACGCTTTGCAGCAGAAGGCGGAAGCCGCCGCGCGCAAGCAGCGCGAGCAGGAAGAACAGCGCGCCGAAGCCGCGCGCAAGCGCGTGGAAGCCATAGTGCAGAAAGAGGCCGCCTGCAGGGACGAGCAAAGCATGCTCGACACGATTCTGGGCCGCGGCAGCGAGGGTGGTGTGGAGGACCTCAAGGCTCTCGCTGCCCGGGTGAGCTGTCAGCGGCTGCGCCCGGTGGTGGCGGCGGCGCTTGAGCGCTTCACTGCCGAAGTGGCCTTGCGCAAAGCTGAAGAGATGGAGGCGCAAGCCGCAGCGCAGACCGCGCGCGACGAGGAGGCGAGGCGTGCCGCTGCGGCGGAAGCGGTGCGCAGGGCCAGGGAGGCGGAAGCGGAGCGCAAGGCGGAGGAGGAGCGGCAGAAGGCAGCGCAGGAAAAACTGGCAGCGGAGGCGGCACGCGAGGCGGTCTGCCAGGACGAACAGATGCAGCTGGATACGATTCTTGCGCGGGACAGCGACGCAAGCGCTATCGACGAACTGAAAGCCTTCGCAGCCAGGGTGCAGTGCCAATCGCTGCTGGCGGTGGTGGCGACCCGCATTGATCGCCTTTCCGTCCTGGCAGCCAAACGCCAGGCCGAACAGGAGCAGGCGCGCAAGGCGGAGGAGGAGCGGCAGGCGGCAAAGGCCGAGCGGGAGCGTCTTGCGGCACAGGCTGCGGCGCAAAAGCAGGCGCAGGCTGAGGCGGCGCGCAAGGCGGAGGAGGAGCGGCAGGCGGCAAAGGCCGAGCGGGAGCGTCTGGCGGCACAGGCTGCGGCGGAAAAACAGGCACAGGCTGAAGCGGCGCGCAAGGCGGAGGAGGAGCGGCAGGCGGCGGCAAAGGCCGAGCGGGAGCGTCTTGCGGCACAGGCTGCGGCGGAAAAACAGGCGCAGGCTGAAGCGGCGCGCAAGGCGGAGGAGGAGCGGCAGGCGGCGGCAAAGGCCGAGCGGGAGCGTCTGGCGGCACAGGCTGCGGCGGAAAAACAGGCACAGGCCGAAGCGGCGCGCAAGGCGGAGGAGGAGCGGCAGGCGGCGGCAAAGGCCGAGCGGGAGCGTCTGGCGGCACAGGCTGCAGCGGAAAAACAGGCACAGGCTGAGGAAGCGGCGCGCAAACAGGCGGAGATCGCGGCGGCGCGAGAGAATGTCTGCATGGATGAGCAGGCGCGATTCGAGGCCATTCTCGCCAGAGGCAGCGACGGACAGGGTGTTGATGAGCTCAGACTTTTCTCCGGCAGCGTGACCTGCGAGCGGTTGCGGCTGCCGGTCGTGGCATCCCTCAAGCGGTTGGAGGGCGAAGCCGCCAGGCGCAAGATTGCGCAGGAGAAGGAGCAAGCCCTCGCGCAGAAGAAACGTGATGAGGAGGCAAAGCGCAATGCGGCCCTTGAGGCCGAGCGCAAGGTGGCAGACGCAGAGGCCGCCCGCAAGGCCGAGGAAGAGCTCCAGAAGGTTGCGAAGCTTGAGGAGGAAACGCGTGCTGCGCAAGCGAGACGGGAGGCGCAGGAGCGCAAGGACGCCGAGAGCGCTGCGGCGAAAGAGGCGGCGTGCCGGGAGGAACAGACCCGATCCGACGCCATTCTCGCCATGGCTGACGCGGGTGAACGCGTCAGGGAGCTGAAAGCCTTCGCCCGCAGCGCGAGTTGCGAGCGACTGCGCCCGAACGTACTGGCATCTCTTGAGCAGCATACAACGGAGGCGGAAAGGCGTGCCGAAGCTCTGCCCAATTCGCTGCGACTGGTGAAGGCGGCGCAGGCCGAGCTGATCCGCCTCGGTTGTTTCGTAGGCCGTCCCGATGGCTCACTTTTGTCGACGCAGGACGCGATCAATCGCTATTTGTCGGTGAGCGGAGGATCGAGCACCGGCAACTCGGCGGTGACGGCGGAACTGGTCAAAAATCTGAGCGCCGACCACATTCACTCCTGTGCCCCCACCTGCAATGGTGCCGCCTGTATTGCCGGGGACAAGCCCAAAGCCGGTGAAGGCGAGAGCGTGGTGTCGCGCGAGCACCACGACAACAGCAGGGCGCGCCACGCCCGCCATCACAACGAGGCCCGACGATCAAAGCCGGAAAATCGGCGCCTGCACCGCGAGTCCGCGCGGCCGAGCCCGGCCACAGGCCGAAGTCACAGCGTGTCGAACATTATGGGCGTCGGCTTCTAGTCGTCTGTCGGACTTGACGCACATCGGTGCAATCCTTGAAACAAACGCCAAAAGATGCCCGGATCTTTGAAATTTCATATGGAGCCGCTGAACTCCCGGACCGGGTGATCTGGCACCACGGTCACGGAGTTTGCCTGATGTGTCTGCCGCGCAACGGCCTGGTCCAATGTGCGATATGCCTCATCTGACATATATGGCACATTGCCAGCCGGCACCACCGCTTCCATTCGTTCGGCTTTCCGGCAAATTACCGCGGTTCTCAAGCAGACTCCTTATCTGCCGCAAACTGCCCGGCGTTCCGGAAGACTTTTGAATATCAGCAAACCTCGTCAGAAAGCCTTGGGAACGCCATCCGAATCGGTCCGGCCCCTGCCATAGCGCACTGGACACCTTCGTGAGAGGGTCTGCCATTGCGGTGTGGGGTGTGGCTAACGGCATGGGGACATCAGTTGTGAGCAGGCGACAGACCAACGCTCACGGGTGGCGTTCCGCACCTTGCGTTGGCGTCGAGGCTGCGCGGTCACATGTCGGTTCGGGCATTGGCGCAGCCGCGACGGTGCCCGCGGCGATCACGTCTGCCTTGCGGTTGGATGGCAGGAGGTGCGACGCCGCGCAACGCTTGCCGCGCGATCGGCACAGAGGCCCCCGCATTAGGGTTAGGTCGCCTGACGCGGCATATTCAGGGAACTCGGCTTGCTGCAACTGTCGCCTGCTCCGTCGCGAGGCAGATTGCGCAAGGCGCCAATAGCGGCATTTGCCGTGGCTTTCGTGTTATACCTTACGTCAAGAACATCTGGTAGCCGCGCAAACAGGATCGTGCACGAATGGGTGATCAGCAAGTGGAAGAGGTTATCGTGGCTGGTGCTATGGGACTGCTTCAAAATGGCGCAGCGCAGCACCTACTCTGCGGAGATCCCGCGGCGGCCAGTCTTCTCCTTTTCACTCATCCCAAGATCCGCAGCAACCAAGTCGATCAGCTCTGTGCCGCGGCATCGAGTGTTGTCGACATTTGGACGAACGCTTGGCTGATCTTGTCGGCTCAGTAGGATATTCCAAACGGATTTAGGCTCATCTGGTTTTCGCGAAGCTTTCTCATCGACTTGGCTCCGACGACTGGAAGTTCGTCAACTTGAGTGAGATAATTGACTTCGATAACATTGGATTCGATTTCCGTCAACAGGAGTTGAGGTACATTTTTGAATTAGTTCACAAGTAGATGGCTTTCGGCATGATCCAGGTGTTGGCTATCGGTAAAATGTCTCTCCGCCACGGGTGACAGTTATTCGCAGACCCGTGCTGTCCTTTCAATGAGGCAGCAGACGGAGGATCACACGCAGAGTTCCGGAGGTTTCGATGATGAGCTGAGCGAGCCAAGCTTTGGCGCGTTCGATAGTGAAGGAGCCTCGTAGTTGACAATGCCGGGTGTCGGAATTGCGGAAATCCCGCGCTATTGCTATTCGTGACTCACGTAAAATGCGAAATACCCTGCAACACCAAGGCGTTTCATTGTTTTGAACTAAGTTAAGGCGGTGTCGGGGAACCCGCAGGCTGGTGAGCCTCTTTCACCTGAGAATCTGGCGTCGATTTGGGGCGCTGGGCCTCCAAAGGAAGGGGAGCCGCCGTTCGTGCCGCCCCAGTATTCCCGCCCCTCCGAAAGGGTGGTAAATGATGCCGCAAGGTTATCGGCCAAAGAGGTGAACGGCCCTAGGATGTTCAATAACGGGAAGGTCGTTCCGTTTGGTTTCAAGTCGGCAGAGCAGTGTAATCCAGCGATGACCGAGCTGGATTCAGTCATGAAGGCCTCAGGGATAGAGGGCAGGATCGGCGCTCGTGGCAGCCTGTGACGGGCGTTCGATGACCGAAGAAATCAGGTGGTGGTGGAGCGTTCGATTCGGGCAAGGACATAAGTGACATTGATATGTTCATTGAGGCTAGGAATCTGCGCGGCGGCGTGCCCGGAAAGTCGTTCACACATCCGAGAGATCTGTAAAAGCAATACCCGACGAATCTCCGAAGACAGCGAGCCGGGTGCCGACACGGAACGGATCTTCGAACTGGCATCCTGAGCAGGTTGGGATGGCACCGGATGCGGACATAAGGGGCGCAATGGCAACCCCAGGCGCGTGAAGGCGCAGGTCACAGGTTATAGGCCCGCTGGCCAGATATCAGAGTGGCCGGGACTTCGATACGCATTTGGAACATGGCAGCAGTGCGCAACGGGAGCCCGGGACAGCAGTGCCCCAGGTGCGCCGACGCCTTTGTCCCGGCCAATAATCCTGAAACCGGCAGTTGGCAGCCCGTCGTGACGGAAAGAGCCAAGCATTCACATCGCTTTGGGGTGGATCCAGCCACTCTCGGATCGTCACCCATTGGGTGAACGTGGCGGGTGCAAAATCCGATATCGAAACAAATACTTCCTGCGAAGTTTCGCATTCAACTCACGGATTTGGAATAGTCCGCTTGCGATCCGCCACAGGAGGTCACTGCCGGGGGGAGGCAAATGCCGCCTCGGCATCTGGATCAGGGAGGATCATAGCTGCGGCGTCCGGCTACAAGCCGGCGTGAAGGTTTGGGTGACTGCGGAACCGGCGGATCTCATCGGATGCCGGATGCTTATCGCTTATTGTTGACCCCCTGGGCCCACGGTGCCGGGCTCTCGAATGGCGCTTTGCCGCATGGCACCAGCGGCATGGCACCGACGCAGCTGGAAGCTGAAGCGCAGCGGCGGTCATCAGGACCTGGCTGGGAGACCTGGGGCACGAACCGCAGGGGCCGCAGGGGGGGTGCAGGGCAGGCGTGTGGTGCCCCACCGCCGCAGGGGTGCGATTAAAACCTCGGGGGACCTCATGCGGCCATTTTCGTCTCCCAGTACTGTGACCAGTCGTCATTGAACCGGCAGATCCTCAATGCAGCCATGAGTTCTGCATTCTTGACCAGCC
>WQYW01000191.1 GCA_009781045.1 Alphaproteobacteria bacterium
GCCACGGGTCGGATCGGTGGCAAAGGCGTGGACCGAAGTGAGCACGCCCGAACGCACCAGGAAGGTGCCGAGCAGCGACAGCGAGAAGGTGAGGATCGACAGAAGGATGGTCCACACCTTGAGCGCATTGCGCTTCTCCATCACGATGGCCGAATGCAACAGCGCCGTACCGGCAAGCCATGGCATCAAAGACGAGTTCTCGACCGGATCCCAGAACCACCAGCCGCCCCAGCCCAGTTCATAGTAAGCCCAGTAGGAGCCCATACTGATGCCGAGGGTAAGAAAGATCCAGGCCATCAGCGTCCACGGTCGCACCCAGCGCGCCCAGGCGGCGTCGGTGCGCCCCTCGATCAGGGCGGCAATGGCAAAGGCAAAGGAAATCGAAAAGCCGACATAGCCGAGATAGAGCAGCGGCGGATGCACGGCCAGACCGGGATCCTGCAGGATCGGATTGAGGTCGAGGCCCTCCATTGGCGGCGCGCCGTTGCGCAGGAATGGATTCGATGTGAAAAGTATGAAGAGATAGAAGGCAGATGCCACCCAGCCCTGAACACTGAGCGCATGCGCCCGCAGCGACAGCGGCAGATTATTGCCGAAGACCGCGACCAGGGCACCAAAAAAGCCCAGGATCGTCACCCACAGCAGCATTGAGCCTTCGTGATTGCCCCAGACGCCGGTAATCTTGTAGATCAGGGGCTTGGACGAATGCGAATTCTGGTAAACGTTGATGACCGAGAAATCCGACGTCACATAGAGCATAACCAGCGCGCCGAAGGCGACGCCGACGAACAGGAACTGCGCCAGCGCACTGGAGCGCGCCACGTTCATCAGGCCGGTGTCACCGACGCGGGCGCCGATCACCGGCACGATGGACTGCACCAGCGCCAGACCCAGCGCCAGCACCAGAGCATAATGGCCGCATTCCGCGATCACCGCGTCGCTCCCTGTTTCACAGCGCCAGGCGCTTGTGATTTGGCCTCATAGTCGTCTTTCCAGTGCCCCTGCTTCTTGAGGGCATCGGCAACTTCCCTGGGCATGTATTTCTCGTCGTGCTTGGCAAGCACGGTGTCGGCCCTGAACACGCCACCATCATCAAGCGCGCCCTCGGCCACCACGCCCTGCCCCTCGCGGAACAGGTCGGGCAGGATGCCCTTATAGGCCACAGGCAGTCTGGCATGCTCGTCGGCGATTTCAAAGGTCACGCTGAGATTGTCGCCGCGCTGCACCGACCCCGGCTGCACCAGGCCGCCGAGGCGAAAGCGTTTGCCCGGTTGAATGTGCTTTTCCGCCACCATGCTGGGGGTCGAGAAAAACACGATGGAATCGCGGAGCGCATTGAGCACCAGCGCCGCCGCAAGTGCGAGCACTGCGAGCGCCGCGCCAATGATGGTCATCCGCCGTTGTTTGCGCGTCATGGTTCGACTGGTCCTGGAATCATCCGTCGAGCCCGAGATCCCTCAGGCCCTCATTCAACTGGTGCAATCGCGCCGGGTCATTATGCAGGGCACCCCGCGCCTCCTCCAGCGCCGCACGCGCCTTGTCGCGTGCGCCCATCACCACATAGGCCCGCACCAGGCGCATCCAGCCCTCAAGATCGTCGCCGTTTGTCTTGAGGCGCTGCGCCAGGCGCTCGACCATGCCCCGGATCACCGCTTCGCGGTCGGCGTCACTCATGGTTTCATCACTGGCGGCAGGCGCAGCAGCGTCACGGGCCGCCGCCTTATCCGAGTCCGGTGCCACCGCACCAACCCGGACTAAAGCGGCACGCACTACCTTGCGCCAGGGCGCATCCGCCGGTGCCTTTTCCAGCATGGCACGCCAGATTGTGGCCGCGTCATCCCTGCGCCCCGCCTGCTCGGCCGCGACCCCGAGGAAATAGCTTGCCCGCGGCTCATCGCCATCAAGGGCATGGGCATGCTCGAACTCGGCTCGGGCCTCCGGGCTCACCACGCCCTCGGCGGCCGCAACCATGGCCAGCCCAAGCTCAACCCTGCCTTCGGCGCTGTCGCCATTGGCACTGAGCGCATTGCGAAAAGCACGCACCGCATCGTCGCGACGCCCCATCTGCCCCAGCAGCGGCGCCAGCCCAGCCCAGCCTGGACCATCGATGCTGCTCCAGATCGTAGCCGCCTCATCCTTTTTGCCATCCTGTTCGGCGGCAAGACCGAGGAAGTAGGTAGCTCTCAGTTCACGGGCGTCAAGCGCGTGCGCCCGGGCAAACTCCGCCTTCGCCTCTGCGGTGATCGCGCCTTTGCCAACCGCCACAAGAGCCAGAGCGAGATCGGTCCTGGTCACAGCACTATCGCCATTATAGGTCAGGGCGTTCTGATAGGCGCGCACGGCATCACTGTGCCGCCCCAGTCGCCCCAGCACCGGGGCCAGCACCGCCCAGCCGCGGCCGTCCTGCGGATTCTCCGCCAGATGCTGTTCAACCTTGGCCACCATGGCCTCAAGCGAGCCGCCGATCTCGGTGACGCGATCACGCCCCGCAAGCGGGAAATCCCGCAAGCCGGGTGAACCAAGCGGGACATAGACCGCCGCCGCCAGTGCTGGCAGACCGACCAGCGCCAATATGGCTGCCGCGCGACGCCACACTATGCTGGTTTTCCCTGACGGTGACGGGGACCCGGACGCGGCCAGCAGACGACGGCTGATTTCAATGCGGGCCGCCGCCGCCTCGGAGGCTGCAATCAGCCCCGACGCCAGGTCGGAATCGACCTCAGCCAGCTGGTCTTTATAGACCGCAGTCTCATTTCCCTGATTGCCGGCGGGAGCGGGACGGCCCAGCGGCAACAGCACGGCGAAAATCGCCGCGATCGTCATCAGCGCCAGGACCAGCCATAATAATGCCATAGGGTAAGCTTCCATGCACCGCCCTGGTGCCGCGGCCCGCTTTACACCACGCTTTGCCAACCGGGCAATTGGCAATTGCCCGCTCTCCGGGAAGTGCTGAAAATATTTAATGTTCAATAACTTATGCGACGGCACGAGCTGGCTGACCGGGCCCCATGAGCGATCTGATCATGCCAGCCGGGCATATTTTTCATGCCAATGGGCAGCTTTTCTCAGTGCCCCCCGCGAGCGAACTGGCGATGGGCTGGCGACGGTGGCGCAGATCCTGCCTAAATGCCGGGCAGCACCAGTTCCGCCCGCAGGCCGCCGATCGGCGCGCTGGAGAGTTCGAGGCGGCCGCCATAGAGGGCTGCCAGATCGACCACAATCGAGAGTCCCAGTCCCGATCCTGGTTTCGACTCATCCAGCCTCTTGCCACGGCGCGCCACCTGGGTGCGTTCGGACTCCGACAGGCCGCGGCCATCGTCATCGACAGTGATTCGCAGGAGAGGATTGGCCTCCGCCGCCGGCGCGTCCACCACGACATCGATTGCGACCCGCGACAGCGCCCATTTGCAGGCATTATCGACCAGATTGCCGACCATCTCCTCAAGGTCCTGGCGTTCCCCGCGAAAGCGCGCCGAGGCATCGTTGCGGAGATCAATGACGATGCCGCGGTCGCGATGAATCTTCTCCATTGTACGCCGCAGCGCCTCGATGATCGGTGCCACCTCGCTGATCGTGGCCACGATCGACACCCGGGCGGCGATGCGCGCCCGCTCGAGATGATGGGCGACCTGGTCACGCATCATCCCGGCCTGCTCCATCACCTTGGCGGCGAACGGATCCCCGCTGCGGGCACTGGCCTCATTGACGATCACCGACAGCGGCGTCTTGATGGCATGGGCGAGATTGCCAACATGGGTGCGGGCACGCTCCACAATTTCCCTGTTGGCGTCGATCAGCGCATTGGTTTCCCGTGCCAGCGGCGCGATCTCAACCGGAAATTTGCCATCGAGCCGCTCGGCGCGTCCGGAGCGGATATTGGCGATCGCCTCCGAAATACGTTTCAGGGGCGCGAGGCCGAAGCGGACCTGGAAAATCGTGGTCAGCAGCAGCACGATGCCGAGCGCGGTGAAGGTGCCGCCGAGATAATAGTCGAAACTTCGGGTCTCATCGAAAATCTCGCTGGCGTCGCCAGCCACGCTGACAAGGAAGCTGCCATCACTGCCAAGGTCAACCGCCCGCTCGACCAGGCGCAGCGTCTGGCCCTCCGGCCCATCGACATAGGCCACCCGGATGCCCGCTGCCGTCAATTCGACCGTCTGGTCATCCAGTTTCGGCAGTTTCCTGTCCCACAGCGATCGCGAAGCCCGCATATCGGCCTTCTCCACGTCGGTGCGCGCGATCTGCCAGTACCAGCCCGACAGCGGCAGCTTGAACAGTGGCTCGCCAAGCGACTGGAACTGGCGGTCGGGCGAGTCATCGGGAACCGCGACCTCGGCCACCAGATTGCGCAGATGAAGATTGAGCCGTCGATCGAAGGCGCGCTCGGTGGCGTCGCGGTAGACCGAGGACAGGACAAAGCCGGTGATGGCGAGAATCACGACCAGCCACGCGGTGGCGGAAAGGAACAGACGGGTCGCAAGCGAGTTCGCGCGCATCAGGATCAATCCCGGATCAAGGCTTCCAGCAGAAGTTCAAGCGCCCTCGCCTGCCCCATGCCTCTTCCCGCTCACCCCCTTGCTGGCGCTTGCCGCTCACCCCCTTGCTGGCGCTTGCCGCTCAGGCCCGTGGCGGCTCCTGCCGCTCACGCCTCGGGCGGCGCCAGGAGGTAGCCCAGGCCGCGCACGGTCTGAATGATGTCGACGTCGAGCTTCTTGCGGATGCGGCCGACAAAAACCTCAATGGTGTTGGAGTCGCGATCGAAATCCTGATCATAGAGATGCTCGACCAGTTCGGTGCGGGAGACCACGCGACCGGCATGATGCATCAGATATTGCAGCAGACGATATTCGTGCGAGGTCATCTTCACCGGATTACCCGACACCGTGACCTTGCCGGTCCGGGTATCGAGGGTCACCGGACCGCAGGTCAGTTCGCTCTGTGCATGCCCGGTCGAGCGGCGCAGCAGGGCTCGAATCCGCGCCAGCACTTCCTCAAGGTGAAAGGGCTTGGCCACATAGTCGTCGGCACCGGCATCGAAGCCCTGAACCTTGTCGCTCCAGCGATCGCGCGCGGTGAGGATCAGCACCGGCATGGTGCGGTGGTTGCGCCGCCACGCCTCCAACACCGAAATACCGTCCATTTTGGGCAGGCCGATGTCGAGCACCACCGCGTCATAGGGTTCACTATCGCCGAGAAAGTGCCCCTCTTCCCCATCAAAGGCGCGATCGACGACATAACCCGCATCGGTCAGGGCCTTGGTGAGCTGACGATTGAGATCAGGATCGTCCTCAACGACAAGCAGGCGCACGGTCTAGACCCTCCAGGCGATGGCATCCGCCACAATCGATTCGACTTCACTTTGACATAATCTCTTCCATCCCCATGGAAAAGACGTCACCTGCCGATTTCGCGATTTGCGGGCCTCTGCCCGCGGCTGGCGCCCGCGGCCATCAACAGGCCCCCGTTCCGCCTGAAACGCCAGCATCGATTTTCCCGATTGCCCGGCCACATGTTCTTGGTATGTTCCTTTGAGGTTCGCCCTGCGACTTCTATGCACTCATACCCTCTCATACCCTCCAAAAGCCTTGATCGGCCGACCTATAGGGTGCTATCATTGATCTCAATGAGAGCACTGCTGCTTTTGCTCTCATTGAGAGCACTGGAGGCTGATGTGGCGGGTAACTTGCACGTCCGCAATCTGGACGACGATCTGATTGCCAGATTGAAAATGAGGGCTGCGCGGCACGGACGCTCCGCCGAGGCAGAGCATCGCGAAATTCTGAGGCAGGCTCTGGAAACCGAGGTCGCCCCCAACTTTGACGAACTCGCAGCAAAGTTGCGCGAATTGACGGCGAAGCGAAAACAAACGCCTTCCGAAATCCTGCTGCACGAAGGACGCGACGAACGGTGACAGAGACCCTCGTGATTGATGCAAGCATCGCCATCAAATGGGTCGTCGAGGAAGAGGGGAGCGCACTTGCGACCACATTACGGCGCAATCGCAGTTTCGCGGCTCCGGAGTTACTTGTGGCTGAGTGCGCCAACATTCTCTGGAAAAAGGTCCAGCGCAACGAACTCACGCCCGATGAAGCTACGATGGCAGCTCAACTGCTGCAGCAAAGCAACATTGAATTGTTCGCCATGCAACCACTTCTGGCGAAGGCGACCGAGCTGGCGATAGACCTCGGCCATCCAGCATATGATTGCATGTACATTTGCCTCGCAGCACGCCGAGGTTTGCGATTTGTCACAGCCGATGAGCGCTTGATACGCATTCTCAACGAGAAAGCTCCCGCGGACATTCTCAATCTCTGCGTATCGCTGGAGGGAACCTCCTTGTGGAATTCACCCAGCAGGGTGGGCATCCCGCCAACAGGTATTCAGTGATTCCTTCCCTGTGGCAGGTTGATGCCTTCGCTTTCGATGATCCTGATCACCGCAAACGACCCCGCCCACCAGCACCGATGATGGCCCCGCCCGTCTCATTCTCGCCGGGCAGGCAGACCACCGCTGGCGTCATCAATTCGCCGGCCTCGGGCGGTGCCAGTTCCGCGGTGATGCACGTCGCCGCCACGCGGTCAAAACACTTGTCTGAATGAAATCAATTTGTTGCGAAGGAATACCGAGCCTGTCCTGCAGCCTCCAATGGCGGACATGTTGACACGTTGTACCGATCGGTTTATTAAGTGCCAAATAGTACAACAGCGCGGTATAAGAAAACATCGGATGACGATTGCGCCGCCCTTTACGTTTGAGACTGCAACGCAGAAGGTCCGACTCGCCGAAGACGGCTGGAACAGCCGCGACCCGGAAAAGGTGTCGCTGGTCTACACAACCGACAGCCGCTGGCGAAACCGGGCGGAGTTCATCACCGGCCGGGCCGACATCGTGGCGTTTCTGACCCGCAAATGGGCCAGGGAACTCGACTATCGCCTGATCAAGGAACTCTGGGCCTTCGCCTGCGACCGCATTGCTGTCCGCTTCGCCTATGAATGGCGCGACGACAGTGGCAGCTTCTTCCGCTCCTATGGCAACGAGAACTGGGAATTTGACGCCTCCGGCTTGATGAAACGCCGCTTCGCCTGCATCAATGACCTCCCGATCCGCGACAGCGACCGCAAGTTTCACTGGCCCCTCGGTCGCCGACCGGACGGACATCCTGGACTGACGGAACTGGATCTTTAGCCAACGGGATCTCCATGCGGACCATCAACGAGCGCGCCGACGTCATCCCCCTCATCGCCGAGGCCTTTCGTGAGTTCGGCTATGAAGGGGCCTCTCTGAGCCGGATCACAGAAAGGACCGGCCTCGGCAAGGGCAGCCTCTATCACTTCTTCCCGGGAGGCAAGGAAGACATGGCCAACGCCGTCCTGGAAAATGTCGACGTCTGGTTCGAACGTGAAATCTTCCAACCACTGCGGGACAACAAACCCGACCTCGCCATCACCCGGATGTGGGATGCCGCCGATGCCTATTTCCGCTCTGGGGCACGCATCTGCCTCTTCGGTTCCTTCGCCCTCGACAACACACGCGATCGCTTCAAGAGCGCAATTGCCGGCTATTTCCGCCGATGGATCGAGGCCCTGCGCGACGCCCTGGTTCGCGACGGCTGGAACCCGGCAGAGGCCAAAGACTGCGCAGAAGATGTGGTGCTCGCAATCCAGGGCGCCCTGGTGCTGGCACGTGCGACCGGAAACAATGCGGTGTTCGCCCGCGCACTGGCCCGTCTCAGGAGACGCACCGCAGCCAATCCATAACGCGTCAAATCTTCTATCAGACAATCGCCTGGCCGAGATCTTTCGCAGGCCTCATCGACAGCACGCCTCCACTTCAATCGGCGCCTTCCGCATTGACACTGATCGCAAGCCAGAATTTCCCGGCAAATCGCCTCCGACAGCCATCCCCCCCCCTCCGATGACAAACTCCGATCAGGAAAGGTTAAAGGTTTGAAAGTGGATTCAGCTATTTACCGCCGCGTGGAAAAAACCCCTTCAATTATTGGGAGATTGGTCACGATCGAGGGCCCCGAACGATTTTCGGATGGCTTGCCGGCCAAAGATGGCTTGCCGGCTGATGGCCTGCATGCTATAGTCTCGCAGACAGAGGGTGACAAAATGGCAAAGCCTCAACTTTCAGTCCGCAGCGTGAGGGCACGAGAACTTGCATATCGGCTCGCTCGCCGCGAGAATCGATCCATTGCAGATCTCGTTGAGCGTGCGCTCGAAGCTTATGAGATTCAGACGACAGGGCGAGAGCCTGCCGCATCATTTTATCGCCGGATTTCGACGCAATTCGGAGCGGACATTGATCTTCAGTCAGTTCTTGACGAAAACCGCAAGCCGCATGAAGGCATCGAACTTTGATTTTCCTGGACAGCAACGTTGTTGCCGAAACCCTGAAAATGGACCCAAGTGAGGCTGTACTCGCGTGGTTGGTCCGCTTTGATCCAGAGCTTGCACTGCCGACGGTCGCGATTGCTGAAGTTGCCTTCGGAATCGAGAAAATCCGGCCAGAGGAGCGTTCCCGCCGACTCGAAGAGGGGTTGTCCGAATGGCGACGTCGTTTTGCAGGTCGGATTTTCGGGCTCACTGAGCAGGCCGCTCTTGCTTATGGTCAAATCATGGGTCTTGCCACTCGACAAGGCCGTCCAATGTCCGTCGCCGACGGGATGATTGCAGCAATCGCTCACGTGAATGGTGGCCGTCTTGCCACCCGTAACTTGAAGGACTTTACAACAACCGGGTTGAAGTTGATTTGTCCTTGGGATTTCTGATGTCCTACCGTGAGGCACGCACTGCACTGATAGCGCAGCTGACTGGAATGAATGCAATATAGCACTGGAACTGCGCGGAACTCCGCGATTCGAAAATCTGGCGAAAACGCTGAACGCTGGATTGCGATGGCCTAGTTGGCAGACGGGTAAGATGTGAGTTCCTCACCGGCGTACCGCCGCCCCCCTTGGATGAAACCCGCACCCCGGGGCACCGCCATACCCTCGCTTGACGGCAGTTTCTAGCCAGAATCCGGGCGACCCCGAGCAGTTCTCATACCTGCACCCTTGTGCGGGAACCCGGACATGGCTGCCGTGGTTGCGAGGGCTGAAAGCGGCATCTTTCCCCCATTTCAGTGACCCAGGCCGCGTAAGGGCCAATCGCTGAGGCTCCCAAATTTGAAGACGGGATGCATCAGAAAACTCCGACGCCACACTTTGAGTCGCACCCGTCCTCACGTCCCGGGACTTGCCGGCGTCCCGACCCAGGAAATTGAGAAATTGACAAATTGACCGTCGGGTTGATTTCGGTTATGGTCTCTCGCATGACAGACCTACTCGACCACGCGATCGAAACCGCCCGCCAATTGCCTCCTGCGATTCAGGATGAGATTGCGCGGATCCTGCTGCAATTGACAGGCGAAGACCAGCCAGTCGTTGATCTTGATCCCGAAGAGGAGACCGCAGTTCTCCGGTCTCGTGAGGCCGCCAGGCGGGGAGAGTTTGCGACAGACGCGCAGTTGCGAGATGTGTGGAAAAAGCACGGCCTGTGAAAATTCGGTACACACTTCCAGCATTGGCGGACCTTGACGAGGTCCTTACCTACCTCGACGGATATTCTCCGAGGGGCGCAGAACGGGTGAAAGCCAAGATTCAGGCGGCCGTGCAGTTGTTAAGCCGGCACCCATTCGCGGGCACCCGGACACGACTGCCGTGGTTGCGGCGGATGAGAGTGGCACCCTATCCCTATCTGATTTTCTATGAGGTGGACGATGAGCAGGTCATCGTCCATGCGGTGCGCCACGCTGCGCGTCATCCATCAACGATGCCAGATGCTGTTTGACTACCTCCGTCTCTTTTCAAGGTTCTTTCTGCTGGAGCGTCACAATTGTTTCCAGCGCAGCCACAGCTTCCTTCAACAAATCGGCACCTGAAACCCGCAAGTATCCCCCACCGAGTAAACTCCTGGTCGCGATTCAGCTCCCCCGGACGACGGAATTCCAAGTCTTCCACCTGAAAGCGGCAGTTGGCAGCTCGTCGTGACAGAAAATATCAAGCATTCACATTGCTTTGGGACAGATCCAGCCTCTCTCGGACACGTCACCCATCGGGGGAACGGGCGGCTGGAAAATCCGGCGTCGAAACAATCGCTTCACGCTTCACGCGAGGCTTCGCATCCAGCATCCAGCTCACGGATTTGGGTTCAACGGGCGTCACTCTACCCGCGAAGCCTCCGGCTATGCCGGAGCGAATAACGGCGAATAACGGCAGTTCTGCATCTACGGGAATAGAGTCACAGAGTCTTAGAGCGGTTTTCGATCAGATGGAATCGAATGCGAACCAAAATATTTTTCCGGATTCCCAAGCACTTAGAAATTTGCGAGTCTCTCGCAATGATTCGCCGTCGGGAGGGGAAGATGGTAAA
>WQYW01000192.1 GCA_009781045.1 Alphaproteobacteria bacterium
AGACAGAATTCCCGTCTCCCGGGCGGGCACAGGCTGGGCCTGATGTCGAACATACCCCGGGAGGCGGTGGTTGTCCGGCGGCGACCGCCTGGCACCATTCCCACGACTTTTTGACCGATTACAAAAAATCCCTGGCCTGCCCGAACGCCCGATCCAAATCTTTGCCCCTGGATCTGTGTTCGACGAGCAGGATCCCCTTCCAGAGCAGGTCAATGTACCCACCGTCCCCGTCCGATTTCTTTACGGGCTCTTCGAAGCTGGCCACCCGACGGCGCGGAACGCCAAATACCATGAAGAACGCATCCCAGAAGGCCTTCGCTTCGCTGCTTCCCGGGTCTTCGTCGGCCCATTCGCGCGAGAATCTGAGCGCACGATCTCTGATTTCATTCCAGGATAATAGCATCGGATACGGCTCAATTGTCCCATAACCATAATTGCATCCATGGGTGGCGAGTTCGGTTATGAACACGGGGTCGTTCAATCTCATCCACCTGGCGCGGCCAAAGGCCCATGGACCCGAACCCGCCAATCCCGGATCCGCAAGCCGGGTCCTTTGCCTATCCATCCGCGCCCATTGAGAATTGGCTCCAATCTCTCCTTGCGCGCCCGGGACGGGGATGTTTCCACTCTGTCGCCGAATTTCATCCGACGCGTCTTGTCCTGCATATGTTCGATTCGGTCGCCGGTGGGAAGAAGGAAAATCGACGGAACGCCGAACACGCATACTGACTGAATCAATACCGATTCCCTTCCTTCAACGGGGGCGTTTCCGCAAAGGACAAGTTCGATCACCGGGGAATTGACCATCGCCCCCGTTGCATCGCCCCTTACGGTCCCCACGGTCCAATATCCAGCTCGCTCCCGCTCTGGCTGCACCCCCAGGTCCGATGCCCGACCGCTGTGCCAGCGAGGCCAGTCAGAAACTACCGGTGCACCAAAGGTCTTGCCAGGGATCTCAGACGTCCCGGGGTTTCGGCCAACAGGCCGTCGCCGATATGGCGGAGCTTGCGTCAACTGTGCGTCAGGAGCTTTGCCGCGTTTCCCGGGCTCCGTGTCAAGCACCGCCAGGAGGTCGCCCCGCTTCCGTGGCTGTGGTCCGTTGAACGTTGAACGCGAGGAGCCAGCCAGCGCGAATCAGCCACTGCCGACCCGCTGAGGGCGATGGGCTTGCGCAGAGAGGCCCGTCCGGCGGGGCCGCCGTCCGCGCATCGGGCGGACGTTCTCCTTTGGCGAAGAAGCCGGCCGGACGAGGATGGCCGTAACCGTTGCGGGCCCTATGCCGGAGCCGAGGAGAAGCAGGAGCCGATGAATGGAGGAATCGCCGCCAGCGGAGCCATTGCTGGAGAGTGGCGAGCCAATAGTTGACAGGCGAAATCGACATTCCTGGCCGGCAACTGAACAGGAAGCCTTGTTCCCGGATTGCGGTCCAGCGATCGGTTGTCGAAATGGCCCAGTGTAGGTAGGTAGGAATGGAGCGAGAAGAGGATGAGTGAATTGCCGGTCACCCTGACGCCAGTCGCTATCAGCCGCGCGATCACGATGCTGAGAGGCACCTTTGCAGGAAGCCATTTTCGTTGGTGTGCCGCCCTGCTGGTTCGGCAGAGGGTGTTTCGCAGCGGGATGAGGTGTTGCGGCCGCTTGCAGATGGCGAAAAGGTCTCTGCCGAAGCGGCTTTGATTTCCGTCGGGTGCCCGGCACACGCCGATCCTGCGATCGCGGCGAGCGCACGGATGACCATAATGGCACCACCGACAAGCCCAATATGCGCGGCCAGCCACTCGCCGTCAGCCTTGCCCGGTTGCCGCGCCATCACATGCGGATCCCCCGCTGCAAGACCCGCAGAGGTTTCCGGGCTGAAGCCTCTGATGGCGGCTTGATGTCGATTCTGGCAAGCAGCGGTCGGCTGTGGCCGGGAAGCCGTGATCGCCGGGGGGGATGACTTGCGTAGAATGCCGGCCACCGGTGCAGCGGATCGCGGCCAGGCATGGGCGAGGCGCGACACTTACTGTGAGCGCCGAGCGTGGGGTAGCAAATTACCTGTCGTTCGTCCGTCTGTTGCAATTTGATTCCGGTCGCCGGGATGTGGTAACCGACGTTCAACCCGGCCCGGCTGGCACAACCAGCGAGCGAACGTCGGGCGAACAGATACCTTGAGGCATAAACATGACCTATATCTCTCCGGCGGCGCGTGACCAGTTCAGCGCGCCTCGCCACATCTTTTATTCTCCGGTGCGGATTCTGTATTTTGCGGTCCTGCTGCTGGCGCTGGGAGCCCTGTTTTTCTACTTTGCATATAGCGAATATAGCCCACCCCATCTGTCGCAGGCCTTCTGGTTTGCCGCCAGTGCAGTGGCGATCGTTGGAACCGCAGGGTGCTTTCTTATCCTGCCGGCGCTCCTTGGTCTTGGCCGACCGGCGCTGACGATCTCGCGCGAGGGTCTGAAATTCCGCGGCGGCGAACGGATCCCCTGGGAGAGCATCAGCGAAAACGTCTGGCAGGAACAGCGGGCAGGGATTTTCTCTCCTGTGGCGAACCGCATGATCCGGCTCCGCGTCAACGGAAGGCGGGTGGTGCGGCGGGCTCAGTTTTTGAAGTGCCGCGGAGAAGACTATCTCCATTCCTGCGCAGAATATTCAGGCGCCGCAGCCGTGTCTTCGGGGCCGTCTTCGGCAACGCTGGCGGTACTGCCGCAGACGGGGCGGCGGGACGTCAGCGTCAGGCGCCAGTTCCCGCTGCGCTCAACCCTGTGGGGCCTGCTCTTCACCGTGCTCAGCCTTGCGGCCGGAGCCATTGAAGTCTTCACTTTTGCGGACTGGAGGTCCGCCCATTATTACGTCAACTACTCCAATCCCTCAAGCACGGTCCTGACCCTGATCTTTGTCGCGGTCTTCTTCGTCGGTTTTGTGGTCGGGATTTTCCGCTATCTGCGCCCGCTTGTGGCTTTCCTGTTCGATCCGCGCCCGTTTGTGCTCGGAACCGATGGGGTGCGTCTCGGGCCGAAAAGCGTCGCCTACCGCGATATCGTCCGGCTGCGCCAGGACACCTCCAATGCAGTGACGACGGTGGAGGGCAGAAATGGCATGCGGCTCTGCCTGCGCTGGCTTATCTGGGCGGATACCGAGGACTGGAACCGGGAACTGGAGGTGCGCAGCCTTCCCGCAATGCTGGAGTCTTTTCGCGCACGGATCGCGGCGGGGGAGCGCCTTGACTTCGGCAAGGTCCTGGCCCTGGACAAGAACGCCCTCTACGTCAGGTCCAGGGCCATCGCATTTTCCGCCATCACCAGTCTCCATTACCAGGACAGCCGGGACGAGTCGGTTGACGTGCGCGAACTTCAGATCGGCACCACGAACGGTGCGTACAGGATCGAGGACCGCAGGATTGAGAACCCGCACGTTCTCCTCGCTTTGACCACTGCGCTGATCGAGGGGGGAGGCGGGCGCTGACGTTTCTGTGCCACCGTTGCCGCATCGGATAAAACAGCGCGAAATCGAGAGCGAGAAGCCAGGCGTAACTGCGCCGCTGCGGGGCGAGCCGCGACTTGTCTTCCCGCTGGCGGCCGACTCAGGACGGGAGCAGTTGACCGGAACCGGGACACGCGGCACGCCGCGCCATGCCGGGGCTGTTCGCAACGGAGCTGATTTTTGACAACAGCCCTGGTCGGCTGGGAGCTTGAAGCGATTTTTCAGAGCGGAGTCTTGACTATTGGCGCCAAGGCCCGTGCATTGCATGACAGGAGGAAGACACGTGTCCGATCATGGCGCGAGGCAGGTCCCAGGTTCCCTGCCTCGCGCGCGAAAGACGATGGGACTGAAAGCGATCCCTGAACAGGCCGCACCGGCCACAGGCTCGCACCGTAACAGAGACTTTTGTGTACCTCCTGCTGAATGCCGCAGGATTGGGCCACTTGGGTCCACGTGTGCTTGACTTCGGCAAGCATCCTGACCTGTCTGAGGAGCTTCGGCGTGCCGGGGCACAGTAGTCGCAGATCGCTCACGCCATTGCCGCCGCCGGCGTGTGTCGTGCTGACGGCGGAGACGGAGTCCGCCGAAGTTCATTGATATTACATGATAAAATGGAAAAAAACTAAGCCGCCCCACGCTCGGCCTCACGTAAGATGCGGAAACGTGGGTTTGTGGCGTTGCTGCAACATTGGGCGAGATTTGAAGAACCAGAGTCTGAACCGGCGTGAGGCCTGCATTACCAGACGGCAGAGCAGGTAAATGCGATCGCTCGGAACGCGGCACGCACCGGCTGTCTCGGTGGCAGGCTGGTGCCGTGCAGAGAAATCTGAGGCATCCGATCCCCGATCCAGTCGTGGGGCGTTGATTGAAAGAACGTAACTACCCAGGTTGGACAAAAGGCAGCTCGCACCCAGCTCAAAATCCAGGGAGTCCAATGCTTTCGCGGGGCCTGATCAAGATCGCAGATGCCAATTCCAAATGCGCACCTGCTGACGAATTCTGTCTCCGTTCCTTGGCAGTCCCAGGCTGGGAGGCACCCATGTGAACAAACAGAGAGCTGATGCAGAGCGAAGACCTGCCGCCATGATCTTGTGCTTTCTGCGCGGAGAAATTGCAAGCTGGAGCAACTCTGCCAGACTACGGTTTGTCAAGTGCAGATTCCAGCGTCACGTCATGGTCCAGCGCAATCAACGAGCACGGTGGATGTGAAAATCAGGCCGCTTCGATGTCAGTCTGGGGGAAGTCAGCGCCTTTGAACATCAACGGCTCGCCAAGCTGACGACCCCCGATCACATCACGCGCGAGGAAGCCGAAGTGCTGTTCGAGATCGCCCATGGCACATCGGAAGCCGATCCGTCCTTCGATGACCTTTTTGCCGGGGCGATCGGCAACTGTCCTGGCGATCAGCCCCCACCCCGTCGATATCCAGACGGCGCTGCATTTCGAAAAATGGCTCGACAGCCGCGAGAGCCTGGGTGGTTTTCCGTCACGCTCGGTCGACACCGGGGCCTGGAAGACCGAGGGCGAAGACATCCTTGATGCGTTCCTCAAGCCCTTCCGTAACGCCCTGAAAGCGGTCGGCGTGCGCGACAGTGAAACTGCCTGCGATTCTTTAGCGTCAACGCCGGGCGAGGAAATCGACGAAGAAGAGGCGGCATGGCTGATTGCGCATCTCACCCGGGATGGCGAACTGCCATCCGCCGAGAAACACCTGCTGCAGTTCCTCGGTGCCGAGGCCCCCTCCATCGCGCCGTCGCTGCAGCCATGGATCAATAAGGCGGCTGCGGACGCAGCAGAGGTCTCTGAAACTTCAGAGCAAACCTCTTCTTCCTGATCCGTTTGCCTTGCCTCACCGGAGCCCTCCAGACTCCAAAGCTGGCACACATGAAGGTCAGACCGCGATAGCGGTCGCGTTGTGGCGCGCAGCAAACCAGCTTCGCGTCAGCGCCTGTTGCGTGGGGTCTTCCGGCAGTGGGCGCAGAGTTCATGCCGGCCGCCACGTCTCCTGTCGCATCTTCCTCACAGCCGCCAGGCTCAAAGACGTCTCACGTCACGGTTCGGAGCGGAAGCTTCTCACGACCTCAATCGGGCCGACAATCGCCGCATTGAACGCATCGAGATCTCCAGCCGGGATCCAGTACTCCTGATGGTCTCGGCCGCCGGCTTCCTGCACGACATAACTGTCGGTAAAGCTGCGTCTGATCCGAAAGCGCGTCACGAACCCGGCCCCGCTGGCCGGAACATTCCAATCGCGCGCGATCCTCACAGCATATTCCTCGGTAAGAACCGGATAGAAGATCGGCTGATCCGGCAGGCGGGGGGGAAAGGCACGCATTTCTGCTTGCTGGATCAGCGTCAGTTCCTTCGGTCCGACCGGGCGCCAAAGGGTGATGGTATCTTCGCCGGTTGACCTCCCGCCGACCCCGCCGACATCTGACATTTCCGGCTACTCCCGCCATCAAAGACCGTTCTTACAAACGTAATAACCTTAACCCCATCAAGGGTCAAGGTCTGGCGATTCTCAGGTTTGAACTCATTTTCGGGTTGGCCATCCCCCGACACTTGCCGCGCTGCCAGCCAGATGCATTCCAATTTCCGTGTCGGTCCAGATTAAAGTGCGGGACGCTGAGTCGCCGCGCGTTTCCAGATGGCGCACGAAGTCAACCGGCTTCCCGCTGGTCAAGAACAGGCCGATGTGCCGCGGGCAGCGTGCGTCTGGCCTTCTCGCTCCCTTGAAAAAAGTCTGCAAGCAGCTCAAAATCCTCCAATCCTCCCGCCCGGAAGACCCCGCTGAGCGGCATTCCTGACCTTCGGCAGCACCCGAAATGATTTTGGGTGGCGAGGACTCCATGGTCTCACCTTTGCGGTGGGCGGATTCCCCCTCCGAGAATCATGTATCGCCGCAGAGGCCAAGTAACGGGCCTGCCACACGAACCAAGAGTAGTGGTACTACCATGCATTCGAAGAATGGTGGCACTGCCATGCAATCCCGGAGCAGTAGTGCGGCCACGAGGTCGAAGACGGGCGGCCGAGGCATCGCGAAACAACAGACAACAAAGACGACGCGTAACCGTGAGCCGTCCAGCCACTTGATGTCGATGCCGATTCTTCGATGGCCTCGCAGCCGCAGTTCTCGACCATGCTGAAGCGCCATTGGTCCGCCGCAGCCGTCACTCCGGTATAGAAAAATCGTTGTGGTGAACGATCGATGCCAATTCAATATTTTCGTCCGCGCATTCCCAGTAGTGAAGATGGAGCTCGTAATCGATATCCCTTCTCTGCGCTTTTTCGCTCCCTCGCATCCGCTGTGGATCACCGCCCCCCCTGCCTGTCCGCAAGGCATGAACCGCAGCCATATTCCGGTTCCGCGCGGTCTCGATAATCGCCCGCAATATGCTGGACGCGACTCGCCCCCCTTGATCACGGCAACACCCATGGAGCGTTTCGAGAAAGCGCTTCCCGATCATCGGGCTTTTCGTGTCTGACCAGTCTGGCTCCTCGCCCTTCGCAAGAGCCTCTTTGAACAAAGCCACTTTGATGGCCAGCTTGACCCGTGGAATATCGCACGCCCCCTTCAGGATAGCGCTTTCATCGAGGCATTTCGCAAGCCCCTTGAAGTCGTCGCACACCAGAACATCCCCTTCGAAATAGTTCGGTGGCGACGGAAGTGCAGGCAGATCCTCACGCTCGTGTACGATCTCGTGAATTTGCGCCCGTACCTTTACAAGCGAGCCCCGTGCCGAGCGGAGAATAAGCGAATGTCCCGCGAGTGGCTGCCGGCAATGTTTGCGAAGGATCGAGATCAATAAGACGCAACGCGCCAAATCCGATTTCAAACAAACATGCGTCGTTAGATTTACTATATCAGGATCGATATCGAGAGAATCCGCCAGCACATCTCTCACTCGATAATACGTCTCGAACGACGGGGTCAGCGCGAGTAATCTCTCGGTCACTCTGGCGACCGTATTGACGTCATATTCGACAATGCCATGATGCTGGAAATGACCCTCGAGTTGGTCGCGTAACGGATACAGTTTATCTTCAAAGAGCGCCCCTGCCGCCCCCTCGCTGATATGAATCGCCACCCATGGTTCATCAAGCAGCTTGCTCCAATCCAACAATGTGTCCACGTAATCGTGAAGCTGGTCAGCGGAAGAGACTGGAGACGGCACGGCCAAGACGCCAGCGTCGATGGTTACGTCGAGCATGTTACGCGTCGCCCTTGCGCCTTGTGCGTTTCCTCTTTTGCGCCGCTGCTCTAAGGATCTCCTCTGCCTGCCGCTGAGACTGATCAAAGAAGCCGTCGGGCCAATCAGCGATGGCCCCATATTCATTGATTTTGACCTCTCGGAAAAAGGAACTTAGTCCGTACTTCTCGACGAAATATGTCTTCGCAATGTCTGTGAGGGCCTCCCCCTCTGCAGAAGCAATCCGGAACCTTAGACGATCGATGAGATATTCGCTGTGTGTCTCGACGATGCACTGCTTGTTGCACAATGCCATCGACAGAAAAAAGTCGCCGAGCAACGTCTGCACCTTCGGATGCAGATGAAGCTCTGGCTGTTCGAATACGAGCGTCGAGTCTACCTCCGCAAGCAGGCACATGACCAGGATCGGGAGAACCTGACTAACCCCAACGCCGACGTGCGTTAGATCATGCATCCACAAGGAGTTTGGCGGCCGCACCTTGAGTTCATGCCCCAGCTTGCCCATGTCCCTGCTTTCGACGGAGTCTGCGATCCCGAGGTATTGCAGCCAGTCAACGACTGCCTCGTTCAGCGAGCTACTAGCCATCCCCCTCTCAATCGATGGCGATTTGAACTGCGACGACGGGATGTAGCGAATTGTCCGATCCTTGTGCTGCTCCAATACGGACGCGGTATTCTCGCCTCTCAATCCTATGTTATAGGGATCGGCAGATGAAGCCAATGGATGGAGAGGCTTGGGCGCATCGCGCAGCGGGCCGAGATATTTCACGGACGAGGCAAAGAAATTATCTATATACAGTGATGAATCCAGTATCGACAAATTCCTCGCCCGGAACGCATCGCGTTCCGGGCCCTGGTACTTCGAATAGAATTCATTCAGCGCTGCCTCAATCCGCTCCACGAGGTTGTCCGCGCTCTGAAGTGCATGCTGCACCCTGAACCGCTGCTCCAGATTCAGCGCGCCCAAAAGATCGTTCCATGCCTCCAGCCAGTCCTCTATGGCAACGGCCTCTTGGCTGCCGAGATCGTAGACTGATGACTGCCGGGCTTGAGCAGCGAATGCCTCGTCGAGACCGCTGCCCTTCCCGCTGAGGACGTCTTCCAGAACCGCCAGAACCCAGAACGTCGTCGGTAACCTGTAAATTCCCGCCATCAGGCCTCGGTATGAAACCCGTGCGGCGACCATTCTGCAGTGTTGCCGCGATTTCACGAGCATTTTCATGGTTGGAGTTGACGGCATGCAGGATCGTTTCAGGGAGGAAATGCCTCAGAACACACCCGACTGGTCGAGCCGACGGTGCTTCCTCCCTGACTTCGGACATGGACAATTCGTCCAGCGTGACGTCATATTCGAAATAGTCGGGTTCATCAGGGTCGCCCACGTAGATGTCGATCACTTTCTCCTCGTAAGCTGCCGGATCAGCAATCCGGACAAAGATCGAGTACCTCCGATCGACATTGTTTTCGTCGCGCAGGATGCAGTCCAGACCGCTGGAAAAAAGTCGCGGCTGGAGTTGATAGAAATTCCGCTCCTCGCTCGTCGAAGGATCGGCGTCGAAAGCCATCTTTTTGGGAACGGCGTCGAAAGCTATCTCGAACGAGATTTCACGCAGGTCCATTTTCTTGCGGCTGTACCCCCTTCGCGATCGGAGAGAAAGGCCGCGCCGTCGCCAATCGCCTTTCTCATTCAAAAACGGGCGGCAAGTGCCCTTGATGACGATCTGATCCGAGTCACTCCCCATCGATTTCAGCTCGTCGAACTGCCCGAGGCTGATGAATTCGCCGTTGAGAACCACAGAGCGGGAGTTCACCCTGTTCGACAAGGTCTGTGCGATGAGCAAAATCGACTGAATGAAGGTGCTCTTTCCGCTGCTGTTTGCTCCCGCAAAAATCGTCAGCGGTGCCAGGGGCAAATAGCTCCCGTCACGAATGGATTTGAAATTGGAGACGCGCCAACTGGTGATCATGCATCACCCCCGATGCGAATGGTCGTCTGGTCGTACCACATCAGCAGCTTCGGATCCTCTTCCAAGAAGCTGGACGGGAACGCCTCCGCGGCCGCCCGCTCACGATTCACGTCCGGGCACGGAGTGTAACATGGGTAACATGGCAAATCGAAGGGTGCAAGGACCGGCTCATCCGAGCATCCGAGTCGACAGGAAAGCAGGCGAACCTTCGATCGTCCGGAACTCCTGCTCCTTCAGGGGCGCCCATAGCTTCCTGTTAAATATCAAAGTTAAATGTTAAACTAGGCACACCGCTCCCAATCATTGGCGAAATTGATGCCAGCTCTGGGGACGGGCGCAGTGTGCGCCGTCAATTCCTCAGTATGACTTGGGCCGTTGCGAGATTTCGATTTCACGACTGTCGGGTTCCATTGAGATTGGCGGGCCGCGTACAATGCGGCCCGCTTCACTCAAAAGGCTCAGGACAGCGGGGCTGTGATGTGCCCATCGACCAGAGCTACCGATCGGGATTGCACCAGACGCCTGATGGATTCGGTCGTTACCAGCGTTCGCCTGCCGATCTTGAAGGCATCCAGCGAGCCAGACTGGATCAGGATGTAAACGGAGGACCGACCGATGCCGAGTGCATTGGCGGCGTC
>WQYW01000193.1 GCA_009781045.1 Alphaproteobacteria bacterium
CAGGGCGTTGACCAGGGTGCCGGTTTCATGGCCGCTGGCGGGGTGGACGACGAGGCCCTCGGGCTTATTGATGACGATGATGTCGTCGTCCTCATGGACGATATCGAGTGCAATATCTTCGCCGTCGGGCTCGGCGGGGGCAGCCTCCGGCACGTCGATTGTGATCGTATCGCCCGCCTGGACGTGATAAGCGGGGTCCTGGATGGTGGTGCTGGATTTGAGGGCCACCCTCCTTCCAGAATCAGGGCTTTCAGCCTTGACCGGGACAGACCTGGCAAAAGGGCCGCCAGCGTGCGGTCGATCCGGGTCGTCCCTTCATCACCCGTGACAGTGACTTCGAACCTCTGAGCCTGACTTTGCATGACAGATATTCCCGCTCCCACTCCCCAACCGACCCCCGAGGAGGCCGCGCTCTATGCCCGGGTGCGACGGATGATGCTGATCGCGGGGTTGACTACGACTCTGGCGATCGCGGCGGTGCTGGTGGCTATCGGGTACCGTCTTTTCCGGGGGGAGGGAAGCCGCATTGAGCCCCAGGTGATCACAGCGACCCTGCCCAGGGGGGCGAAAATCGTCACCACCACGGTTGTCGGCGATCGCGTGGTGCTGACCCTGGACGTCGGCGGGGCTACTGAAATCAGCACTTTTGATGCCCACAGCTTAAAGCCTTCCGGGCGCCTGAAATTCGTTAACGAACCCTGACGACGAGCCTTTCCTGACAGCTCCGGGCCCACAACTGATCGCGGCGACAAAAGCGTCGATGGCCGGTTCCACGGCAATCCAGGAGATGCCGGGCGGTTGCATCCATCAGGGCCGGCGGCAGATTTGCGAAAAAGAGACACGGGAATTGCCCGTCATGACCTGGTCGGGGCGGGAGACCGGATTCGAGAAGGTCATGGAAGCCGGTGTCGGCGTTGACGCTGGCCTGGGGAGTTTGCGTTTTCTCAGGGTTCCAGCCACCGATCACAGATTTGACTGCCGGCAATTGATTTGGGGTTTGGGGGGTTTTGAATGAGTGTGATCGACCGTTTCTTCGGGCGCAACGAGTCATCGACCAATGACGGCAAGCCGACCGCCAACAACAGGGATAACCCGCTCGCTTTGACGGTGTTGTTTTCCGGCCGGCTGGCCATCGACACCGACGCATTGACCCGGAATCTGCGCGCCTACCATCGGTCAATGCGGGGAGCCAGCGTCGAACTGGCCCCGGAAATCGAGACGCCATTCGGGCTGGTGGGCTGGAACAAACACGTCGTGAAGATGGTCGGATTCAACGGGCCAATGGTGACGGTGGAGTCCTGCGTCGCCCCTTCGCACTATCCCGAGGAGGTCAAGGACAGGTGCGTGCCCATGTTGGCCACATCATCCGGAACTACGGCGGCTTCGAGGACGACCCGCTGGAACAATACGTGGCGCTGGCCGCGGGGGCCGGCGCGCTCGTCGAGTTTGATGGCGTGGCCGTACTGAACGAAAAGGCGCGCACGTTGCTGCCTGCTCGTGTCTTCCGGCATGCCGAACTGGGCGACGACAGACTGGAGATATTGCGCAACTTTCCACTGACGGTCTTCTTCTGTGGTTTCGTCAAATACCAGGTGGAAGATGTGCCGGGCGTCTGGATGCGCAGTTACGGTGCCTGGGCACTCGGCTGTAACGACCTTGCCGTATTGGCGGAAGGCCATCATGAAGGCGAGAAATACTCGGAGATGTTCAGCGACATCCTGAAATACCAGCTCGACAGCGGTGCCGAGTTTGCCGGCGGCCATACGATGCAGGTGGGTGCGTCGACTTATATCAGGTTTCGTGAGCCCATAGAGGAAGAATATTTCCTGCACGATCCGGACAAGGCTCTGGTGCTGGAGTTGATTGCCGAATCCGAGATCAATTGCTGAGCTTGGAGTCAGGCGGAAGTCACGCTTTGCCGACGGCGGCGGATCGTGGCGCTGGCTTTCCAGCGGCGTCGCGCTGCGGCGGTCTTGTGGAGGGGCGGCTGGCCGCCGAGGCGTGTCTTGGTCCAAAGTGGGGGGAAACCCGCGCTGAGGGCCGCGGGTTTTCAGGAGATCACCGCATCAACGCGAGCTGTGCTTGAGGTGCTCGAGGGGGGGGGGCGAAAATCGCATCCACCGCTGCTGGCGATCGACGGGGCCTGCTCCCCCTGACCCCTGGATGTGGGCGGCCTGCCGAAATCGGCAGCTTTGACGCCCATAGCTTAACTTAACTCCTGGCAGGCTCCATCAATTATCAATTCGTCAACATGCCCTGACATCCCGACGAACTCGCGACGGGCGGTTGCCCGGTGGGAGACATCGAACACCAGACGCCGGGAGGGGCGGAGGGCGGTGGCGACGCTCAATGCGGCAGGCGGCTTTCCGCACGCCAGGGTCGAGCGCGGAGCTGTAACTGGGGGCACGGCAAGAGGAACTGGCCGATGAAAACGAGACGGATCGACGGCATGGTAATCGAAGAAAGCTCGGGCAACGTGACAGCCCCGCGATGTCTGCAACAGGAGTGAATGGCGCGGCCGCTTTCGATGTCCCACAGCCGGATGGTTTGGTCCGTGGCGGATGACATCCTTACACCCGGATGATGTCGCGCTCATCCCGACAGCAGGCTGGCCTTCCGACCGTGGCGAGGCGTGAAAATTCCCGCCTCCCATCTCTCATGCCGGTCCCGATCACGTTCGGCCATCGCGGCTGAGGGCGGATCGGCGAATTTAAAAAAATGCCCGGGTGGAACGCGAGCGACCTTCAGTTTTCGCGAGTTCTCCGCCCTCCCTTCAAGGGGGGCGTAATTAACCCACGGAAATGGCAAGAGAAAGAGCTGTGGACCCTGGACCAGGTGCTGAGCCGAATGGCATCGCTATCGAAAAAAGATCCGTTTTCACAGTGGTTCTGTCAACTGGGTGCAATCGCGCCAGCAGATTTCGCACTCACGAAGCGGTTTCTGGCGCCGGTCAGCTTCCCCTGCCGCGGAGGTGAATGTCTCCATGAATCAACGTCTTCGTATTCCTCTGGGCTTTCTTGAGGAGCGGGCACGGCCTGCGTGAAAGTGACGCCGATGGTGTCTTGAGGAAGGAATCCTCTCATGATGTCATGCAATTCGACACTTTCGGCTGGTTCCAGCTTTCCGAGGCATCTCGTGTCTGGTGAGGAATCGCAGGATCAACCAAGGACGTGCCCCTGGGAAAGAACGAGCAGCCATTGCGACGGGCGGTATTCGCGACAAGGCCCTTGACGGGGTATGAGTTATCACTCATATTTCTGTGCGAGAGAAAATGAAAAATCTGCCTCTTCCGCGCCGGCCTCTCTTTTGGGTCGGCTCAAGCTACAAGGATTACCAGGACTTTCCGCCGGCGGTTGCAGGATTCGTTCGGGTACGAATTGTTTCTGGCCCAAGTCGGGGAGCATCCGCCATCTGCGAAGCCGCTCAGGGGAGTTGGACATGGCGCACTTGAGTTGATCGAAGACTTCGATGGGGATGGCTACCGGGCCATTTACACGATTCGTTTTCGTACGGCCGTCTATGTGCTGCACGCATTTAAGAAGAAGTCCAAGAGCGGCATCAACACCCCAGAGTGATATTGATCTGATAAAGCGGCGTCTGAAGACGGCTGAGACCGATCACCTTCTTCGAACAGAGAGTGAGACAGACAAATGACGATTAAAGACACAGATGTCAGAAAGGCAGAAACCAACATCTTTGCCGACCTGAAGTTGCCTGACGCCGAAAATCATTTCCTTAAGGCTCAGATCGTAGCCGAATTGTACAGACTTACGAATGCCCGCAAGCTTACACAGCGATCCGCAGGCGTTGTAATGGGCATTTCGCAACCCGAAGTTTCTCGGCTCTTCAAAGGTCACTTTCGTGAATATTCCATCGAACGCCTGATCGGGTTTCTGACGGCCTTCGACCAGGACGTTGAGATTGTAGCGCGGCCTCGCAGCACGCCGACACCGAAGACACGAGGAAGCGTCACCTTCAGACCTGCATAGCGCACAGGAACAGGGGCGAAGAATGTGCTGTCACCCTGACCTCATGGTGACGTCCTGGTCGTGGCGGGCAGATTCGTGTCATGGACCAATGTGCCGGGTGGCAGCGGGTTCGGCAACTTGCCCGCAGATGGCGTCAAAGGCACCCCTCGGTGTGCTGAAGGCTCGCCGACAATGGCGAGGGGAATGCGCTCGCACGACACAATAATCGACAATTGATGCTGCCCGTTTCCCGTTTCCCTCACGCTGCAAGGGGGGGGCGGGAAAATGAAAAGTGAGGGGATTGCTTGCGCGAGGGCGTGAGTTTTCATAGGTTCGCGGCAGGAAGATCAGCCAATCGGTGGGGTATCCAATGCTGTTCGTCAACGCCAAGGGAGTGAAGATTCCGGCAATCGGGCTCGGCACCTGGGAACTGGGTGGCCCAAGCTGCGCCAATATTGTCAAGCAGGCATTGCGGCTGGGCTATCGCCATATCGATACCGCCCAGGTCTACGGCAATGAGCGCGAGGTCGGGGAGGGGTTGCGGGCCTCCGGTGTGGCGCGCGACGAGGTCTTCATCACCACCAAAGTGTGGACCACTGAGTTCCGGTCGGGCGACCTTGAACTCTCGATCAAGGACAGCCTGGCGAGGCTCCAGCTGGCGGCGGCCGATCTGGTGCTGTTGCACTGGCCCAACCCGGAAGTGCCACTGGCAGAGTCGCTGGGGGCGCTGGCGCGGGCGAAGGAACTTGGTCTGACCCGGCATATCGGCGTGTCGAATTTCACAGTGTCGCTGCTCGATCAGGCAGCCGCGCTTTGTTCGCAGCCGCTTGTGTGCAACCAGGTCGAGTACCATCCCTATCTCAACCAGGACAAGGTGAGGGCGGCCTGTGATCGCCATGGCATGGCGCTGGTTGCCTACAGCCCGGTTGCCAAGGGCCAGGTCGGTAAGGATGCCACGCTCAAGGCAATCGGCAAGGTGCACGGCAAGACGCCGGCCCAGGTCAGCCTGCGCTGGCTGGTGCAGCAGGGTGTGGTCGCCATTCCCAGGACGTCCCGGGTTGAACGCCTGTCGGAGAATCTCGGGATTTTCGATTTCGAGCTGTCGCAGGCGGAAATGAGCACCATTTCTGCCTGCGCGCATCCTGGTGGTCGGCTCACCAATCTTTCCTTTTCGCCACAATGGGACTGAGGGCTTTCAGGTCCGTTCCTTATCCCCATTCCTCGTTCGAGTGGGGCGCGGAACCGAAACAGTCATCCCTTATTGTGTCGTGACGCCGATCAGACGCGAGGTCGGTTCACAGGATCCGCAACAGTTGGAGCATCCGAGAAGACCTGGCCCATAGTCAGCGTCCCTCGGTCAGCTCTTCGGGCTTCGGGTCAGCCTGGTGCGCGATGATCTTCGCGGATGGACTTGTGGACAGACTGGCTGCCAGGGCATCGTTGATTCGTGCCCGCAGGCCGGATTTTCAGCTCCTGTGATGCCTTGCAGCATCGGAGGCTGGCAAAAGTCGTTCCATGGCGTATTGCCGGATGGTTTCGTGACCTCCGGCAGAATCGAAGCCTTTTGCTGCCTGGCGCGGCACGATGGCGAGGCGGCTCATGAAGGTGCCCTGGCGGTCGCTGAATGCTGAATCTTCACGTCACTTCGCCACAACCCCGACAAGAACCATCAACCGTTCCCCGGTTCCCGGTCTTGTTCGCAGCGCCCTTCCGTTTCCAGGTTTCCGACAAAGGGAGTATTGCCGGGGTGATTGCCGTCGCGGTCACAGGCAACGTCAAAAGCCGGGATGTGGTCCAAATGCGAGTGACTTGCTCGGGCGCCAGTCCGCGTGTTCGCGGCAAGGCGTGGAGTTCGGAAAATTGCCAATTTCCTGTTCCAGGGGAGCTTTCCGCAGGAACGGGGGTGAACTTGCGGGCTTGAGCAAAGGCGCTGGAAGGCTTCTCAGGTGCGCCTGCCTCCAACGCGTTCAGGCATGCTCCGTCGTTGGCAGGCAACATTGAGCTGAAAGCAGCTTCTTCAATCTTCTCAAGGATCAGGCTGGCGGTCTGGATGCGTACTCTCCAAAATCCTGCGAGCGCGGGCGATGACCGGAGCATCGACCATGCGGCCATCCACACGGATCGCTCCGTACCCTGACAATTTCACAGCGTCGAGGATCTTCCTTGCCCACTCCAGTTCCTCGCTTGAGGGAGCGAAAACACGTCTCACCACGGCAACCTGCACGGGATGGATCAGGAGCATTGCGCCGAAGCCATGTTTCCTGGCGCGACTGGCGTAGCGGGAAAGGCCATCCTCGTCATGGATCGCAGTAAAGACACCGTCGACCGGGGCCGGAAGGCCGCCAAGCGCGCTCGCCAGCACCATCGCCGCTCGGTAGGGGAGGAAAACCAGTTCTTCCGCATCGCTCTCGTCGGGCGGGAGCGAGAACTCAACCGCCAGATCAAGCTTGCCAAAGAGGAGACGGCAGACACCTGCGGCTTTTGCCAGGCTGGTCACATCCACCACGGCGCGCGCGGTTTCGATGATTGGCAGAACCGGCTTCTCCGTAAAGAAATGGGTCTCCTCAATGGAGCGGACGCTGTCGGCTTTTGGCAGAACGACGCCGGCGACCCCGGGATGGCGGCACAGCGTGAGGTCGTCGCCATGCCAGGGGGTGGCGACGCCGTTGGGGCGAACCAGGATTTCCCGGGCAGGTTTGGCATTCAGCCAGAGACGCAGGGACTGGCGTGCAGCATTCTTTTCCGCCGGTGCCACGGCGTCCTCGAGATCGGCGATGACGTAATCAGGGCCCACAGCAACAGCCTTGTCGATGCGGTCGGAGCGATTGGCCGGCACAAAGAGGAAGCTCGAGGATCTTGCGATTTTCGTTTTCGTGACAGGATCTTGTGTCATGGGGTCAATGCCTTGCCGTGTCAGGCGGAGTTGAAGAGCCGCTCCGTCGGCCCTTTGAGAGGATGTCGGGCGCAGGCGGGTTGTGCATGGCTGGTGCCGGGAATACCACCTTCTCATGGCGCATGGTCTTCAGCTTTTGTCAGGACGTTGCGGAGAGGCCCTGAGTCGCGGCCACCTCTTTCAGGCCCTGTCCCGATGGCTTGCGGTTCCCGTATTCCTGAAAGACCAGGGGTGGAAGCAGAACGGGAAGCCGGCGTCAGATATCGTCCCTGTTGCGGGCTCATTTGACGTGCTCACGCAAAAGCTTCGTCGAGACTCTGAAACGAACCCGTCCGGGGGTGGCTGTGGAGGACCGGGACCGCCTTGACGGCGCAGTGCGATCGCGCAAGCTGGATTTTCGAAGACGCTCTTCGAAGGATTGTCAGGCGACAGAGGGGGTGAAAGACGCCATGATCGAGGAAGATCCCGCCCGACAGGACGACCATGCGGAGATCCGTGATGCGGTGGCAAAGCTGTGCGGCCGGTTCCCGGGCGAATACTGGCGCAGGCTTGATCGTGCGATGGCCTACCCGAAGGAATTTGTCGAGGCGTTGACAGAGGCTGGCTATCTTGCGGTCCTGATCCCGGAACAATATGGCGGTTCCGGCCTGAAATTGTCGGCCGCGGTTGCGATCATGGAAGAGATCCAGCGGGCCGGCTGCAACGGCAGCGGTTGCCATGCGCAGTTATACACAATGGGCACGCTGCTGCGGCATGGCAGCGATGCGCAGAAAGCAGAATACCTGCCGAAGATCGCCACGGGTGCCTTGCGGCTCCAGGCTTTCGGCGTCACCGAGCCCTCCAGTGGTACCGATACCTCTTCGCTGAAGACCTTCGCGCGGCGTGACGGCGACCATTACATCGTCAACGGCCAGAAGATCTGGACCAGCCGCGCCGAATATTCCGATTTGATGCTCCTGCTGGCACGCACCACGCCAAAGGAGCAGGCGACGAAGCGCACCGATGGGCTCTCGGTGTTCATCGTTGACATGCGCGAGGCGATGGGCAGGGGCCTTGATATCCGTCCCATCCGCACGATGATGAACCACTCGACGACCGAGCTGTTCTTTTCCGACATGCGTGTGCCGGTGGAAAACCTCATCGGGGAGGAAGGCCGGGGCTTTCGCTATATCCTCTCGGGGATGAATGCAGAGCGCATCCTGATTGCGGCGGAATGCATCGGTGACGCCAAATGGTTCATCGCCAGGGCGACGAATTACGCCAGAGAGCGGGTGGTGTTCGGTCGCCCGATCGGTCAGAATCAGGGGATCCAGTTTCCGATCGCAAAAGCCTATGCCGCGATGCGGGCGGCGGAGCTGATGGTGAAAGAGGCGACCCGGAAATACGAGGCCGGCCTTGACTGCGGTGCCGAGGCCAATATGGCAAAGATGCTGGCAGCGGACGCTTCCTGGGAGGCGGCAAACGTCTGCATGCAGACCCATGGCGGCTTCGGTTTTGCCGAGGAATACGACATCGAGCGCAAGTTCCGCGAGACCCGGCTCTATCAGGTGGCGCCGATCTCGACCAACCTGGTGCTGTCCTTTCTTGCCGAACATGTGGTCGGCCTGCCCCGTTCCTATTGAGGCGTGACCATGCAGGCGCTTGAGGGAATCCGAGTCATCGCCGTCGAACAGGCGGTCGCCGCACCTTTCTGCTCCTCGCGTCTGGCCGATGCCGGTGCCGAGGTGATCAAGATCGAACGCCCGGAGGGCGATTTCGCGCGTGGCTATGATGCCGCAGCCAAAGGTCAGAGCAGCTATTTCGTCTGGCTCAATCGCGGCAAGCAATCGGTGGTGATTGATTTGGCCAGTCTGGGGGGACGCACGGAACTCGAAGCCCTGATCGCAACTGCCGACGTGCTGGTTCAGAACCTCAAGCCGGGTGCGATGGACAGGCTCGGCTTTTCCTGCGAGCGGCTGCGCAAGGCCTATCCGCAGCTGATCTGCTGCTCCATCAGCGGTTTTGGCGACGACGGCCCTTATGCCCAGCGCAAGTCCTATGATCTGCTGATCCAGGCAGAAAGCGGGCTATCCTCCATCACCGGCACCCCGGAAGGGGCGTCGCGCGTCGGGATGTCGATCGCCGATATCGCAACCGGCAGCACCGCCCATGCGGCGATCCTGGAGGCGCTGCTGGCTCGAACGCGCAGCGGCGTCGGTGCCGACATCCGCATCTCGCTGTTCGACGTGATGGCGGACTGGCTGACGGTGCCGCTGCTCAATGCGGAAGGAGGCACGCCACCGCAGCGGATCGGGCTGGCGCATCCCTCTCTGGCGCCCTACGGTGTGTTCCGCTCCAAAGACGGCCATGACATCCTGATCTCGATCCAGAGCGAGCGGGAATGGCATATTCTGTGTGCAAGGGTGCTGGCCCAGCCCGATTTGCCGGCGGATCCCCGTTTTTCCAGCATGGTCGCGCGGGTCGCCAACCGGGTCCTGACCGACCGCCTGGTGGCGGAGTGCTTTGGCACCAAGACCCGCGATGATCTTCTGAAACTTCTCTCGGATGCCAACATCGCCTTTGCCGAGGTCAACACCATGGCAGACCTGGCCCGGCATCCGCATCTGCGCCGCATCGAGGTCAACACCCCGAACGGCCCCGTCCGCTATCCGGCACCGGCTCCGATCTTCATCGACGAACCGCGTCAATATGGCGCAGTGCCCGCTATCGGCGAGCATACCGCCCGTCTCAGGAGGCCAAACCCATGACCGAAAATCTCGACATTGACCACCTGCGACAGTGGATCGGCCGCACCCAGGAAGCGAGCGAGGTTGTCACCGCGCAGGTGGTGAAGGCCCTGCGTGCGACTCTGAGCCAGGAGATCGGGGAGCCGGAAGAGGGCGATGCGGCGCCCTTGACCGTCCATTGGTGCCTGGCGCAGCCGGTGTCTGCGATGTCGCAGATCGGCCCCGATGGCCATCCGGTCCGTGGCGGCTTTCTGCCGCCCGTGCCGCTGCCGCGCCGGATGTGGGCGGGCGGTGAACTGGAGATCCTCGAACCGCTGCACGTCGGCGACCACCAGACCCGCACATCGCGCATTGCTGATGTCACCGTGAAGACCGGCTCCAGCGGCCTGTTGTGCTTTGTCTCGGTCGAACACGTCATCCGCTCGCCCCGTGGCGTCGCTGTCCGCGAACGGCAGGATCTTGTCTATCGCGACCTGGCC
>WQYW01000194.1 GCA_009781045.1 Alphaproteobacteria bacterium
GATCGGCTGTGCCGAATCCGGTTGCGAAAACATCAGTTTGCGGGACGACCGCCTTCCTGCCAAGATCAAAACCGGGAGCGAAGCGGCTTGAGGCAGCGGCGGAGGCCCGTTACCCCATCTGAAGTCGCCCCTGATCAGGCTGACGCCCCTGGTGCAGGCGCCACGCTGCAGCGGATTTTTTCGCTGTGCTGGCGCAGTTTTCGTTCTTGATGTGTTCTGCGCATGTGCTAGGCTCCACTTCCATGAGTCGGGCATCCTCTCCAACACCCAGAAAGCGATCACAGACCGGTCAGCCGGGCAGCGCTCAGGCCCGCAAGACGACGCGCGTGCGAGGTAAAGAGGTCGACGATAAGGCTGCGCCGCACCGCACGGTTGATCCGGTGCCGGCAGCGGTGGCGCAATCCGGCGCAGGCCGTGGGGCGGGGAAGCCGCAGGCCGCGCTCACGGTGCAGCGTTCAGAACAGACCGGGCAGCCGGACAGCGTTCAGGCCCGCAAGACGAAGCGCGTGCGAGGTAAAGAGGCCGACGACAGGGCTGCACCGCCCGGCACGGTTGATGCGGATCCGGTGTCGGCAGCTGTGGCGCAATCCGGGGCCAGCTGTGGGGGCGGTGAACCTCCGGCTGCGCTCACGGTGCAGTTGTCGGAACGGACCAGGCAGGAGGGCAGTGCTCGACGCCGCAAGACGAAGCGCGTGCAATGTGAAGAGGCCGACGACAAGGCCGCACTGCCCGGTGCGGTTGATCCGGATCCGGTATCGGCAGCTGTGGCGCAATCCGGGCCAGGCTGCGGAGGCGGTGCACCTCAGGCCGCGCTCACGGTGCAACTGTTGGAGGAATCCTCCTTCCCGGTCATCGGTCTCCACAGGCCGCCGGATCAGGGCTGTCGTCGCGCCATCAATCCCTATCGCGGTTGCGAACATGGCTGTGTCTATTGTTTTGCCCGTGCCACGTGCTTCCATCGCGGCCCGTCTCTTCACACTGATTTCCAGTCACGGCTTTTTGTGCGGCGCGATGCGCCCGCCAGCCTGGGGAAGGAATTGGCGGCATCTGGTTATCGTCCGCAGTTGATCGCGCTTGGCACATTGAGCGATCCCTATCAGCCGGTCGAGCGCGAATGCGGCATCACCCGCGCCATTCTTGAGGTACTCGATCGAGCCAATCATCCGGTGGTGGTCTTCACCAAATCGGATCTGGTGCTGCGCGACGCCGAACTTCTGGCGGCCATGGCGAGGCGCGAGCTGGTGCGGGTGGTGATGTCACTGACCACGCTCGATACGGCATTGGCGCGCGCGCTGGAACCGGGTGTGCCGACGCCCGAGCGCCGGCTGGAGGCAATGCGAGAGCTCGTCGCCGCAGGCATACCCACACGGGTGATGATCGCGCCGGTGATTCCCGGACTCACCGATGGTACCATCGAGCCGATCGTTGATGCCGCCGCTTTAGCCGGGGTCAGGGAAGCCGGCCATGAACTGTTGCGCCTGCCGCTGGAGTTGCGCGATTTTTTCCGTGAATGGCTGGTGGCCCATTATCCCAACCAGTACCGCCAGGTGTTTGCGCGGATTCGCGACATCCGCAACGGCCGCGATCATGATGACGGCTGGGAGACGCCGACCCGGAGTTTCGCTCCCCTGGTCCTTGCCATCGCACAACGCTTTGACGCCGCCTGTGCCAGGGCCGCGCTCAACAAAGGTCAGCCCAGGCTGACCACGTGCCATTTCGTGAAGTCATCCTGTGAGGCGCAGCTGAGCCTGTTCTAACTAAGAAAGCGCCGATCTGAGAGCGCAGTGGTAGAAGACCAGACTCGCCGACGGGTAGATCCCGTCGGATATCCGGGCTTTCGGAGCCATGTTGGTGGAGAATGTGCGTGCCGCGGTTCGTCAAGGCGCGAGCTGGCCCGGGTATTCCGGGTTTGATGTCGAAGTGCACCGAATTCATGCGACGTTGAACGACATCGGCAAGGCGTTTCTCACGCTTGAAGAACATGGGCGCGCGTGCGCCAGAGCGCCCGGGACAGTCCCGACACGTGCGTGCATTCCCGCTTCCCCGTCTGCCAGGAGAAGGCCCCGTTCCACTGCTCGCGTCACCTCAGGCGGGTGCGTGAACAGATCGGAATTTCTCCGGCACACATCTGCCTAGGATCCAGGCGTTCAGGACGATGTCCCTTCTGACTTCGTCTCGTCCAATGATTGAGATTGTATGATCGTCCCGCTGGTTGTTTGCGGCAAGCCTGACAATCGCCAAGGATCTGCGCAAAACGGCGGTGTTGGTGTCGACGCCGAGCGTCTTCTTCAGCTCCTCAAGGAGCGCCAGCGTCTCTTCGTTGACCGTGAAATTGATCTGCAGGGACCGCTTGTTGGCCATGGCAATGTTCGTCCTCATCCAGTCTTAATGGCAGTGGTTCACCCCCTGGGCTCCATTTAATTCCAGGGAGATCGCGTAATTCGCGCACAGGCAGCCCTGATCGGGGCTTTTGCCAGCGCAGGCCAACTTCGTGCGGTTTGGAACCCGGGCATCCTGCCACAGCTTTCCCGCTGAAACTTCCGTTGAGTTCACAGGAATCTAACGGATTTTGCCCGCCGATGCGATTCAAATCCTCCAGGGGCACCTGCATGCGTACAGGGCTGCGCAGCACGCTTTCAGGCAAATAGCCTCGGCAATAGACGGGCTCATTGGCAGGACTGGACATTTCAGATAGCGTGCCGGCCTGATCCTGAATCCAACCGGTCGTGATGGAGGCGATCCTGTGTCTCTGGCATCAATTGTGGTCGGCGTGAACGGGCAGATCACGCTCACGCCGGATCTGCTGCAACATCTCCAGGTTGGCCCAGGCGACCAGGTCCTGCTCGAGAAACTCCCTGGGGGCGAACTGAGGCTCCAAGTCACGCGGCCAGCCGGCAGCATCGAGGATTCCCTGCATGTGCTTGACGGGAAGATGGTGCCAGAGAAAGCGTTGTGATCGAGGAAATGAACGCGATTGCGGAAAGCCCGGTGGGCGGGGGAAGCGGAGAGCAACAGAAAGATCTGAGCCAACACATTGCGCCATTGTCTGACTCAGCCGATGGTCTCGGTCACCACGACTCAAATCGCCGGGGGGCGCGGAAGCCTCGCCAGGACATCAGCGGCAATGGCTCATGATCCAGCGGCAGAAGGCGTCATCGGATCTGTCGTTGCCCATATCGGCAGGGTGCGGGATGATTTCGGATGCGGTGGCAGGAATCGTGACCCCGAGGCTGCTCTCGGCCCAGCTGCGGAATTCGGTGGGAAGACGATAATCCTCGTCCCATGCGGTCTCTGCTGGAGTCAGCGCGAAGTGCTCCGGGCAGCACAATTCCTGATATCCGATGGCAGGAAGCCGCAACATGTCGACCGGATTGTCGGCAAGTGTCGTCAGTATGGTCGAACCGGAGCCGGACCCCATATGAACGAAGACCTGCCTGCCTTCATCATTCTTCCAGATCCCGGCAAGCGAGCCGTCGCCTCCGGTGCGGATAAAGAGGGCCAGTCGATCTGTCAGAGCGGTGGTAACCGCAGGGTCCCGGTTGCCGGTATAGCTTTCCATAAAAGAGGCATCGACGTCGTTGGCCTGGAAAGTGATGAGCGAAGCGGGCCAGGTGAGTGGCTCTCTGTAGAGTGAGGCGCAGCGCCGATCTCCAGGCTTCTGTTGGTGGACGAAACCATTTGCCTCCATCCAGAGGAAGAGGCGCACGAATTCGTCCGGTAGACGGAGTCCCTTCGGCAGGGACTGTTCGATCTCTTCCTGAAAGCCGATCATGACATTCCCTCCGTCGTCATCAATACGGTGCCTTGCTTCACGTCGATCACCAGCAGCCTGCCGAGGTCGTCGAAGACGGCGGTGAGCGGCTCATCTGCAGGGGGATGGGCGTTAACCTGTTGGGCTCCGCAGAAACGGACTTGGAAGGGCGCGCTGGAGGTTTGGAGTCGTGCGAAGAACGTTACGTCGTAAGGTCCCCGGCTCTCTGTTCGCCAGTGCACCGCGTCAGGCGAGGCGACCGGCTGGATGTCGGTCAGCGAGTCCGGGTCTGCCGCCGCGAGGGCGATCATTTCGAGTTCTTCCGCGCGGGTGACGTCGGTGCGGAAGGTTGCGCTGAATGAGGAGGCGGCCCAGAGGCACTGGCGATGGTCAAGCGCGATCGAGTCATCGTAGATGTGGTCACTGACTTGCGGGGCGTTGGTCCAGTAGCGAAGGCTGATGTGGAGACTGCTCTTTTGCAGCGACCACCATTCGACCAGTCTGTCGCAGCGTTCATAGATGAAATGAACCTCGCGAGGATTTTCGAGAAAGAGCACCGGCTCGCCGCCTTCGCTCATCGGGATGGCCCAGTGGCGGACGAACTCTCCGTCTCGGGTTGTGCTTTCGTCCGCCAGCAGCGACAGGACATTGAGCGCGAGTGCCTCGCGGCCGGAAAACACCAGCCAGGTTTCCGGGCTGGCCCAGGGGTGATAGTGGCGCACGGGAAACGCGCCCAGGTCGCGATGGCGGAGCGGGACGGTTTCAAGCACAGAGAGACGGCGCTCCCCGAGATCGTCGCGGATCAGCAGGATGCTGTGGCCGATCCCGATCGGCACCAGTCCGTGCAGGCCGTTGAGCTGCGCGCGCCAGATTTCGTTGCCCGAAAAGCGCTTGAGTTTGACCAGGCCGGAACGATAGGCGATGAGGATCCGCTGGCCTGGAAGCACCACCGCATCAATGATGGCGGCAAGCGGCGGCGAGGGGGCAAGTTCAACCGAGCGGGTCACGGCGAGATGCGGCTTCGGTACCCTGGCGAGGCGCCGGAGATCGACCCGCAGCGCAAACTGGCTGCCATATTCGCTGAGCCGCAGGGCGGCAGCAGAGCGGCTGGGATCATGCCCGAATTCCGCTTCGTCGACCACCAGACGGAGGATGAGATGGGAGGCGATCAGGGGCAGGCGCGCCATGAAGCGCTCATTGCCGGCCTGTTTCTCAAGGGCAGGATTGGTGAGCGCCTGAGCGAGCCGGATGCGCTCGCCAGCCCCGTTTTCTCCGACTTCGAGTAACTGGCGGAAAGTGCCATGGGGGCCGTCGCTGTCCTCCTCCGACCAGGGCAGTACGATCAGGGCTCGCGCGACCAGCTCGCCCTGCAGCGGCCCCTTGAGTGCGGTGCGTATCCATTCCCGGCGCAGGTCGGGAATGTCCTTATGGTACTCCGCACTGACCGCAAGCGCGCGGGCATAGTCACCAGAGGCGGCGAGATGGCGTGCCCATTCCAGTCCGATCACGGCGCGGAACGGATCTTCGACTTTAAGTTCCTTCCACAATTCGGCAAAGGCTTCATGGCGCGCGGCGAGGTCGAGGGCACGACGCTTGTGGCCGGCACGAAACCACAGCGGAATGAAGAAGCCGGGCGGCAGCCGCCGTGCCTGGGCGAGCCTTGCCGCAGTCTCGAGCTGATCGGCCTTGATCAGAATATCGATGGCACCTCGCGCATCGTCGAGCAGTTCGGCATAGATGAAGATCGCGTTCTCAAGATCGCCTGCTGCGAGCGCCCGCTGGGCTGCTGCCCGGTAAAGTTGCAGGAAATGGTGATAGTCCGAAGGCGAGAGCGGCAGGCTTGCGGTCGCCTGCGTGCCCGACAGATCGAGCGAGAGCCGGGCGCGAATGGCTGGGCCGCTCAGTGGCATGTCGCCATAGGCGGCCTCCGTGCTTCGCTGCTCGCCAGCAAGAGCGATGGCGCGCTTGAGGGCTTCCTCAAGGCGCCCGGCCTTGAACAATCGGTCGAGTTCGCGAAGCCGGTGCTCATATTCGCGGATCAGCCCCCGGGACAGAGGAGTGCGCCAGACCAGCCAGGCGGCAACCCGGCCCCACCAGCTCCGCTCTCTGGGGATCGGCGGCCGGGTTGGAGCCGAGGCTGTGGTTGCGGGCGCCGATGAAGCCGCTGGGCGCCTGGCAGTGCCGAGCAGCCAGGCGCCCACCCGGTCCCACCATCTCCGCTGTCTGGGGATTGGCGGCCGGGTTGGAGGCGAGGCCGTGGTTGCCAGCACCGATGACGCCGCCGGGCGCCTGGCAGAGCGGAACAGCCAGGCGATGGCTCGTGAGAGCCAGCCCGGTCGTGCCGGTGCCGGCGTGATGCGCTTTGCGCTCGCGGCCGCCGGTTCGGGGGCGGGAACCGGCACCGCAGGCGCTCGGGGGGGAATTTTGCGGATTGCCAGTGCGGTGAAGGCGGTGAGGAGCGCGATCCAGAACAGGGTGCCGAAGAGGGGAGTCCAGTCTGACGCTGGATGCGGCGATGGCGTGATCGCGCTCGGCCCGGGTTCGGCCCATTCCGTGAAGAGCGTGGAGCGGACGAGCATCGCGGTGAGGAGCACCAGAGCGAGAGGTGCGGCAATGGCCAGGAGCGGCTTAAGCAGGGCGATGTTGTTGCGCAGGGCACCGTTGAGGCGGTGGAGCAGCCCTGGCGATGGCAGGTCCTCGACCCGTTGGCGCAACGCATCAAATCCCGCCCTGGCATCGGCGGGGTCGAAGGGCACATTGCTCCTTGTCTTGAGGCCTTTCGAGCCGTGGGGGGCTGCGCGTTGAAGCGGCAGAGCCACGGCATCAAGCAGCGCTGGCGCGGAGAGATCCCATAGTGTGCCGATGTCGACGCGGGAGAAGGATGACAGCGCGAGGCCCAGACGTTGCCCGTGGAGGTGGAGGATCATGGTCCCCTTCAGTGCGGCGGCGACAGAGGCCGGAGCCGGGTCGATTTCGGCGCTGCTCAGGACACCGCCCTGGCGGCGCAAGGGCAGGAGGCCGCCAAGCAGCTCACAGGCGATGGGAAGGGGCTCGGCAAAGCGCAGCCAGACAGTGTCGGCATTCTCCAGCACCTCGGCGGCGTGCTCGAGCCAGGGCTTGAGCCGCTGCGGCCAGGGTTGCGGTGGCGAGGCCTGCTGCGCCCAGGCCTTGACGCAGAGAAGTCCGTCGAGGTGCTGGGGGCCGCGCAGGATCCATCCGCGCAGCACCACGCGGAACAGCGGATCACGCGCGGCGTCAAGGAGAGAAGAACTCACGGTCGCAGGCACTGTGCCCTCGCAAGAGATTGGGCGACGTCGATCAGACCGAAGTCGCCGTCGAGCAGCCGCCCGGGAAAGCCATCCGCATCAAGTTCCACCAGCACCGGGGAGGCTGCCGCTTCACTCTCCGCGCCATCCTCCGCATGGAGTTCGCAAGCGCGGGAGTGCACCACAAGATCCGTCCGGAAATCGAGGTGCCCAACGAGACCGGGAAAGTATCGCTCTTCGTTGTCCCAGCGGGTCAGGTAGAAACGGCCGCCCTGCAGTCCGGACCAGAAAATATTGCGGCCGTGCGAGTTTTCCTCGCAGTGGTGGATATCGAGCAGGCGGTCGTCCTCGGCGACGGAGAACGAGGATGGGATGGGGTTGAATGCCCAGCCATAGCTTCGCCAGATCCGGCCGGTTCGTACCGCAAGCAGCATATGCGCCGGATTGAAAAGGACGTCCTCGGCGTCAAGCCTGGTGTCTGATCGGAGGCCGATATCGAACGTCGCCAGCGCCTGGCCGGCAGGCCTGGATCGGCCAGGTTTGGAGTAACTGGCCTCCAGGGAGCGAACCGACAGGCTGCCGGCGCGGTTGCGGACGATGATGTAGCCCGACATGGATTTGACGATTGTCAGGCGATTGAGCATGGCACAGGGGCGGACGCCGTCACGGCTGATCTCATAGGGCCTGCCATCGGGGGCATAGATCCAGAAGCGTGACCTGCGGCCCGGCTGCCCCATCAGCGGGATGGTGTGCGGTGCCGGTCTGCTCTGAAGCAGCGGTGCGTCGTTTTTGAGGCGCAGTTCGAACAGCAGTATCGTGGTTTTGAAGCGGGCATATTGCTCGACGATCAGCCTCGAAAAACCGAGATAGCGCAGAAGACGGGCCGTTGTCAGCCCATCGCTGTCAACGTGGATGCCGAGGAGGGTTTCGTGCTGCCGGATCGGCAGAAAGAAGTTCTGGTCGTGATGGATGACGAGAATGCCGCCGGGTTGGTCGAGGAGCAGGATGTTTCCGCTGTCGAATGCGGCGACATGACGCAGGGCCCAGTTCTGGTCGAAGACCGCGCTGTCGGGGGACACGGCTTTCGCCGGTTTCGGCACCAGGAAGGGGTGACGCAACAGGGCTGCGGCCTCTTTGTCCGGAGGCAAAGGAAGCCGGATCCGGCGCTTGTGCCCGAGCATCGTCTCGAGCGCGACCTCGGCATCGAAGACAGGATTGCCCTCACCGTCAAGCCGCGGCTTTTCGGTGATGGCGATTCGGGTTGCCTGCGCGGCGGCGGCAGGCGAGTGACGCGGGCCGATGACATAGCAGCGCATCAGCGCCGCCCCCGTGGCCGCCTTGGTGAGATCAGCGAGATGGTGTTCGACTTCCTCATTGCTGAGACTGGTGGCGCTGACTTCGGTGAGCAAGCGCTGGATCGCGTCGAATCCGAAACCTTCGTTCCAGGATGCGGAGGCGGTGCTGTTGGAGCGCCAGAGCAGGCGGAGATTGTCGCGAAGCGCGATGCGGCCAATGCAGATCAGGGCGGCGAGTGCGACCAGACGCGGCCGGCCCAGCATCCACGGGCCGCTGTCGAGGATGACTGCGATGCAGGCGGTTTCTGTAGGTGTGCGCTGGCGGACGTGATGATAGAGAAGTTCGCGTTCCGCAAAACGGCGCAGGAATTCCTGGTCGTCAAGATCGCGCCAGATCCACTCACTGGCGAGCAGCCGCTCCATGTCGCCGCGGTTGGTGATGCCGTCATAATGGTCGAATTCGCCGCGCGGCTGGGGCGCGGTCCATTGCGGCTCATCGATCAGCGCCCTGAGATCGGTGACGAGCTGGCCGAGAATGCGCAGATGTTCCGGAGCCATGGTGGCGAAGACGTCCTGCCAGGGCCGGAGCGCCGCGGGCACCGAGGGCGGCGTTGAAGAGTCGCGAGCAGCCACCACCTCGTCGTCAGACTTCGCCATGTCGTCAGACTTCGCAGTGTTGCCAGACCAGATGAGAGCCCGTTGGATGCCATCATAGTCAATGTTGGTGCGAAGCTTGATCTTGAACGGTTGTATTGTCACGCGACGCAGGCTCCTGCGAGGACGAGGAGGTCAATGTCGGCAAGCACATGTGCCCGGTCAAGGCCGGCGATCTGCAGGCCGTGGGCCGCGTCGGGCAGAATCAGCAAGGGCAACGATTGGTTGCGCTCCCCGGCAAGCCGCCTGACGACATCGTCGTGCCAGCGCGCCGGCACATCAAGCCGTTGACCAATGGGGAGAATGGCGGGACCGCGCTGCTGCAGATGGAAGCGGACCTCGGCGCTCCAGGGCAGGATGCGGCGTTCCGGCGACAGCAGCACAAGAAAGCTCGAGGTCGCCAACACACGCAGCGAAGCATAATGGGAGAGCCGCGCGTGGAGTTTCTGGAGAATGTCGCCTGCTGTCGCGCGCGCCAGCACAATCCCCATCGGCGTCGCACCGCTGTCGTCGGGCACCAGACGCAGCGACAGTGCATTTGCGGAAGCGCGCATCGCAGAGGAACTCCTTCTCGCCTATTGCGCACCGTCGTGCTGCGCACCATCGGGTTGCGGCTCGGAGGCAGCAGTGCTCTGGACGAGGAAGGCCTGACGGAGCTTTGCCAGGTCTTCCGGCAGCTTGTCGGTTGCGAAACCGGCGTCAATCTGCGTCAGCCAGGCCTCGGCCTTGACCAGCCAGGTCTCGAAGAACTCCCGGCCTGAGCGCGGCGGCATCTCAGCCAGAAGCGTGACGCCATAGTCCTGCAGGTCTCTGGTCCGGGCTCTGGGCCCGAAGCTTGCGTCCTTGACGGCCTGGGGCATCGCCGGGTTGGCCGCTTCCTGCAGCTCGAGTGCGAGAATGTCGCGCGCCTCCTGCTGGAGCACCTTGTCCTGGACCAGATAGATGA
>WQYW01000195.1 GCA_009781045.1 Alphaproteobacteria bacterium
GCAGGGGCCGTCAAGAGGAAAATGACGCCCGCTCTATGCCCCCCGCGACCCCAGATTCGGCAACGTTGCTCCGCTGCTGGACGACCAACCCAGGAAACTGGCAAAAGGCACCTGGGCAGTTACAATATTCTCGATCCCGGTTCACAACGCTTTCCTGGTCACGACACAGGGCTTCATTGTTCTCTACGGCGGCGCAATATTGGCCTATCTGAAGGTTGAGGACAGCGCCTGGAAATGGCCGATTGGCATCGCCGGCATGCTGTCGTGGAGTTTTCTGATCAGCGGCTTCAGCTGGCTGCTGCTCTATCCGATCCTTCTTCTCCTGGTGGGGTGGATGCTTTCCAACCGGCGCAATGGCGCCGGGGCGACCGACAACGCAGTGTGACGGCGCCGGGGCGACCGACAACGCTGTGTGACGGCACCGACCGACCTGTCTTGAGAAGGCATTTCACGCCGGGGACGGCAGGTTCGGCACCCTCTGCGCAGCAACCACCTTCTACCGTGTTTCCGTGTTGTGCAAACCGATGCTCAAAGCCTGCCCGTTGATCCGTTGATCGTTGATCGTTGATAACGCCCCGCCGTCCGGACTTTGCGCGGCACCTGCCGTTGCCGATCCGAACCATGCGGATCCGGCACTACCGCGAGACACCCCCACCCACCCCGATGCCATCGGCGATTGGCCGAGATGGAACCCGGGGCAACTGGCACAGCTTCTCGCAAACACGAACAACTGCGCAGCAGAGCTTGCCGCGGCGGGGCACCGCCTCCTGTAGGCGGGCTTGCGCCGTGCGGCCATCGACAGCGGGCGCCAGCTGCCGCAGGACACGAAAATCCGACACCGGCAACTGGATGGCGACACGCTGTCACCTCGCGCGGAACATGTGGCAATCCCCACCCGCCAAGCCGCAGAGAACGGAGCCAGAAGGGGCGCTTCCCGCACCCTGCGCTTCATATTTTACACGCTATTTCAATATCTTAGACAAGTCCTGGAGAAATTTGAACAGAGTTCATATTTTTCTTGAACATTGTTCGGATTCTGTTAAGAAGCCTCCGTGAACAACACAAGGAACGGGAGCCTTACGCATGTTGAAGACGGTTTTGACGCTGTTCCGGGGCGCTGTGACCCGCACCGGCGAAGAACTGGAGGATCGCACTGCGCTTCTCATCCTCGACCAGCAGATGCGCGATTCGGCCGCCGCCGTGGAGCGTTGCAAGCGGACGCTGGCGGTGGCAATCGCCGGCGATCAGCAGGAGGGGAAACGACTGGAAGCGACCAACGTCCAGATTGCCGACCTTGAGCGCCGTGCCACGGCCGCACTCAAAGGGGGGCGCGAGGATCTGGCGCAGGAAGCCGCGCAGGCGATTGCCAGACTCGAAACCGAACGCGACGCTGCAATGACCGCGCGGGCGCTCTTCGCGTCGGAGATCTCGCGATTGAAGCGCCATGTCGCCGATGCCGAGGCAAAGATCGCCGAACTCAACCATGGTCGTCGTATTGCACGCGCCTCAGAAGCGGTACGGACCTTGCGCCGAAGCGGCATTGAGGCCGCCCGCCCCACCGAATCCACCCTGTCGGAAGCGGAAAAAACGCTTTTGCGCCTCCGTGACCGGCAATCGCAGGCCCAGGCCGCGGACGAGGCACTGAAAGAAATCGATGCCGCAAGCGGACCACGCGCAACCGCAGAAAAACTCGCCGAACTCGGCTTTGGACCGCGCATGAAATCCAGCGCCGATGACGTGCTGACGCGACTCAAGGCCATGCACACAGCCTCCACCTGAACCTCCCCGCCCTCTCCACCGGCAAAATCTCCGAGGAAATCATGAATCAGAACGTCCAACCCCACAGCGGTGCCTGGGTCAGTTTCACCTATGCATCCTTCATTGCCGCCGCCGCTCTCGTTGCCGCCGGCATCTTCTATCTCCCGGTCGACCTCTGGAGCAAAGGCTACCTCACCATGGGCATCGTCATGCTGATCCAGACCTGCGTCACTCTGACCAAGACCATGCGCGACGTCCATGAGGGTGCCAGACTCGTCAACCGGATCGAGGATGCCAAGGCCGAGCGGCTGCTCATGGAAGTCTCCAAGACGCCCTGACCCCTGACCCGGGCCAGAGACTGCGGTCGCTGTGGATCTCGACAGACTTTTGCGTCTGCCCGCGGAATAGGAAGCACATTCCCCGGGCAGACGCCACGACGAGGTCCATCCAGGGTATGGCGCTGACATCAGCCAAAATCAGCCATCACCCTGCCAGGCAATGTCTGCGGGAAGCTACCAGACGGCAGTGCCGGCACGCCAGACGACGGTTGCCATCTTTCACTTTTCCTTGAAGCGGTTCCTGCCCTTGAGAGTTTCGGTTCCAAAGGTTCAAGCGATGTTCGAGAATGTTTCTTCAGACCAGCACAAGAGCCAGGCGCCCACAGCACAGCGATGGCGTGCGCTCACGCACAGCAAGCTCCGCGCAACATTGCGCCCGGACAGACTTCTCCGTCGGCGCTGACGCCGCTGCCGCCCGCCAACGAGGGAGCCGCGATTCCACTGGAGATCATCCGCAGATGACCCGCAAGACCAAACCCGGCCTGCCCCGCACAGCTTCGCTCTCACCGACCCACTGGATTGGTCTGGCGCTCCTTGTGCTTCTCCTCCAGGCCTTCATCCTGTTTGCGATGGGGCGACTGCCGATCTGCAGTTGCGGCACCGTCAAACTGTGGCACGGCATTCTGAACAGTTCAGAGAATTCGCAGCACATCGCCGACTGGTACAGTTTTACGCACATCATCCACGGATTCCTGCTCTATCTGGCTCTCTTTCTGTTGTTCCCCCGTCTGCCCTGGCCGGCCCGGCTGATCATCGCCATGCTGGTCGAAGGCTCCTGGGAAGTCCTGGAGAATTCGGACTTCATTATCGAGCGCTATCGCAGCACCACGATCGCGCTGGACTATTTCGGCGACAGCATCGTCAATTCGGTCTCGGACACAATGTTCATGGTGCTGGGCTTCGTGCTGGCACGACGACTGCCGGTCGGCGCCACTGTCGGTCTGGCGCTGGCCTTCGAGATCCTGCTCGGACTTCACATCCGGGACAATCTCACGCTCAATATTCTCATGCTGATCCACCCCTGCGACGCGATCCGAGACTGGCAGGCCGGACCTCCCATCCTCTGATGCGCGCGTGCCCTCCCGCCAGCGGATGTCGGGGAGGCCACGCCGGAGAGGCCATGGCCACCTCGCGCCCCGATCCCGGCTTCGGGCGCGATGGGTTGCTGCAAAGCGCCGCCGAAACCGGGCTTTGTGATGCCGTTGCCCAGGCCCCACGGCCGGGAAGTGAAAGACGACAGGCTCAGCACCCGATCTTTTGTCGGCGGGCTGCTGAAAGACCCATCGCCTCGCCACATCCCTGAACCCTGCTCCCCCATGAGATCTGCTTCGGTCCTGTTGCAGCCCGCCAGGGAGCCCGCATTGATGCAGGACGCTCCGCCAAGGGGGGCGTTTCCTTGCGCATTTGCGACTGACGTCCCAATTCACGCTCCCGGGTCAAGGTCACAGCATGAAAGATCGGCCGTGAAAAGATCCGGCATGGCCTGCCGCCAGGCTTTGTGTCAGAAGCTTGCGGCCGGTGCCGCTCCCCTGTCGCGCCCGCAAGACGGCCGCGGGTGCAGGTGGGGGGCCTTGCGCAACTGCACCGATCTGAAACCATGCGGATCTCAAACAGGTTCTCCAGCTCGCACCCGTCATCTTCCCTCCTCTTGCCAGAGATCCCCGGCCCAGAGATCCTTCAAGGCACCACGCGGGAAGAGGCTGACAATCCAGCGATGCTTTAAAGGATATTGGACGAGCATGTCAGGGGACGAGGAACTTCGACGATGGCGGCCATTCTGAGCTACCCCGAAGCCTTTGCAGCGGGCGCGTCCACAGTCGGGGCCAAGGCATGGAACCTGGCGCGGCTGGCACGCTGGGGCTATCCCACACCGCGCGGCATCGTTGTCGATATCGGCGCCTATGACGCGGTGATCGCGCTGCCACCGATTGCCGCGCTCGTCGCCGAAGCCGGCAGCATTGCGCCATGCGACATCCTCGACACCGACGCCGATGCATTGCTCGCCAGGCTCGGCCGCGCCATCGAGGCCGCACCCCTGCCTGAATCTGTTGAGGCAGGACTGGAACCGGCACTGGCATCAGGCGGGCTCACGGCAAGGCCGCTTGCCGTGCGCTCCAGCGCCACCGGAGAAGACGGCGACAATCATGCCTTCGCCGGCATCCACGACAGCGTCCTCAACGTCGTCGGGATTGATGCAGTCCTGGCCGGCATCCGCCGCTGTTTCGCCTCGCTGTGGACGCCTCAGGCACTTGCCTATCGCCGCCGTTTCGCCATTGCCGACGCCGACATCCGCTGCGGCATCGTCATCTGTGAAATGATCGCCGCAAAAGACGCCAGCGAGCCGATCGCGGCCGGCGTCGTCTTCACGGCGGATCCGGGCGATGGCAGACACCATCGAATCGTCATTGAGACCGTGGCGGGGCTTGGTGACAGGCTGGTCGGCGGGCGCCAGACCCCGGCACGAGCGACAATTGACGTCGTGAACAACAAAATCCTGCCGCCCCAGGGCGCGCTCAGCACCCTGCCCCGCATTATTGCCACAAAGCTGGCATCGCTTGCCTGGCGCATTCACTGGGATTTCAGCGAAAGCGACCAGCCCCAGGACATCGAATGGGCCTTTGACGGCGATCGGCTCTTCATCCTCCAGACCCGCCCGATCACCGCGCTGCCACGGCGAACCTTTCCCGCCATCGCCGATCAGGCCGACATCTGGACCAACGCCAATTTCAAGGAAGTGCTGGGCGTCCTGAGCCCGGCGAGCCTGAGCAACGCCTATATGGCAATGGCCGAGCGCTTCCTCGACCTTAACCGCCTGTCGGGGTTTCATGCTCCCGAAGGTGTCCGCTTCCTTCGCTGTATCGCAGGGCGCCTCTATTTCAACGCCTCCTTCCTCCAATATGCCTGGTATGACACCTGGGGCACGCTGCCCGCCGCATTCAACAGCCATTTCGGCGGGTTCCAGGGAGAAATCACCGTACCCTTGCAGACGCCGCTATGCGGTCTTGCCGGCTTGCGGCGACTCTTCGCCCAGTTCCGCATGTTTGGAGCCATCTGGCGGCTGCCCAGAACCCTGCCTGCGACAAACCTCCGGCTGCTGTCGCAGGGCCGGCAATTTCGGCGACGTGATCTTTCTCCTCTGCCGGACGGCGAGCTTGCCAGGCTCTGGCTTGAAATCTCGCAGTCGCCGCAATGGCGGGTGCCGTTCATGGAGGCCGGCGCGATCGCCCCGATCTGGCTCGGTCTGGCATATATGATCGTTGCGAAACATTTTCCCAAAGACCGCATCGCCGCAGTGATCGGCGGCCTGATGGCAGGTCAGGGTGGCATCACCAGCGCCGAGCACGGCTACCATCTGCAGGAAATCGTGGCGCGCTGCGGCGCCAGCGGACCCGCTTTCGACGCGGCATTAACGCAATGGCTCGACAGCTATGGCCATCGTGGCTTCAGCGAACAGGATATCGCCAATCCGCGCTGGGCCGAGACACCTGAAATTATTGCCCGGATGGCGCGCGCCATGGCCATCACCCCAGCGCATACAAAGGCCACCTCACAGCCTGTACGGGAAAAGGCAAACCTGGATCTGCGCCAGCTGCCGCTTCTCCAGCGCCGGATTCTGCACTGGCTGATCGGCAGGGCCACGCAGGGAGTTCGCCTGCGCGAAGAAACAAAATCCGCTCTCGTCATGATCGTCGCCATGGCGCGCCACCTTGCGCTCGAAGCCGGACGCCGCATGGTTCTCCGTGGCACCATCGACCGCCAGGACGACGTCTTCATGCTCTATGAGCCGGATATCCTGGCTTTCGCGACCGGCGAATGGCAGGGCGAGGGTGCCCGCGCCAAGATCGAAGACCGCATCGCACAGCGGGCCATTCAGCTTGCCAACCCGCCGCCGGATGTCATCATCGAGGCTGCGCACGCAGTGACCGCGCCTGCCGCACCCCCCGTTGCTCCAGCGCCTGACGCCACCATGTCGGGGCTCGCCGCCTCGCCCGGGAAGGCTCGAGGCACCGCCCGCAAGCTCAGCCATCCTGGTGACGCCGCCCCCCTGCGCGATGGCGGAATTCTGGTCGCACGCAGCACCGACCCGGGCTGGACGCCGCTGTTTCTGCTGGCGGACGCCATCGTCGTCGAAATCGGCGGCTATCTCTCACACGGCGCCATTGTCGCGCGCGAATTCGGCATTCCCTCGGTGGTGAATATTCCTGGCGCCTTCGACCGCATTTCCCAGGGAGCCGAGATCTTCGTTGACGGCGATGCCGGCCAGGTCCTGCTCCTCGAGTGAAGCAACTACGCCACAGTTCATGTCATCACCCGTCCCGCCGCGCCGATCACTCTGCAGGATCAACCTCAGACACAGCACGGCCACACATCCGCCCGAAGCCCGAGGCTTCGTCAGTCGTCAGGCTCTCGTCACGCCTGCATCCGAAACCGGACCGAGCCCCAGCACATACGCCATCTGGCCCATGGTTTCGATCGCGTCCTGCCTCGCCTTACGGACCTCACTAACCGCCATCTCCGGCTCCATGCCAAGTTCGATCAAAAGGCGCGCCGCAATCGTTCCAGCACGACCGAGTCCTCCTTTGCAGTGAACAACGACGTCCGAGCCGGCTCGCAGAAGCGAACGCAGATCCGCGCCTGACCTCCGCCACGCAGATTCGAAAGACCTGTCGGGAATCTCCCTATCGGCAATTGGCAGGTGAAACCAGAGCATACCGCGCCGGGTGACCTCTTCACCCAGATTCGGCACCTTCAGACAACGCAATTCCTCGTCTTCGACGAGTGTGACGACCGCACACGCGCCCCAGGCGCGGATGGCATCAAGATCAAGGTCGAGATTGCGAGCCCAGCAGCCGGTCAAGGCATCACGCTGATGTTTCCCCGGACAGAATGTGATGCCGACCCGGCCAAAGCCTTCGCCAGGTGACACCTGCGCAATCCTCAAAGGGTCGCTGATCGAGGTTCTGGCTTCCATTGGACGGTCTCCTATGTCTGATTTGTGATCAAATCAATTGCCCTGGACAATTCCAGCTCATTCGGAGCATTTGAAACCCCGGACAGCCGACCTGTTTCGATCTCCAAATGGCAAAATCGATCGCCTGGCGGCTTTCCGTGGACACGGTTCTGGCACCGAACCGATGTTCCGGTCAATGCCGCAATGGCGACCTTCAGCCCGCGTGATTGTACCAAAAGCTGCCCGCAGGTTCGGTCCGGTTTCATCGCTCCGGTCGGCCCCGTCGCCAACTCCTGCAAGCGGCGGATCGCACGCCACCGCGTGTTGAGAAACCAGCCCGCTGCCGTTCCCGATGTCGGTCTTGATATCCTGAGGAGGCCGACCCCGAGGACGTCGCATGCCAGCCGGGCCGCGTCGAAGTGGTGTTGATTTGTTGATCATGGGCGAGGACGAAAATCGCAGACCGAAGGCGGCGTCATGGCGCGGATGCCTCGCCTCACGGCAGGGCTGCAACGCAAAGCCCGGGCAGCGGAGCTTCGTCCGCTTCAGGTCCGGCGAGCGGCGGATGGTCGGGCTGTTGCCTCAGGCAGGGGGCCTGCGAATTGTCCATTCACCGCTCGCCCGGTTGGCGACTTGCATCATGGTCTCGCGCGAGATCGTTTCGCTGCTCTTTTTTGCAGCTTGCCAGGCAGCGTGGAATTCTTGCGCCTGGCGCTGTGGTAGCCGCCATCGACGGCGGGCTGCGAGGCGGGGATCAGCTGCTGTTTGCCGTTGCCGATCAAGTCGGCACGGCCCATGCGCTTAAGCGCTTCGCGCAGCAGCGGCCAGTTGGCCGGGTCGTGCCAGCGCAAAAAAGCTTTGTGCAAGCGGCGGCGGCGCTCGCCTTTGACGGTTTCGACGCACTCGGCGCGCTCGTCGCGGTGGATGCCAGCCAGCGTGTTCAGGCCGGTGTGATACATGGCGGTGGCGCTGGCCAGCGGGGTGGGGCAGAAGGTCTGCACCTGATCGGCGCGCAAGCCGTTGGCTTTCAGCCAGAGGGCCAGGTTCAGCATGTCGGCGTCGGTAGTGCCGGGATGCGCGGCGATGAAGTACGGGATCAGGAACTGCTCCTTGCCCGCGGCCTGACTGGCCTGGTCGAACAGCGCCTTGAAGCGGTCGTAGGCGGCGATGCCCGGCTTCATCATCTTGGCCAGCGGCCCGGCCTCGGTGTGCTCGGGCGCGATCTTGAGGTAGCCGCCGACATGGTGCGCGGCCAGCTCGCGCACGTATTCGGGCGAGCGCACCGCCAGGTCGTAGCGCAGGCCCGAGCCGATCAGGATTTTCCTGATGCCCGGCAGCTTGCGGGCGTGCCGGTACAGCGCGATCAGCGGCCCATGGTCGGTGCCGAGGTTGCGGCAGATGTCGGGATAAACGCAACTGGGCTTGCGGCAGAGCGCCTCAATGGCGCGGCTTTTGCAGCCCAGGCGGTACATGTTGGCCGTCGGGCCGCCCAGATCGCTGATGACGCCGGTAAAGCCCGCCACACGGTCGCGGATGACCTCGATCTCCTTGATAATCGACGCCTCGCTGCGGCTCTGGATGATGCGCCCTTCGTGCTCGGTGATGGAGCAGAAGGTGCAGCCGCCAAAGCACCCGCGCATGATGTTGACCGAAAAGCGGATCATCTCCCAGGCCGGAATTTTGGTGGCACCGTCGTGCCGCCCGCGCTCGTCGGCGTATTGCGGATGGGGGCCGCGCGCATAGGGCAGGCCGAATACCCAGTCCAGTTCGGCGGTGGTCAGCGGTATGGGTGGCGGGTTGATCCACACGTCGCGCGCGGTGCTGCCGCTGCCGTGCGCCTGCACCAGGGCGCGGGCGTTGCCGGCGCTGGTTTCCTGGTGCAGCACGCGGCTGGCGTGGGCGTAGAGCACCGGGTCGCACTTGACCTGTTCGTAGCCGGGCAGGCGAATCACGGTGCGCCCGCGTGAAATGGAACGCCCCGAGGCTCCACCTGCTTCGCAATGTTGCGCCTCCCCCCTGCAAGGGGGCGCCGCCAGTGACCGGGCAGAGCCCGGCCACGGCTGCTGCCCTGGCTCGGCCTGCTCCGCGGCCTTGGGACCTGCTGCCTGCGTCGCGGGTCGCGCAAAATGCACCGCCGCCCGCTCGTTAACAGTCTGGTAGGGACTGAGGTGGGCTCGCACGGGGCCGGGGCGGTCCACCTCGGTGGAGTCGATCTCCAGCCAGCCAGGTTCGCCCTCCAGCGTTTGCGAACTGCGGCGTAAAAAGGCCGTGCCGCGCACGTCGGTCATCTGCGCCACCGGCTCGCGCCGCGCCAGGCGGTGCGCCACCTCGACCAGCGCCCGCTCGGCATTGCCGTAAAGCAGCATATCGCACTTGCTGTCGGCCACGATGGAGCGGCGCACCGTGTCGCTCCAGTAGTCGTAATGCGCGATGCGGCGCAGGCTGCCTTCGATGCCGCCCAGAATCACCGGCACGCCCTTGTACGCCTCGCGGCAACGCTGGCAATAGACGATGGCGGCGCGGTCGGGCCGCCTGCCCGCGCCGCCGCCGGGGGTGTAGGCGTCGTCGCTGCGGATCTTGCGCTCGGTAGTATAGCGGTTGATCATGGAATCCATGTTGCCCGCCGTCACGCCCCAAAACAGATTGGGCTGGCCCAGCGCCCGGAACGCCTCGGCGCTGGTCCAGTCCGGCTGCGCGATGATGCCCACGCGAAAGCCCTGCGCTTCCAGCACGCGGCCAATCACCGCCATGCCGAAGCTCGGGTGATCGACATAGGCGTCGCCCGTCACCAGCACCACGTCGC
>WQYW01000196.1 GCA_009781045.1 Alphaproteobacteria bacterium
CAGGCGGTCGGCATCGGCGGCCGCGGCTTGCGCGTTCGCCAGCACCACGCCGGCCTCACAGGTCATGCTGTTGGACGCCGGATCAAGGTCGCGGATGCGGTCCATGCGGTTGAGCGAGATCACCACTTCGCCATGATGCGGGGTCTGGCCACCGACCAGTCCGGTATTGCCGCCCTGGGGCACCAGAGCGATGCGGTGTTCTGTGGCGAGCCGGCAGATCGCGGCAACCTCGGCGGTGGACCTCGGGCGCAGCACCGATGCGGCGTGACCATGGAAGAGATTGCGCTCCTCGGTGACATAGGGAGCCATATCGGCGGGGTCGCTGATGACGTGGCTGTCGCCGACAATGTCGCGAAAGGCTTTGATCAGTTGGGGTGCGAGGGCAGGCTGGTCCATGGCTTTCAGGGTCTTCCCGGATTTCATTCCCGTGCGGCTGCGGCACGGCGCAGACGGTCGTTGATGGCTTCGCCAAGCCCTTCATCGGGTACGGCCATCACGGCGATGGTGCGCGGTTCTGTAGCGTCGATGCGGCGAAGACAGCCAAACAGCCTGGCTGCAGCTTCCACAACATCACCTCTTTCCGACAGATTCATGACCATGGCGGCGTTCGAGGCGCCGGAAAGAAGGGGCATACCGAAAGCCAGAAGGGCCTCGTCGGGAGCAACATCAGAGGCGTTGAGGCGCACGTGAGCGCGGGGTGCGTAATGCGAGGTGAGCATCCCCGGTGCCGCCGGCCTGTCGCCGCCATCACAGGCTGTGGTCAGGCTTTCGCCAAGGATGGCCTCGATCCCACCACGAGGGATCCCCCCCGGCCGCAGCAGCGCCGGCTCCCCGACGCAGCCGATGATCGTGGATTCGATGCCAACAACCACGGCGCCGCCGTCAACGATCACATCGATTCGGCCCTCAAGGTCAGCTTCGACATGGCTGGCCTCGGTGGGGGAGACATGGCCGGAGATGTTGGCTGACGGTGCCGCCACCGCGCCGCCGAAGCGATGCAGGATGGCCTGAGCCACCGGATGGGCCGGGATGCGGATCGCCACCGTATCGAGACCGGCGCTGACCAGATCGGCCACCGCACAGGCTTTTGTCCGTGGCACCACCAGGGTCAGCGGCCCCGGCCAGAAGGCCCGGGCCAGACGCGCCGCACCGGGATTGAAGTTGCCGATCCGCTCAGCCTCAGAAAGATCGGCGACATGGACGATCAGGGGGTTGAAGGACGGCCGGCCCTTGGCCTGGTAGAGTCGGGCGATGGCCTCGCCATTGCAGGCATCGGCTCCAAGTCCGTAGACGGTCTCGGTCGGGAAGGCGACCAGTCCGCCGCCACGGAGCGATTCTGCCGCCGCCCGGATGGCGCTGTCGTCGGCGGGCAGGATCAGGGTTTTCCTTGTCGGGCTCGGCACAGGTGCCATTCTTTCAAAGACCGTAACTGCCCAGGTCGGACAAAGGGCAGTTCGCTCGCGGCTCGAAATCCGGGAAAAATTGAGCATCTCCAACCGGGATGCCGGGATGGTCATCCATTTGACACGAATCGCCTCCCTCATGAAAGATGGCTGTGCCTCGACAATGTCAAAAAGACCGCACAGTCAGTCGCTCCAGAAATGGAACGTGGGTAGAAACCAAAGACCAATTCTTTCAAAGACCAAGGGGATGGGACTGCCCGGCCTGGCCCCTGGTGGGGCCCGCCCGGTGCAGGCCTTGCGATTGTGGTTCCAGACGGCGCCAATCTGACCGTTTCTGGTCACGAAATTGCCTGGCGATCAAGGATGGTGATCGCCGCAGGCGCAGTCAAAGCACGCGGCCCCGGCTGGTTTCCGGCGCGCCCGGAATGACGGAGGCATAATTTTCGCCCGACCACAGCGCAAGCTCCCGATCCGGCACTGCTTGCCCCTCTGTGCAGGGCTGGGTGTTCAAGGGGGAGATGGCGCAAGCCAGTGCGAGGGCGCGCAGATTTCCTTGCGAGCTGCGGAAGGCAACGCTATAAGCCGCCAACTTGTCGGAGTGTGGCTCAGTCCGGTAGAGCACTGCGTTCGGGACGCAGGGGTCGCAGGTTCAAATCCTGCCACTCCGACCATGATTTTCCCCCGATATATCATCAGCTTGGGCGTAAAAGGCCGACTTCAGCAGGCGTCGGGACAATTTGCCCGCTGCGGCCACCCCCCCCGCCTGCGTCGAGGCGCCGGCTGTCCCTGCCAGGGATGGGCCGGATGTGTCTGTCCACCAGCCGGAAAGTCGTCACGGCCCGGTCTGGAATGGCTGGAGCCCGACTCAGGAAGGGGAGGGGCATGGCAGCGATTCGGGTCGCGACGCCATGACGGGGCGGGCCGGCGTTATCGCTGAAACGCCGGCGTCAGCGAGAATGTGGGGACAGATCAGGGTCTCCCTGACCGCTGCACCGTCTCTGACGGTGTCTGCCGCCGGGCGCGGCCTGAAGCGCCGAAGATGTCGAACCACCCCCCCTGCGATGATGTCGACACCTCGTGGCAATCCTTGCGTGGCGATCCGCGGCAGAGGCGTCAACCTTTGCTTCAGGAACGCAATGCTTCCGGCCAGATCTGGTCAGGCCAGGTGGCCAAAGGTGGCCAAGGGGGGCACAGGTGGGGCCAGGGGTGGCCAGGGGTGGCCAGGTGCAGGCCATTGACATTTGTCTCCTGGGTGCGGTCACTGGCAAATCCAACCGGAAATGCGGATTGGTGGACCTGCCCGACTGCCGGGTTTTCCGGGTACCGGGACCGCCCGCACGGCAGGAGGCGCAGCCCGATGCGTGATACGCAAAACGCGTTCCTTTCCCGCTCGTTTTTGCGATCCGTCTGGGGACACGACTATGAAACTTTCAGGGACAGCGCGCAGGAAATCGAACTCTTTCAACGTCTGAAACGGTGGGCGGCACACGCGAAACAAACGGAAACCAGCGTCGAGGCCGCGTTTCTTGAGGAGTTTTTCCGCGCCACATGGGGATATGTCGAAGCTGGACAGGCGGGCGGAGAGAAGAATTACTCACTTTATCCCGCGTTTCCCGTGAAAGGCGCAGGTCCGGGCGGCCGGCCAGGCTATGCGGATGCCGCTCTGGGGCATTTCTCTCCGGGCACATCGCCGGCGATCCCGCAGGTCCTGGTCGAATTCAGGGATATCAGGAGCGCTCTCGACGCCCCACAGAAGCGAAAAGGAAATGCGCGCTCACCCGTCAGGCAGGCTCTCGATTATCTCTACGCAGCGCGCAAGGGAATGTTCGGGTATGAACCGATCATTCCAACCTGGGCTATCGTCACCGACATGAATGAGTTTCGCCTTTATTGGGCAGATCGGGGGGAGCGGCAGTATATCCGCTTTGCAATCGAGAAGAAGGAACTGTTTCAGAACGCGACGCTTCTTGCCGATACCGATGCTGCTCGTTTCGACCGTTTTCTCTTTGCGCGCCTGTTTCACCGTGACGTACTCATCGTTCGCGGTACCAGCGGCAAGCCGGAATTGCTGTCTTTGATCCAGCATCAGCGGTTTCGACAAAGCGAACTGGAGAACCATTTCTATCAGGACTACCGCGCCTTTCGGGAGCATCTTTACCGCACCCTCCTTGCCCATAACGGACCGGAAACCGGGCGCTTTCCCGGCACCCGGGGGCGCCTCGTCCGCCTCGCCCAGAAAATTCTGGACCGGGCGATCTTCGCCTTCTTTTGCGAGGATAGGGGACGTGTTCCCGGCTTCCCGCCTCAACTTCTTCGCGACTATTTCATCCGACAGGCCGACGATCCGTTTTTCGATCCGAACGGCGTCGAAATCTGGCAGTGGCTGCTTCGTCTGTTCAGAGCGATGAACGAAGGTAGCGCCTTTGGTGATCAGGAGATCAATCAGTTCAATGGCGGCCTTTTCCAGTCGGATCCTGAACTGGAAAAATTGCGCATACCGAACCGTGTGTTTTGCGAACGTGGACAGGGCCGGAGTGAGGAGAGTGCTGCTGCGAACAGGCTGACCATGCTGTACCTGACGGCGAATTACAATTATGCCTCCGGCTGGGGTGAAGACATCGTCGGCAGTTCCGTATCCGGTGCGAAGCGCGACCCTGAACGAAATATCGGCCTCTATACTCTGGGGCGCATTTTTGAACAATCGATCACCGAACTGGAAATCCTGGAAGCTGAAGAAGATGGCCGTATTTCAGTAAACAGGGAAAGCAGGCGGAAGCGGGATGGCGTTTACTACACTCCGGAATGGGTGGTGGAGCGGATCGTTGAAGAGACGGTGGGGCGGCGCCTCGCAGACCTCAAGGCGTCTTGTGGATGGCCGTCGGAAACGCTGGGGAGGCTGCCCACACTCGCGGCGATCACGGCGTATGAAACGAAGCTGCGTGACATCCACATCGTCGACCCCGCCTGTGGCTCGGGAGCATTCCTCATCACAACGCTGGCCTATTTGCTGGATGAGTGGAAGGTGCTCCGGGATTTGCGTCGACAGCATGGCGAAACGATGGTGTGCGAGGATTGGACGGATGCCAGGATCCGCGAAATTCTGCGCAGCAACCTCTATGGTGTGGACATCAACCCCGCATCGGTCGAAATCACCAGGTTGGCACTCTGGCTTCATACCGCACGGGCGGACAAGCCGCTGTCCTCACTGGACGATCATATTCGGGCTGGCAACAGCCTGATCGGCCCGGAGTTCTGCAATGGTCTGGCGCCATACAGTGACGAGGAACGGGAACGGATCAATGCTTTTGACTGGAAGGCGGCCTTCGGGGCTGTTTTCGATCGCGGCGGATTCGACTGCGTGGTTGGCAATCCGCCCTATGTGAAACTGCAGAATTTCCGTAAAGCCAATGCCGGCATGGCAGCGCAGCTGGCGCGCGACCCGATCGAAGGTGGAGCCTACCACAGCACGCAATCGGGAAATTTCGACCTCTATCTGCCCTTTATCGAGAAGGGGATCCTGCTTTTGAAGGAGGAGGGGCGACTGGGCTATATCGCGCCTTCGGTCTGGCAGATGAATGAATATGGTGCTCCCCTGCGCGCCTTTGTGGAAAGGGGAAGACACCTCTGGGGCTGGATCGATTTCGGGTCGTGGCAGATCTTCAGGGAAGCCACGGTCTACACTGCGCTGCAATTCTTCTCGAAGCGCCCGAATGACGAGGTCGCGGTGGTGCAGGCGCCTCTTGGCGTCATCGCCGAAAATCCGTGGGACGACGGGGATATACGTATTCCCTACGGCAATCTGTCCTTCGGGGAGCGCTGGCTGCTGGTCACGGGAAGAGAACGCAGACTGATCGACAAACTGACGAAAAGCGGGGTTCGGCTCGATGATCCGGCGGTCTCGCGCAACATCTTCGTCGGCATCCAGACCAGTGCCGATCCCATCTACCATTTGCGGCGCCTGGGCCCGAACCGTTACGAGGGAAAGCCTGCGAACGGGGACAGTCCGGCAGGTGTGGTCAAAATCGAGGACGCCATCATGAGGCCGCTGGCCTCCGGCGAACACGCCAATCGCTATCAGACACCGGATACGACGAGCTGTCTGCTGTTTCCCTATGCGGTCTCAGGCGAGGCAGCGACCCTTCTTTCCGCACAGGAAATGGCACGGAACTTCCCAAATGCCTGGGCCTATCTGCGGGCCCACGAGCGGGAGCTGCGGTCACGGGAGAACGGGAGATTCGACAACGACCAGTGGTACCAGTTCGGCCGGAGCCAGAACATCGCCATCCAGGAAACCGTCAAGCTGCTGGTGGCCCAGACCGTTCGTTCCATGTCGGTCTGCGCCGACAGCGCAGGGGCATTTTACATCAACAACGTCCGTGTCAACGGCATTGTGCCGGGTCCGGACTTCCCGCTTTGGGCGCTCCTTGCGGTCCTCAACAGCAAGGCGTGCAACTTCTGCTTCCGCAAAACCGCAAAACCCAAGGACAACAACTATTTCGAGGCAAACCGGCAGTTCATTTGCTATCTGCCGATTCCGAAGACGTCAGCCGCCGACCGGGCGGCGCTGGCGCGGGATGGGGAGCGGTTGCAGGCCCTTCATGATGAACGCAGGGCGGCATTGCAGGACATTGCGGCACGTCCTGGCTCTGTCGGGGGCCGGACGTTGCCCGAGCGATGGCTGTTCCCCGACTTGCCAGGTCTGGATGATTTGATCGAAAATGCCCCCAGACGCCTGGCGGGAGCGGAACGACGCCGGTGGGCGACGGAACGCCTCGCCCGTGAAACCGCGGCGCGCCACAGCGCCCTGGGCGAGTATCTCAGACCCGGGGTCGCGCTTTCGGCTGAACTGGTGCGGGGGGAATTGCGCTTTCTGATTGACGGCGTGGCTGCGGTGAGGGGAATTTTCCCACCCCGCAGGGAGGCCGGGTTTTTGCTGGCGCAGTGGTCGGTTCTGGCCAGCTGCACCGAGGTGACCAAAAAAATGACCGGCAGGAAGCTGGCGGGGCTGCTGCGCCGCGTCAGCCCTGCGGCTGACAGTCATGTCATGGGGGATGTGATCCGCCTCCAGAAGAGGATCGCCGCCAGTGAGGCCGAAATCGCTGTGCTTGAAGCGCGGGTCAATGAGAGGATCTATCGCCTGCACGAGTTGACCGCCGAGGAGATCGCGCTCATTGAAGACGCCACCGGCTGAGGGTGAGAGGCAGATGTGGATCCGGGAAGGAAGTCATGCCGATCCCTTTTGAAACTTTTTTTTGCCGGGTGGGCTCCTGAAAGGCCTGGGCCGAGGCGGAGACAGCCAACCGCTGGCGGGGTGAGCCTGTCATTGCTCCAGCCGGGGGCGCCGGGGGCAGCCAGCTGGACCTGCCGGGGCGATGTCGCCGAACCCTGTGAAGAAGGTCCGCGCGAAAATTCAGGATGAGCGGCAGACGGGATTCAGCCTGTCTCCGGCGTGTGCAGTTGTGGCGGTATGGTTGGCGGCTGGCATCCCCGGTCATTGGGTCGGTGTCGTCAACGGGGAGGCGTCAGGGGCGCAGGCTGGTCGCGGATCGGGAAAGCCGGCTCGAGGAGATGCGGCGGTCGAGCACCGTCCCGGCCGGGACGGTCACGGGGGACGAAATGCCAGCCTCAAGATGGTGGGTTCTGTCCCCAGGGCCATTGCCCTTTGCCTGAGAGGCTTGCGGCAGCAGGTGCCAGCGGGACGCCGGTCCTGCTGCAAGGACCTGCAGGGCGCAGGCGCGGATTTCGTCCGCGAGGGTCGGCGGGGGACGCGGGTTTGGCGAACTCTCGCTGCAACTCCTCTGTAATTCTGTAACCCCGGCTGACGCGGCGGCAGCGCGGCGTGACGCGCGGCAAAAAGGCAGAGCCAGGGAGGGGAGCCGGGTGCGCCGTGCTATCCATCGGCTCAGATCGAAAAGCTCCAAGAGCTTCATCTCTGGCGGAGTCACGGCGTTCGGATTGTATGCGTTGGCACGAATCTTTTCGATCGGCACCGCGCGAACGCTATAGACGGGGGATTTCATATCTCTTTTCTCATGAACCATACCTTGTTCTTGCCGCGCGACACGACCGCAAAACCACAGCGTTCAAATGTTGTTTTCGACGAATCAAAAGCGAAAGTTGAGCACTGAGAGTTTTTAGACAGCTTCTTCACAAGAGCAGTTGCGACGCCGCGCCTGCGACATTTCTTGGCAACAAACAGGCTCTTGATACGCGTCCATTGTCCCAACTGAAGCGTTGACGCAATTCCCTTTATCTCACCTCGCTCCTTATACGCGTACCAGATCCCATTCTCTGTGATCGTGACGTGTTCTTTCAATGCTTTGTTGCCGAGGAAGAACCCGAGTGCGTCCATGTATTCGATTTGCTCTATCATATGTCGGCGTACTTTCTGATTGCGGCTTCACGCCTATCGACCTCGGCCTTGGTCTGCGCAAACCTCATGTATTTGCAGGTATGGTCGTTTTTCATGCGCTTGAAATCGTCAACCCCGGTATCGTCCAGGTAATCGTGGAACAGGACCAGCTCTTTCCGGGAACGGCTCCTTTTATTGGTCTTCCCGGTTCGGATAACTGGCGCACCTTCGGCTTCTATCGCGGATCTCGTCGGCCGAATCGGGCGCTGCAGGGGGCGCCAGCGGTCCCGCGGACGGCGATACTTTGAGGAGGCGTCGTTGTCGAGAGTAGGCAGCTCCTGGCGGCGATCGACTGCAGCATGGATGCGGCACTGGGGGTTCATTCCCCGGCAGCCGGCGGAATTCAGATATCCGTGATGGGACGACCTTGCGCCCTGATTTGCGCAAGCGGAGCGGCGAAGGAGGTTTCGTCAGGGTCGAATCTGCGACGGCTGCGGGAACAGGCGGCGCGCTTGTGAGGGAGATCGCGCCTGCGCGATTCGGCGGTATGCGCACATCAGAGCCGCGGGTTCAGATTCGCCGCCATTGGACAACAATTCCAGAAAGAAACTGCGCGGATGGCCGGCGTGCCCCAGGGACCGCGTTTCATCCAGGGGGGGTCGGCGGTACGCCGGTGTGGAACCAGGAGGAAACTGCCGCCAGAGGAGGCTCTGGCGGCACCCCAGGGACCGTGTTTCGTCCAGGAGGCGCGGCGGGCGCGCTGGCGGGAAACTCTTCAGATAATCAAGGTGTTGTGTCTGCAGCGAGATCTCGCACGGACAATGAAACTCCGTGTCCTGCACCTCATCGCGTGAGGCGGGCATTTCAGTCATTGAAAATCCGCAGACGCCACAAGGAACGGCAGCGCGACAATCTTCTTCCCCTGGGGAGCGCGCCAGATGGGTGCTGCAGACCTGGCGCACGACAACCCGGACGGGCACGATTCGGGATGTGTCCGGCAACCGTTGCGCCGACACTACCTCTGGGTGCCGCCCCTTAACCATCCCGGCGCCCGTGGCTGCCACCATTTTCATGGGATGGACCATGCAATATTGCTTCAATCAACCGGAGACCGACTCAAAAAAGCCATAAATCGCCGTGGGGGGCGGGGAACCTGGTCCGGGGTCGCGGAATTATCGCGAATCGCCGTGGGCGGAAAAATACTAAATAACTGAGATGCTTATCTAAAAATATCTGGATCTCCAAGGCGCAGCGTGGCAAATAAACCACACAAAATAGCGCCCCGAGTTCCGGCGTTGTGTTGTGGCAGCAACATTCGGTCGAATTTGTGTCGATTTTTTGATCTATTTAGTGCGAGACCGCGCCAAAGCATTTAATAACCATCCAGAGGTTGTCCTGCGACACCACCCCGGTTTTTGCGTGTTACCAAAAGTTGTGTCGCCAGCGAGTTAAAGTTGCGTCGGAGTAAATAAGATGAAGCGGGTTTTGCTTGGGGCGGCGTCAGTTATTGCAATGTCGGTATTTTTCTATAGCGGCGCGGCAAATGCATGCGGGACCTGCGTGCAGCCGCAGCCGCAGCCGAGTGGCTGCGGCAGTTGCGGCGGGCATTCTGAAAAAGACCATGGTGGTTGCGGCAGTTGCGGCGAGGAACATGGTGGCCGCGGTGGAAGAGACTACACCCTGCGTCGTGGCCATAGTGGCGACTGCGATCACAATTGTGGTGGCGGCGGTTCTGGTGGCGGCGGCGGTGGCGGCTGGGACCATGACCATGATCATCATGCTGGCGGTGGCGGCGGCGGCGGTTCTGGCGGTGGCGGCGGCTCCGGTGGTGGCGGCGGTTCTGGCGGCGGTGGCGGCGGCGGCGGCTGGGACCATGACCATGATCATCATCATGCTGGCGGCGGCGGCTCCGGTGGTGGCGGCGACGCTTGAGCTGCAGGCGCCGTACGTGGTCGTGTGGGGGCTGGCGGC